>CALWLD010000018.1 GCA_944381435.1 uncultured Clostridia bacterium
GTCGTTTAACGACTAGATTATAATATCATATTTTTTTAACCTTGTCAAGAACTTTTTTCATTTTTTTGTAATTTTTTATTTTTTGTAATTTCTTGACTTTTATTTGAAATCTTGTCACTTTTTAGCGACTAGATTATTTTATCACTGTTTCAAAACTTTGTCAAGAACTTTTTTATTTATTTTTTTATGTTTTTGACCGCTTTGTTTTAACAGCTTATTTATAATATCATATGATTTTAACTTTGTCAACACTTTTTTACATTTTTTAGAAAAAAAGCTAGCAAAAAATTTTTTGCTAGCTTTTTTTCTAATTTTTACTCTTCATTTTCTTCTACAGGAGTATCTAATTCTTTAATACTTAAACTAATTTTTTTGTTATCAGTATCAATTTCAGTAATTTTAGCTTTAACAATTTGACCAATAGTTAAAGCTTCTTCTGCTTTAGCAATATGTTTTTGGCAAATTTGAGATATATGAACAAGAGCATCTACGCCTTCTTCTAATTCAACAAAAGCACCAAAATCTACAAGACGAACAACTTTTCCTTCTACTATATCAGAAAGATGATATTTATCTTTAGCTAAAACCCAAGGATTTTTTTCAGCATCTTTTAAAGAAAGAGATATTTTATTTTTATCTTTATCAACTTCTAAAACATAAACAGTAACTTTGTCCCCTTCTTTTAAAACATCGCTAACTTTTTTAACTCTGCCCCAAGAAAGTTCAGATATGTGGATAAGACCATCTACACCACCTAAGTCTACAAAAGCACCAAAGTCTACAACACGGCTAACAGTGCCTTCTAACTTATCGCCAACTTTAATGTTATCATAAACTTTAGCTTTAGCTTCATCTTCAATAGCTTGAGCTAAATCTTTTCTACCGGCAATTATACGACGTTTAGCTTTATTAAATTCAATGATGTTAAAGTCAAGTTCTTGACCTTTAAAGCTAGATAAATCCTTCACAAATTTATTTGATATTTGAGAAGATGGCACAAAAACTCTAACGCCATTAATGTTAGCAACAAGTCCACCTTTTATTACATCAACTATTTTGCCTTTAACTATAGATTTATTATTAAATGCTTCTTCTAATTCATCGAAACCTTTATTCATTTCTAATCTTTTTTTAGATAAAACAACGTTTCCATCGCCATCATTAACTTTTACAACAAAAACTTCTATTTCATCACCAACAGAAACTTCATTTTTTAAGTTTACATTATGGTCATTAGAAAATTCAGATTTCTCTATAACACCATCTGCTTTATATCCAAGGTTTACAAACACTTCATTATCTGTAACTCTTATGACACTTCCTTTAACAACATTACCGCTATGTAATGTTTTAAAACTTTCGTTTAACATTTCCTCAAAAGACATATTTTCCATTTCACTCATTTTATTTAAAGCCTCCTTTATAATAGCTGGTGGTGTTGAAGCACCAGCAGTTATTCCAATTTTAACATTTTTTTGAAGAATATTCAACTGTAAATCTGAAATTCTTTCACATAAATAAGTATTTTCACAATTTTTTTTACAAATTTCGTATAATTTTTGTGTATTTGAGCTATTAACATCACCTAATATTATCATATAGTCAACGTTTTTAGATATTTCAATAGCTTCATTTTGTCTTTCATTTGTTGCGCTACATATTGTATTATAAATTTTTATATTATCATTTTTTATAATATCTAGTAATTTTCGGAATAAAGTTGTATCAAATGTAGTCTGACAAACTAAAATATATTCCTTATCATCTTCTATATTTAGATTATTAAATTCTTCTATATTATTAGCTATAAGAGCAGTGTTATCGCAAAATCCATTTATACCTATTATTTCAGGGTGATTTTTATTACCAATAATAATAATATTTTTACCATTTTTATAGTTTTCATCAACTATCCTGTGTATTTTTTTTACAAAAGGACAAGTGCAATCTATATACTCTATATTTTTTTGTTGTAATAAGTTATAAACAGAAGGTGGCACGCCGTGAGAGCGTATCACAACTTTACCTTTTACATCTCTATCTAAGTTTTCTATTATTTCTACGCCTTGTTTTTCAAGGTCTTTAACAACATTTTTATTGTGTATGATAGGTCCATATGTATATATTTTGTCATTTTTAGATTTATCATACACACAATCTACTGCCAATTTTACACCAAAGCAAAATCCTGCAGATTCAGCAAGAATTATTTCCATATTGTCCCTTTCTATTTATTTTCATCAATTAGTTTTTCTATTTCTAGCATAATTTCATCTGTCATTTGGTTTAAAAGTTCAGTTTTTGGTTTTTGTCCTTTATATTTTTCAAAAGATATAGGTTTTCCTATATTAACTATAACCCTTCCACCTTTTTCGTAATTAGCAGTTATTCCAATAGGAACAACATCAACACCACTTTTTAGTGCAAATAGTGATACACCATTTTTAGCTTCTACGCTTTCACCTTCTTTAACTCTAGTTCCTTGGGCAAATATACCTAAAGAGCCACCATTTTTAAGGAGATTTATGCTAAATTTTAATGCATTAATATCTGTTCCTTCTCTATCAACAGGAAAAGCACAAAGCTGATGCATCCAAAAATTTTTAAATTTAGTGTTAAAGAGTTCTTTTTTAGCAAAATAATGAATTTTCTTACCTAATATACTGCTACAAACTATAACTGGGTCAAAATTGCTAGAATGGTTAGAGCAAAATATAAGACCTACATTTTTAGGAACGTTTTTTCTTCCTTTTACAGTAACTTTAAATTTAAGCCTTGTATATACTCTAAGAGCAAGTATAGCAAGATAATAGAACATATTTTCACCTACTTTATATTTTCTTTTATAATTTTTATTATTTTTTCAGATACTTCATAGATAGAAAGGCTAGTTGTATTAATAACGATAGCATCATCTGCTTTTTTAAGAGGTGCTATTTTTCTGTTTTTGTCTGCATTATCTCTATCTATTATACCTTGTCTAACGGTATCATATTCATATTTTTCATTTTTTAAAGCTAGTTCGTTGCATCTTCTTTTAGCTCTCTCATCAATATCCGCATCTAGGTATATTTTAACATTAGCATTAGGTAGCACATTAGTTCCAATGTCTCTTCCGTCCATTATAACGTTATTTTTGCTAGCTATTTCTCTTTGCATATTAAGTAGCTTTTCTCTAACGCTAGGTATTTGAGCAATAACAGATGCATTTTTAGCTATTTCTTGAGTTCTTATTTTTTCTGTAACATTTTCATCATTTAGGTAAATTTGTTGTATACCATTTTCAAAGTTTAAAGATATGCTTATATTTTCAAGTTCTTTAGTAACTGTTTCTTTATCATTGCAATCAATATTATTTTTCAAGCAATGTAAAGTTATTGTTCTAAACATAGCCCCTGTATCTACATATATAAAGCTAAGTTCTTTAGATATAATTTTAGATACGGTGCTTTTCCCAGAGCCAGCAGGCCCATCTATAGCTACGGTAAAAGATGAATTTTTTAAGCTTATATCAGGTCTTAATCTTTTAGCCTCTTTCAAATATATATGTTTTATATCTTGTTTTTTTAAATCCACATTAGCAGTAAGCATAATCCTTATACACATAGAAAGACTATCTTCTACATACATTTCTTGTAAACACATAATAGCACAGTCTGTTATGCCTAAATTTCTTGTAGCAATAGCAGGGTATGCCTTTGTAACATCTTTTGTTGCAGAAAATATAATGTTTATTATATCATCTTTATTTATGTTATTTTGAGTTAAAATTTCCTTTAATAAAGTTTCGGTATTAGTAACAATATTTTCTTTAGTATTTTCTTCTATTGTTATAGCACCCCTAATAGAACAAATATTCATAAATTTCTCCTAACTATTTACACTATTTCCAGCCAAATATCCTGTAGCAAAGGCAATTTGTAAGTTAAATCCGCCAGTATAGCTATCTACATCTATAACTTCGCCTGCAAAGTATAAATTATCAATTATTTTAGATTTCATTGTGCTTGGGTCTATTTCATCTACACATATACCACCGCTAGTAACAACAGCTTCGTTGTATCCATTATCCCCTGTAATGGTAATAGATAATTTTTTTATTAAGTTACAAAGTTTTTTTCGTTCATCTTTTGTAATAGAATTAACCTTTTTGTTTTCATCAATGTTAGATAATTTTATAATAACAGGTATGATTTTTTGCGGAAGAAGTTCATCTAGGCTATTTTTGAAGGATTTATTTATAAATTTTTCAAAATCACGAAGTATTCTGTTATCAAGTTCTTTATCTGTAAGAGCTGGTTTCAAATCTATATAGCCTGTTATTTTATGAGAATTATATTTACCAATCAAGCTACGACTGCCCTTTAAAACCAAAGGGCCTGTAATTCCAAAATGAGTAAACATCATTTCACCAAAATTTTTATAAACATTTTTATCGTCAATAAATATATTAAGCTCTACATTTTTAAGGCTAAGCCCCTGTAAATCTTTGCACCATTCTTCTTTAAGCTTAAGAGGTACAAGGGAAGGATAAAGCTTGGTAACTTTATGTCCTAATTTTTTAGCAAATTTATAACCATCGCCATCACTTCCTGTAACTGGGTAAGATAGCCCACCTGTTGCAATAATTACCGTATCAACATTTATAGGCTGTCCATTTACAATAACTTTTGTTATTTTATTATTTTCGGTTATAAGCTGTTCCACCTTAGAGTTCAACCTTATATCAACGTTGTTGTTTTCCATAAATCTAACAAGAGCCTTAACAATATCGCTAGATTTCTCAGACACAGGGAAAACTCTGTTACCTCTTTCAACCTTAACTTTAACGCCTAAATCTTCAAAAAATTGCATAGTGGCATAGCTATCAAATGTATAAAAAGCGCTATATAAGAAATAAGGATTTCCAGGGGTATTTTGTATAAGCTCTTCCACATCACAGGCGTTTGTAACATTGCACCTGCCTTTACCAGTTATAAAGAGCTTTTTCCCAAGCTTATTATTTTTTTCAAAAAGTATAACATTGTTATTTTTAGCGGCAAAGCCACTAGCTATCATACCAGCAGGGCCACCGCCTATTACTATTATATTTTTCATATTTTCACCTAAAAGAAGTTTTTACTAGGCTTATATCCATAAACCTGATATTCGCTCCATATATTTTCTAGCTTTTCAAGAGTAGTTATCATTTCGTCTTTTTTTGCAACACTAATAGCTACAAGCAAAGCATTTATAACGCTTAAAGGAGCAATTAAAGAATCAATAAAGGATATCATATCGCTTCTAGCAATAAGGCTGTTAGTTGCAAAGTTAACAAGAGGAGAATATTTGCTGTCTGTTATAGCAATAGTAGTAGCGTTTTTAGAGAAAGCATATTCCATAGATTTTATAGTTCTTCTTGAATATCTAGGGAAACTAATACCTATCAAAACGTCATCTTCTTCTATTCTAAATATCTGTTCAAATATTTCTGTAGCGGTAGAAGAATTTACATATACAACGTTATCTATCATAAGGTTAAGATAAAATGCTAAAAAAGAAGATAAGGAGTTAGCGCTTCTAACACCTATTATATACACTTTTTTAGCATTTAATATTTTTTCTACACATTGCTCAAAGCTTTTTTTATCTATGGTAGATAAGGTAGATTTTATACGCTCTGCATCTTTTTCTAAAATGTTAGTAAGCACATCTTTATTGCTTTTAGATATCTGCTCTGCAGATACACGCATTCTTTGAGGAGCAGTTAGCTTGGTTTTTATAAGAGCCTCTAGCTCTGTTTGCATTTTAGGGTATCCATCAAAGCCCATTTCTATAGCAAACCTAACAACGGTTGATTCGCTAACGCCAGATACCTCCCCTAGCCTAGACGCTGTCATAAAAGCAGCCTCATCATAATGCTCTAGTATAAAAGATGCCAGTTTTCTTTGTCCTTTGCTTAAAGTAGGCATCTTTTCACTTATTTTATAAAGTAAATCTTCTTCAAACATAGCCATATATCCTTTAAAATTGTATTTTAATAAATATTAACATATAAATGATGTATATGTCAATAGGTGGTACATTTAAAACAAGGTTAAGCCTATAAATATAAAAACCTTATAATAAAGTCATAAGAAGTTAAAAAGAAATGTTCATTAAATATATTTTTGTTAATTTATATGGTATTAGTTTTTAATTATTAATATTGGTAATAACCTGTAAATATCACTTGTTTTTATTGTTATATATTTATTATATTTTATAAAATCTTTGAAATAAAATTAGGCTCTTTGTCAATAGTTGTGGCGAATTTTTTTAAATTCATCAATATTAACAAAGAGCCCAAGTGATTAAAAATTTTTACTTGTTAAATTTTACCATATAAATCTACTAATTTTATAATTGGTAGATTTTTTTACGTTCATTTTAGTTACATAAATATTAACATATAAATAGTTGTTTTGTCAATAGGCACACAAATAAAGCTAATTTTAGTCTATTTTTTAAAATTAGCTTTTAGTATTGTTTATACATCTATTATTAGTTTTATTTTAAATTTACTACTAGCTTTTGATTTTTATTTGAAAAAATATGCAATATTCTATTTCTAAATCTTCTAAAGTTTTGATAACCATAAGCATTTCTTTTCAGTACCTTTATCTTATTGTTACAACCCTCTACAAATCCATTTGTATATGGTAATTCAACAGAGTTTAATATACCCTTACTCCAGTTTATCATTGTATTAGCGCACTTTTCAAATTGTTTTAATCCACTTGATTGAGCATACATTATCCATTCAGACAACATTTTTCTTGCTTCTTTTCTATCATCTAAATCTAAAAGTTTTAAAAATTCTTCCTTTAAATTATGAGCAGTTCTTATATTATCTGATTTATAAAGCATAATATTCACTTGTGTCTTTTCTTCATCTGTTAAAAACTCAAATCTTTTAGTTAATAGGCTCTTTGAACGCTTAAAGTATTTTCTATAAGTTTTATAAAACTTCTTTTGCTCTTCTTTTCTAACACCTTCAAAAGCCCATATTATTTGTCTAGTCCAGTGATATTTATCAACTATAAATGTTGCTTCTTTAAAAAATGTTTCACATATATCCCTATAGGGTTTCCACATATCACTCACAAAATATTTAATATTTTTTCTTTTTTTGCCTTTAAAATAAAATATTAAATCATTATATTTTCTAGTTGGTAAAATATCTAATACTTGCTTTGTTTTAGGGTCTGCTATTATACAATTATACTTTTCTCCATCTGTGTTACCTTTAAATTCATCAATAGCTATTGCTTCTATATTTTCTAAATCTGCTTCAGGATATTGAATTTTATCAAACACTCTAATGACAGTATTTACTGATATATTACACTCTTTAGCTACACTTGTAAATGAATGTGAAGTTCTTAACTTTTCTAATATTTCAAAAAATAACCTTTTAGTCATTCTTTGATTCTTATTTAAAATTGGATTATCTTCTTGAAATACTTTGCCACACTTACATTTATATCTACGTTTTTTTAGTATTAAATATGTAGTTTTTCCAAAAACATTTAAATCTTTTAACCTTTGTATATAATAGTCTTGCACCCTATTTACCCTACTACTACATCTAGGACATATATGCTCTTTTCTTTTTATACTTATATATACTTCTATACAATGATTTTTATTTACTACATTTTCTATTAAAACGTCTTCTAAGTCTATTAAACTTTCTATAACTACCTTCTCTAACATAAAAATACTCCTCATATAACTATTTATAATAATATTTTAGCATATATTGGTTATAAATAGTTGTATTTTAATGTATTTTATACGTTTTTTTAGTAGTTTTTCAATTTCTTTTTTTGCCTTAAATTTTTCAACTTAAAATGTGGCTAATTCTTTGGCCAAGCATTTTAAGTTGAAAAATTTTGAAAAATAAAATGGTTTTATTATAAGTCAAAAAATAAAATAACTAGCTATTTATCACATTATATATTAGTACAAATGCTTCTGCTCTAGTTATTTGTTCTTTAGGATTAAAGCTTTTATTATTACCTTTTACAATACCTTTTGCATTTAGTTCATCAAAATAAGGTTTTGCCCAAGTAGATATTTTTTTATAATCATCAAATTCGGTAGGTGTACTTAAAGCTATATCTATGTTACATACAGATATTAACTTATGTATAGAAACAACTGCTTCTTCTCTTACAAGGCTATTTTCAGGTTTAAATGTACTGTCATTATAGCCAACCATTGTATCTAAAAATGTTGCCTTATAAATATCGCTATAGTAATATTTATCTTTAGCTACATCTATATAAGTTTCTTCTGATAAGTTACTTGCATCTATATTTAAATAGTTACAAGTATTATTAAGTAAAACGGCAAACTCTGCTCTTGTAATAGGTTCATCAGGTCTTATTAATCCATTATATCCTTTTACTATGCCTTTTTTTACTAAATCTTGTATTTCATCTTTTGCAAAATGATTATCATCTAAATCATCAAATTCAATGTCTTCTTGGTTACCTTCGTTTTTGTCTTCATCTTTGTTATTTTCATTCTCATTTTCTTTATCATTGTTATTATTGTTTTCCTTGTCTTTTTCACTATCTTTATCATTTTCATTTTTATCACCAGGTTTCTCTATTGGGCTACCATTACCACCACCATTGTTGCCATTGTTTCCATTTCCACCATTATTATTACCACCACTATTGTTTTCGTTTTCTTGTTGTGTAACATCTATTTCTATTTCTTTAGTTGTGTTTTCAAACTTTTCATTATCTTGAGGAACAAATGTAACCTTTATCTTATGTTTACCAGGTTCTAATATTTTTTCTAAATCTTCATTTATTTCTAAATTACCAGGTATTTCTTTATCTTTATAAGTAGCTTTATAGTCTAATTTTAGCTCCTTTAAAGTTTGTCCTGAAAAGATAGTATTATTTTGTTTTATATCTAAATCTGCTTTTAATGGTGTTACAACTATTTCTCCAAGCTCTGTAGATGAAGAAGATAAGTTACTATTTCCTGTATATTTTAATGACAGTTTATAAGTGCCTTTTTCTATTTTTAAATCTTCTAAAGAAATATTAAATTGTACTTGATTGTTTTCTTTAGCATCTTTCGTTTCTATAACCTTGTCATTTAAAAGTAACTCCATTTTATCAACGTTATTAGAAAAAGTATTTGTTTGTTGTATTTTAGGTGTAGCTGTTACTTTTAATGTATCATCTAAAGAAAATTGCCTTGTTATTTCATTTTGTCCGTTAGTTATTTTTACATTTTCTATAGTGCTACCTGCTTCTGTTATATTGCCTGTTGTTTCAAAATGGTTGTCAATTAATATATAATTATTTGCATTTTCTGTATCTAATAAATCTACATTAATATATACTAGCTTATCTATACCTATATTTTCATTATCAAAGTTAGCAACTACATTGTAATCTACATCTTTTATTAGATTATCTTTGTCTAATAAATCATTAAAAGCTATACTTGTTACATTAGCAGTATTTGTACCATTATAACCTTTATTCTCTACATTAGCAGATTGTATGCTAATTTCTTTAGGTTCTATATTAATAGTACCTGTTAAATCTTCATCATTTACTATGTCATAACGGTTAGCTTTATCTCCTGAAAGTTCTACGCTTTCAACTGTAAATGTAGTATATTCTCCAACATTTTCACTATTTAAAGTAACTGTAGCAGTTCCTGTTATATCTTGTAAAATATATCGGTTTTCTTTATCTTTTAAATTATTTAAATTTACAGAAAAACTATTTTTCCCATTATATGTAAATGTTTCTTCTATTGTAGCAGTTAATTCTATCGGCTTTATAGTTATATTCCCTAAACTGATTTCCGTTGAAGATAAGTTATCATTTCCACTATATCTTAATTTTAATTCATAAGTTCCTTTGCCTATATCTAAATCATCTAAAATCACATCAAATTGTGCCTCACTATTTTCAGAAACTATTTGCGTTCCTATTACTTCGTTATTTAATAATAGCTCCATTTTATCACTTTCTTTAGCTAACTTACTTGCTTTAGGAGTACCTGTAACTTTTAAGCTATCTTTAAATGAAAATACAGTTGTTTCTTCATCTTGCCCATTAGTTATTTTTATACCGTCTATAGTGCTAGCTCCTTTAGTTATATTACCTGTTGTTTCAAATATGTTAGTTTTTAATGTATAGTTATTAGCTTTTTCAGTATCTAACAAATTAATATTAATAGACACCGATTTATCCATACCTACATTTTCATCATCAAAAGTAGCTTCTACAGCATAATCTACACCTTTATCTAATTGTTCAGAATTAGCTAAACCATTAAATGTTACATCACTTATAATAGCATTATTGGTACCATCATAAGCCTTATCTTCTATAATAGCAGAGCTTATTTCTATTTCTTTCTTGTTTATATTAATATTTCCAGTTAAATCATCAGTGTTTAATACATATTTATGAGAGCCTTCTCCTGTAAGTTCATAGCTTAACACTTCAAAGGCATCATACATACCAACATCTGAATTTTCTAACCTAACTGTTACATTACCTGTTATATTGCTTACACTTTCTTCTTTATCTTTTAAAGAGAAATCATTTACTTGTATTTCATAAGTATCTGTTCCATTATATTCTACAGATGCATTTACAGTTCCTTTTATATCAATACCTTTAAGGTTAATAGTAGGTAACTTATACTCGCTACTATTTAAATTATTACTACCTTTATAAACTAATTTTAAATTGCTAATATTACCAGCTTTTAAGGTACTATCATTAAGATTAAGTTTTAAAACAGTAGGTTTATTTAATTGTACACCTATATTGCTTGTTGCTATTTCTTCATCTTCATACATTAGAACAAGTCTGTTATTACCTTTAGTGTTATATTCTTCTGTAGGTAATTTTACTATAGCTTCTATTACCATTATATCATTGTAATCAAAGTTAGTAGTTTCTTTTCTATCATCATTTTTTATTTTTACATTTGTTATAACACTATCATTAGGTAATATACTTCCTTTTACTATTTTTTCTGTTTCTGTTAATTCATATTTATTAGCTAAAGGAGTGTTTAATAATTCTATCGTTACAGTAACATCTTTATCTTCTCCAACATTTGCATTATCATATTTAGCACTTGTTATGTTATAATCTACACCTAACTCAAGGTTATCTCCAGAAAGTAAACCATTAAATTTTATGTCTTCTATAATAGCTTCCGTTGTATTGTCAAATAGTTTAGTGTATATGATAGGTTCAAAACTTAATTTACCTTTTGAAATTTCTAAATTTATACTACCTTGTGATGCTTCTAATCTTGTTCCTTGTACTGTATCTCCACCTGAATATTTTATTCCTATCTTATTTGTACCATATGTTACCTTTTCCCAAAAGCTTTCATCTAGTTCAAAAGTAACTGTATTACCAACACCTTTAGATTTTACAGTTTTGTAAGTTTTATCATTTACTAAAAACTCTATATCAGCATTACTAGGGCTACCTTTAAAATCAGGATACTTACTACTTTTTAATGTAAACTCAACTGTTAAGCCTGTTTCTCCCATAACAGCATTAGTACGTTCTTCACTACCTTTTTTAACCTTTAAAGTGGTTTCGTTAATTAATGCTCTGTTAGGATAACCTGTTAATGTTGAATATGTTGCTGACGTAGATGCACTTGTATTTCCATCTTTATCTATGTACCAAGTATAATGATTAGGTAAACTTGAAACATTCACAGGGTTTGCAAACTCAACATACAAAGAACCACTATTTTTTAGTGGTATATTGTTATAGTTACTTATATTTGTTTTAGATGTTTTTAATACATTCAATTTTGATAAACTAGATATATTTAAGTTTGTAATATTGTTAGATGTTATATCTAAATATTCAAGGCTCGTAAGCCTGTTTAGATTGCTCCAATCTGTTATTTTTGTGTTTGGTATTGCTAATTTTTTTAAGTTTGTTTTATTTGAAATATTAGTTAAATCTGTAATTTCTATACTACTACTACCTGCAGGGTAACCTGTTAATACTAATGTTTCTATATTATTACTTAACCCTTGTAGGTTGTTAATATTATCTAATTTAGCATTTGTTACAAATACTTTTAATCTTGATGATGTATATATATTTTCAGCATTTATAATATTTAATGCTCTATTACCAGTTGATACAAAATTTTTAAGATTAGCTAATTTTTCTGTTATCTTTAAATCTATCCCATAAGAACTATCATCATCTGAATCTCTTGTAGACACTACAAATAAATCCTCAAGTGTATCAATGCTACTAGAATGAAGGTAGTTTTCAATTAAGTCTACCTCTATATTATTTCTATAACCTGAATCTGCTCCATCGATAAATAACTGCTTTAATTTAGGGTAATATAACTGGTGCAGACGTACATCTGTATATAATCTGCTATTCCTAGCCCAAATAGCCTCTACATTATTAAAGCTATAACTATTTGATTCTGTGTGGTCAAATATAGCATAATCTAAAAATAAGTAACGTGCATTGACATCACTTTTTATAAGTGTAGTTTTATCATCAATTAGAAACCCATTTCTAATTTGTAATTTATCAATTCCTTGCATATTACTATTTATATATTTTATAAATCCACTATATATCTTCAAATCAGTGAAATCACTTAAATCTGAGGAGTTTTCCACACTAAGTCCTGAAATAACTTTTATTTTAGATGGGTCAGCAAAAAGTCCATTCAGTTCTTGCTTGTTATATAACTTATGACTATCTTTCGTCCTATAATATGTATATGTTGACACTGCTTGTAAATTTTTAAATTTCTTTATATCATTTGGAGCAACATTTGTTAATGATACTACTAAATCAGTATTTATTACACTACCTTCTGGAACATTGTATAGCTTTTTTAACTCTGTAATAGTACCACTTTCAAAATTGCTAGCATTTAATAATACATTTGTTGTGGATGTAATAGTTCTGTCTAAAGAGCTATTTACATTTATAAAACTAACAGAAGCTACGCTAGAATGTCTTTTATATGTTATAGTATCTTTACGAGAAAGTTTATGTTGGTTAGATGTATCATATATACTTTCTTCATATACTGTATAGCTAGTTTTTGGATAGCTAACACCTGTAGGATATAAACCTGGTGTAGCTAAACTTACAGAACCATCTACTAAATTCATATATTCTTCAGGGTTAATATTTGTTTTCATATCGCTAGTTTTTATTTTTTGCTCTTGTAATACATCTTGTGAGAACATATTATTTGTTTGTATATTACTAGCTAAAGATAATTGTGTACTACTTAATGTCATAATTGTTCCAAGTATAATTGCTATTTTTCTTTTCATTTTTTGTTTCCTCACTTTCAAATTTTACATAATACATAAATTTAATATTTCTTGACTTATAATAGGGTTTACTTTAAATTTAGGTTGATATATAACTTCATATCTACCTTCGCTATGCACCCCTATAACGCCTATATACTTTTGTGTATCTAAATAATTTTTATATTTTTCTAAAATAAGAGTTTTCTTTTCTATAGGTAAAACTACCCAACTTCTATGTACAAACAAAAGGTTTGCTTCTGCTTGTAAAAATACCTTTTTTATATCACTTAACTTAAATTCAAAGGAATTTATTTGATAATTTCCTTGATACCTTTCTATTGTTATCAAGTCTGCATTTCCTTCCCTTATAGGACATTCAAACTGATATTTTTTAGCTCTATTTTTATTGTTATAAAAACTCCAAAATTTATGTTTTAAATCTTTTTCATATAAAAACATCTTTTTCTCTTTTCTTTTTTTGCCTTAAATTTTTTAAAATTAAAATATGGCTAATTCTTTGGCCAAAAATTTTAATTTTAAAAACCCTTGAAAAATCAAGGGTTTTCGTATAAAACAAAAAAGAAAAATTAATTAAATATATCATTTTCAGGTGTCCACTCACTAGGCAATGGTTGTACATACCAATCGTCCCATAGGTTACCTTTTATATATACACTATCTTCTAAATTTATACTCATCATACCTGCTGGTGTCCAACCATCAAATATATAAGTTGCAACCTTATAATCTTCATAGTCTGGATACCATATAGGTGTAAAATGAGTTCTATTATTATATGTTGAATATGGATTAGGCTTAAACTCTATTGTTGATTTTGTTTTATATTTTGTATTAGTTTCTTCTAGTAGTCTCCAATATGTTTTAAAATAGAAATCAGAGAAGAAAGATACACCATTTTGCATTTTTGTAGTATATGCACTAGCAGTTACAGGATAAGGTTCTCTTATTTTTTTCCAAACCATTATTACATTACCCTCTTCATCCGTTATAGTGTTACCATTTTCGTCTACCTTTGGCACTTCTATTTCTTTTTCTATTTCTGCCGAAACTTTAATTTCTGCTTTAGTTTCTTGGTCTACACCATATCCACTTTTCATCTCTTTACCTATTGCAGTTCTTACAGTGCTTGCAGGTTTTAAATTCATTTCAGCATCTAACTCTGCCGTGTAGTAAATAGTATTAAACTTGTAATATCCCTTATCTTCCCATACACCTTCTTCTACTTGTACCATTACAGGAAACCAATAAGCCTCATAGCTTTTCCACTCGTTTTTTAAATTTTCAGGATATTTTTCTATATCATCAGGCTTATATTTATCTAGGAAACTGTCGTTTCTATCATCTGCATCAGGATTAGGTGGAGTATTTTCTTTTAATTCTTCAATCTTTACGCCTATATTTATTTCTTCTTTTTCAGATTTTATATAAGCTATGCTTTCTCCGTTAGGATTAGTTATATAGTCTATAACTTTATAATTTACAGTAGCCTTTATTATCATTTCTTGGGGTTTTTTAGGTGTCTTCCATTTAACATAAGCTAATGTACTTGCACCACTTGGCATTACAATTTCTCCATTATTGGCAGGATAATTTTTACCTTTAATATCAAAGTTTACTGTTATAGGGTATAACTCTTCTTTTTCTGCTTTAGGCAATTTTAAGGTACAATCAATACCACTTATTTCAATAGCAGTTATTACATCAGTATCTGTTCTATATGTATAGTTTACTACAGGTGGCTCTTCTTCCTCTTCTTCATCTTTAAATGTAACTGCCCCTACACCTAATTGTGCTATAATGGTATCATTACTTTGTTTTGATACAGTGCTTCCTTTATATGCCTTTATACCAAACTCATCTCGTTCGAGATACATAGCCATAGGCAAGTTTAAATGAGAAAATAATTGTATTGCACTTTTTCTTATAGCTCCATTCATTTTTTTATCAAGTATTGATAATTCTGTTGGGGTACAAGCAGTTATTTTACCTGCTATTTTAGGATAACCTACAGGCTCTAACATAAGTTTATATTTACCACTTATCATTTCCTCATAATTAAATCCTGTTTCTTGTGCAAAATCTTTCAAAAAAACTTCATCACCAAAATACTTCTTTATTGTGGATAAATCTCCATTTATTATTTTAGGTAATTTAGTGTATTTAGGTGTTTTCCACTTGTAACCTTTACCGTCATAAATAGAAATAGTTTGATTATTTATATAGTAAAGTTTGTTACCTCCTCCTAAATATTTCTGTATTGGTTGTCTAGGATTATTAGCAAAGTCTATAGGACTTGTAACAGGTTTATTGGTTTCACTTTCAACAAGCGTAACTCTTACACCTTCATCTTTAACATTTCCTAGTATAGTATATTCTCCATTAACGTTATCATAATCTCCACCATTACCACCATTACCTATATTAGTATCTCCATCTCTAGTTAAATGTTTATTCATTTCTTCTAAAGTATTCATAGCATTTATTTTTACTTCTTCTCGCTTTTTTTCTTTATAATTAATAGCATAAGTTGTAATAGTAGAAATTAAAATAAAAAATGAAATTGTAATAATAAAACTCTTTTTATTTTTCATTAAGCAATCTCCTTTTAGTTATAATTTTATAAATAAAAAAGCACTTCAATTAAATGAAATGCTTTTTTATTATATATAATATATTTTAATTCCCTATAATATTCCCACTATGATTAGAACTTCCAAACTCTTCTGCCCCACCAACTTCTCCAGTATCAATAGTAGGTCCTAATACATCTTCTGCTTTATCCCAAAAATCTTCATCTGATGTATTTCCCCCACCATTGTTACTAGGTGATTTTGTTGTACTTTCTGTTGTTGGCTCTTTTGTTGTTGTTTGTGTTGTTTCAGGTTTTTTAGTCGTTGTTTCTTTAACAGGAGCTTTTGTTGTTGCTTGTGTAGTTGCTTCTGTTTGTTTTTCTGTTACCACTTGTGTTGTTGTGTTATTTTGAGTTGTTTGTTTAGTTGTGTTTTCTGTGTTATCTTCTTTTTCTTTTTTGCTTTCTTCTTCATTAGATACTGTTGTATCTTCTGTTAAAGATGTACTTTCTGTACTTTGCTCTACACTATCATTAGTAGATACTTCTTCTTTAGAAGATAGTGTATTATCTTCTTTTGTGCTTTCTTCTAAATTGCTTGTTTGTTCTGTAGTATTAGATACCGTTTTACTTTCTGCTTTGTTCATAACAGTATATCCACCACCAACTATTAAAGCTAATGCTATTGCAGATACACCTATAATAATGCCTTTTTTATTTTTATTTTCGTTCTTTTTCATAACTTTTACCTCTCTTCTAATCATTAAACTTTAATTCTAAACTTTCATTTTCAACATATTTATAAACTTCTTCAAAAAACTCATAAACTCGTTGAATTATATAATTTTTATCTGTACTTTCTCTAAACGATATATCACTTTTTAAAAATTTTGTAAAGTTATCTATAGCCTTATTTTGAATATCATTATAATTTTTTGAATATATTTTAGAAGTATAGTTTTTAAAATATCCATCTATATTTTCTTTACCACATAAAATTTGAACTACTTTACCATTAACCATAGGAACTTCTAAAAGTTTAAACTCGTCTATATTATCTTTGGTATTTTCTTTTATTGATATATCTTTACAATCTTCACCAAGTAAAATATCTGTATCCTTAATAAATGTCATAATATTAAATACATTAAAATGAATATCTCCATATTTAGCTTGAAATTTTTTTATAATATCATCTATAAGTTTGTACCTTTTTAACATACTATTGAAAGTAATATTATAACTTTTCTTTTCATAATAAGTTTTTATATAATTATGCCCATTTGAATTTTTACATATTTCTAATTCATTAGCATTTAGATTTTTTACTTCAATAATATAAATATTATTCTTAGCGATAACTATAAAGTCAAACTGTAAATTTTGATATTCATTTTGTAAATTAAAATCATAAAAATATTCTAAACTTCTATTATCTCTTATATATTCATTAAATTTATTTAATATATATATTTCGCCTTGTTTACCTTCTATATGCTTTTTAATTTCTGTATTTAATATACCTTTTTGAAATAAATTGTTATCGTCATAAAATTTATTTATTTTTTGTAGTACATATAAATATTTGTTATTATTATTAAGATTTAAGCAAACATCAGAATAAAATTTATTTAATTTATTTGTATTCATTATATTTTTATTTTGCTCTTTCAAATCATATAATATATTTTCAACCGTACTTATTCTATTTTTTAAATATTTATTCTCTTCTTGTAAACTTTCTATTTTCGCCTTTGAATTCCCAAATATCATTTTAATACTCCTCTTAAATTATTATTTTAGTATTAAGATAACATAAATTTACAAAAAAATAAATAGTTTAGTAAAAAAATATAATAAATACGTTTTTCTAAATTATCTTATATATACGTTATAATTTATTATAACGTATATATAAATCTTTGTCAAGTATAATTTTGTATGTATTTTTTATATATTTTCCCATTTAACTATATGCTCTGTATTTATAACAAAGCCTTTTATGTAAATATATTGGTCTTCAGATTTTGTTATTTTGCCTTTTAAATCTAAAAATCTAACTCCCGAGCTTGTTCTTTCCATAACTTTAATTTTTACATCTCTACTAATCTTTATCAACTCCTATCTTTATTAATATTTAGCCGTATGTTTTGCTTTTACATTTATAGGTACATTTATGGTGTAATCTTTCCCAAATAAAAATACTGGATATTCAAATACGTAATCAACATTTATCATAAATTTTTGTGTATCACTTTGTAAAGGTTCATTATTTACATCTACTTGTATGTTAGAAATCCTATATAAATCTTGTTTGTTTTTATCTTGTTTAACAAGTTTTTCATCTTTAAATATAAGCTTATCATTTGTTATTAAGTTGTTTATAACACTTGTTTCATCATTTATATAGCTTTCATAGAAACCTGTTCCAGTAGGTCTATATCCTCCTGAATAACTTTCTCTTGATGTATGATAAAGTTTCGCATAGTTTTCTTGTACAGTTTTTATTGTTGCATCTTCTATCAAATCTCTGCTATTAGTTATAAGTGTAATAGCTGTTGTTACTACAAAAATTAAGTAAAAAATAGCTATTATTAAAAATAACTTACCTGTACCTAAAATTGTAACACTTGCCCCTTTGTTTTCTTTTAACTTATTCTTAAATTTTGATATTGCTTGTATTATTTTTTTCTTTTTGGGTTTTATCATTTCCAGTACACCTCACCTGTACCTGTTGCACTTTTAACTATTTTCAGATTTATATCTAAAAAAGGTATTTTTAATTTATAAGGTAGCTCAACCGTAACGTTTACTTCTTCTAAAAAATCTATTTTTCCTGTTTTATCAAAAGTAACTTTAGGATTTATACCTATTGATTTTTTTAATGACTCTATTTTTTCATCTGTTGCTTCTCCCACTTCTCCATAAAGTTCGGCAAGCCTTACACTTTCATTTGCAAACTGCATAACCTGATAGTTCTTATATATCAAATGACTAAAGCCTATTATTGCTGTTATAAATATAAAAAACATAATTATTACAACTGTCATTTCAATGGTATTACTAGCACCTTTTGTTTCTATTAATTTATTTTTTAATCTTTTTAACAATTTATCACCTTCTTCCTAAAATTTAGGTATACTTCCCATTATCATACCTGTTACACCTATTATAAGAACAACTAAAAATAAACAAATACCGTATTTATTTATTTTATCTGGTAATAAACTAGCTTCTTTTCTTTTTTCATTTATATATATACTTTTAAAAGATGTAACTAATCTTGAAAAATACTCTCTATTGTTTTCTCCACGAGATAAAGCAATAAGCCCTCTACAAACATCTGATAGCATTGCTGAATTTATCCTGGTTTCTAACTTTTTAAGAGCAGATATTTCATTACTTGTTCTCATTTCAGTTAAGCACCTTTCCAAATGTTTTTTAAATATATCATTTGTTCTATTTTTAAATGATTCAATTATTCTAACTACATCTGTATCAATAAGTAATTCTTGTTCAATAGTTGTTACAAATCTATATAATTCACTTTCTATAAGAGTTTTATTGATAGATATTTGATTATAAGGGTATTTTTTATGTTTGTTATATAAATAAAAACTGTATATAAAAATCATAATACTAATTAAAGGGTTTATTACTGCTAATAAAATGCCAATTAATAAGTAAAATATTAAATTAGCTAAACCTTCTGCTATATATTCTTCAGGCTTTTCATCTATATTGGCTAAAAATAAGTTTTTCTCTAATTTTTTTCTTTTTAACTCATCTATTTTTATATAGTTTAATATTTTATAATAAATTTTAGCTTTAAATTCGGTTATAAAATTTTCACTTTTTGTCTTCGTTTTAAATCTTCTAAAAGGCTTTACATATACACTATCTGGAATTTTAAGACAAAAACATAAAATATTATATATCCCATAACCAAATAAACCACCTATTATTAGTTCCACAGTTAAATTCCTCCTTTTAAATTATTCTTCCAAAGGTTTAACAAGTTTAATTACTCTAAATACTGAATAAAATATTAATGTTGTTCCTACTGCCAATGAAATTTTACCAATTTCTGTTGTTAAAATTGCTATGAACCAATTTTTATTTATAAGTAATAAAAATGGTATACCTATTACTACCATTCCTACCATTGTTAAAAAATCATTTTTAGGCTTTGAAAAAAGCATATCTAATTCATTATTAACTACTTGTAAATCTGATAATTTAGCAACTATTGGATTTAACACTGTTTTTAATGTATGGTTTGACTGACAACTAATAAGAGCCTCACACCATTCTTTAAATATCTTGTTTTCTATGCTGTTTTGCAATATTTTTAATGAATACTCAATATTGGGGTTTATTTGGGTATTTATCAAAAAGTCTTTAAAATATTGCTGTAATGGTGGGTTTATAAAATCTAAGTTTTCTTTTACACTCATTATTATATTTTCTGTTCTTAAGTAACTTGTTGTAATTATGCTCATTGCTGTTTCTAGCTCAAGCGTTAATTCTTCCTTGTATAAATTCATTTGTATCTCCATAACTAAAAATGGGACTAAAAATAAACCTATTGCTAAA
Organism: uncultured Clostridia bacterium; assembly: GCA_944381435.1. Lineage (GTDB taxonomy): Bacteria > Bacillota > Clostridia > Lachnospirales > CAG-274 > Tyzzerella. The sequence continues at coordinate 20,541 of CALWLD010000018.1, forward strand.
ATAGGCATTAAATATATATTATTTATAGCAACGCATAAACTAATTCCTGCTAAAGAACATATACAAGCAATAGCAAATATTAAGGGTAATTGTTTCTTTTTGTTTGTAACTTCTAATATGTAACTAACCTTTTTTATTTGTTCAATTATATAGTTTTCTTTCTTTTTACCTTTTATTATATTAACTTTTTCTTTAATATTAACCTTTTTTTCACTCATAAGGTAGTTTAAACCCTCATTTGTTATACTTAAAAAGTTTATATTTAAAATATTAAAAAGCCCTATTGTTAAAAGAAAAAATATAACTATACCTAATATCCCTTGTATCATTTATTTTCCCTCCTTTATAAGCTTTTTTAACTCATTAGTTGGTATACCGTTATTTCTAAGTCTTTTTGCTAATTTTTCACTAATCCCTCCTATTTTTTTGTGATTACCTATTATAGATATTTTATTATTTTCAGTATCTATATCCGTTTTTTCTACCTCAAAGTTAAATATAGTGTTAAATCTTATTTTGTCATCATTATCAATATAACCTTCCATTATCTCCATTATTTTCCTAGATTTATCACTATCTTCAAGTTGCTTTGCAAAAATAACAATAGGAAAGGCTTTTATTATATACTTAAATAACCTTTCGTCGTTTATATTGTTATTAGATTTTAGCGACAGTGTAAGTATCCTATCATAAGTATCTTCTGCACTATCTGCGTGTACTGTTGTTATTATATTATGTCCTGTTCTACTTGCTTCTTGTGCAGTATATGCTTCTTTATCACGCATTTCACCAACACATATAACATCAGGATGAAATCTTAATGCTATTTGTAGTAGCTTGTCTTGGTCTACACTAAATTCTTTATTTTTATTTTCTTTTGTTTTAGTAGAAACAACATTATTTATTATTTCGCCTTTTTCATCTTTTTTTATTAAATCTAGTTCTCTTGAACCACTTTCAATAGTATATATTCTTTTGTTGTTAGGTATAGTAGATAGTAACCAGTTTGTTAAAGTTGTTTTTCCACTACCTGTTCCTCCTGCTATACAAACACTAACCCCATATTTTAGCATAACTTCTAAAAAGTCTAGCATTTCTTCCGTTGCTGTCCCTTTTTCTAAAAATGTTTTAGCGTCAATGTTAGCTGAATTAACATTTCTTAAACTGAAAGTAACCCCTACTTCTTCATCTACAATAGGTGGTATCATAACTGTTATTCTTCTATTCTTACCTATATCTCCAAGTGCTATTGGTTCTGCATCATTTACCCTATTATTTGATATAGCTAGTATTCTTCTAACTACACTTAAGGCTTGTTCTTCATCTTGAAACTTTTCATCTAGTTTTACAATTCTACCATCACTAAAGTTTACATAAATACAATCCCAAGAATTACAATTTATTTCTTCTACATTTTCATCAAATATATATTTATTTAAAAATCCAAATTCAAAAGCATCAGTATATATTTTTTCAACTAACTCATCTGTACTCATATTTTTTACTGCCATAGAATTATCTTGCAAATACTTTTTTGCTCTAATATGTATTTGCTTTTTAACTTCATTTTTATTTTCATTATCAAATAAATTTAATATCATATCCGAGAAGTTTTGTGTTAAATAGTCTGTTACCATTTCTAAAGCCTTTTCGTACTCCAAGACTTTTTTATTTCTAAAATCTACCCTTTGTACCTCTCGTTTTTCATTTTCTTCTAATAAATTCATTAAAATATCTCCTTTATAATCTGGTCTATCTCACTGTTAAATTTATTGTCTTTTATGTCAAGCAAAATGTTTCCTTTTTCTACAATATCATTTAACTCTTTGCTAAATGACAATTTATAATCATAGTCATTCGCCTTATTAAAAACTTCCTCATATATGCCACGTTCATCTATTTTATTGATAATTACTATTTCTTTATTTTTGCTTATATCAACAGTATTTAAAAAAGCTTCGTTACTACTAAAATAACTAGCACTTTTTAAATCTTGAGTGCAAACCTTTACACACATATCTACCTCATTAAAAGCTACTGATGTAAGTTGATTATATATAAATGTTGTAGAACCATCTATTATTACATAATCAAATTCATTTTTTAACAAGTTTATTAACTGCTTTGCAATGTCCTGACTACATTCAGGGTATTGTGCATAATTTTCACAGTTTTTAAACCCTAATAACCCTAAATTATCAAACTTTTTAATTGTTGTTAAATTATTAAAAAGTAAATCGTTTGTTATTTTTATTGGTGTATAAAGTGTTCCTAAACTTTCTAATGTATTAAAACTATTGTTAGGAAAAAAACAATTCATCATTGGTGTTATCTCATCTGCATATACTAATGCAATATTTTTATTTTTGTCTTTTTCTGCAAGTTTTTTTGCTATTATAGTTGATATAATACTTTTTCCTGAATTTATGCTTCCCCATAAAAGTATTGATTTTACCCCTAAACTTTCTATTATATCGCTTTCTTTTATGATTGGCTTTTTAGGTATTAATCCCATAATATTCCTCCTTATTGTACTTTTGTTGTAGTTTGGGTACTATTTTCTTTTTGTTCTGTAGTTTCTTGATTACTTACTTCAGTTTGTTTTTCTGTACCTACTTGTGTTATTGTATCATTATTTTGTGTTGTATTTTCAGTATCTTGCTCTGTATTTGTTGTTTCTTCTAAAGGTTCTCCTTTTATTATTTTTCTCTGTTCATCTAAAAGTTTTTGTTTTCTTTCATCATTTCCCCTATGTACTAATTGAAAATGTATATCATTTAAACCTTCTGCATTAGCAAGTATTAAACCTTGTTCTTCTGTTACTAAAAGTGTAACTGTGCTACCTATCTTTTTAGCTTCTTCACTACTTCCTACATCATATCCTGATGTATCAGAAACACTTATTATTTCTACATATCTAAGTTCGCTAGGTATATAAGTTTCTTTTTTTTCTTCTTCATTTTCTGTGCTACTTAATATTACAGAAACTATATCTCCACTTTCTAATTTACCACTTAAACCTTTAGCATTGCTTGTAATACTAACAGATATAGCTCTATCATCTACATCTAAATTTTCAAGATATGCACTACCATATATTGCTTCTTGGCTTAATTTCTCATTAGTTATATAATCATTAGCTACCATTGATACATTTGCATATTTACCAACTACATCTTCTTTATTAGTTATTAAGCCCTTTGTATCTCCTGATAGCTTTTTATATGTTACCATTTCATCTGTTATTTTATCTCCAATATCTATATTTTTAGTAGTTACAACTATATTTTTAACATTGCTACCAGCAGATTTAGTATTCATTAATAATATTGAAGTTATTAACGCTAATACTATACAAAAAATCCCTACTACCATTTTATTTTTTGTAAATTTTCTCAATTTTTCTTTCATAATTTTCTCCTTATAAAAAAGTTATTTTTAATAAAAAAGATAAAAATATAAAAGGGGCATAAGCTACTTCTACGTTGTATTTTTTTAATATTCTTGTGTATATAGCACATAAAACTTCTGCAATAATATAAAGCTCCATAGTAAAATAAAATCCTTTTAACATTCCTATTACTCCTATAAGTTTTATATCTCCGCCACCTTTATATCTTTCATCAACAAAAATACATATAATTAATATAAAAATTGAAACTAATAATCCTGTTAAATATATTTCCCTATATAAAAGCAAGCCTATTAACAAAGTTAATAGACTTGCTTTATTATGTATTATTTTTTTCTTTATATCAATAATTGCTATAATTAACAGAAGTATTAATATAATAAAATCAAACATTTTAACTAAATTTAATAAGATTAAACATTTCTTTCATTTTTTCTCCTAACAACTCAAACATTTCTGGGAAGAATTTATTTATAAAGTAAATCACAGTACCTACTACTATAAGAGATGCTATTATCCAACCAGTATTTTCAGTTGAATTATTTGCTCCACTTTCTTCTTGTAATTTTAATTTTACTTTTGACATAAATAAAGTTAAAATTGTTCCTAAAATTGTCATAACTGCTATTACTTTCATATTTATTTTTTTGTTTAAATTTTTCATTTTTATATCCTCCTAAAATTTACATAATTATTTATTTTTTACTTTAACTTAATTTTAATATTTTTTTATTATAAGTTAATTACAATCATAAGCATTCCCCCTTTCAAAATATGCTTTTATATTGTTTATTTCTTGCAAGATATTATCTTGAAATTTTAATTCTATGTTTTGATTTTTAAAAAATAAAATTATATCTTCTTTTTCAAACAATTTATCTACTATACAAGTATTTTTAGATATAATGCCAACTGGCTTTTGATAGTAATAAAATAAGAAAACATCTTCTTTTAGTTTATCTATTTCTAGTTTTTTTCTTCTTTTCTCATTTATAAATCTATTGGATGTTTCTTCTTTATCAAAAAGTATGTTAATTTTTTCATCTACATCTTCTAATTTTTTAATATTTTCTCTACTTTCTTTAGCCTTTTTTGTTATACTATTATCTAAATCTGTATTGTCATTTTCTTCTAAAAAGTTATCATCATACCATCCATTGCTATCCTTTTCTTCTATGTCTGTATTTTTAGGTATATATTCTTCTTTTACAGTAGATTTTTGTTTTTTAGGTTGTTTTTCTTTTTTTAGCTTTGTTTCTTTAACCTTGTATACTTTTTCTTTTTTGTCTTTGTTTTTTAAGTTTTCTAAAATATTACCTAGAAAGCCTTTTTTCTTTTCTTTAGTTTCTTCCAGGTTATCTATTTTAAAAGCAAGAGCATTAGCATAGGTATTGTTTTGAGTATGGTCTAGACATATTTCTATCTCTTTTTCTCTGTCTATCTCATCTACACTTGTTACAAAGTTGTATATACCTTCTGCAAATAAGTTACCTAAAAGCATATCTCCCTTTTTTCTTTCAAAGCTAACAATAATTATTGTTATTTTACTATTGCAAACTTTAAAAGCAGACAAGGTACTTAATATTTCCTTATCTTCATCAACTATATGTTCTAAATCTATGGCTAAATATTCTATATGGTTAAGCTTGTTCATATTTCGCCTTATATAGTCTGTTAGGCACTTTTCTGTTTCTATTTTTACATCTATACCCAATGTTTTTGCTTCCTCATCAAATATGCTTATATTACTATCTGATGAAAAATATAATAACATATCCCTTTCCTCCCTCCTTATTACCTATTGAACTTGCATTTTTTCTAAATCATCTAATATTTCTTTAGGTGGAAATGTATTTTGCTCTTTTATATGTATATCTACTTCTTTTTTAGGTTCAAAGTTAAAAAATACAAATATACCTATTACTAACAAAACTAAATAAAATATTATTTTTTTCATATAATCACCTATATTTCTTTTTCTATATCTTTATCTATTATTAAATCATCATTGCTATAAGCCCAAGCACCTTTTATCTCATTTGATATAAACTCTGGTGTAAAGGTTTCATTAGATTTTTTCTCGCTCCAACTATCATTTACTTTAACTCTTCCATCTTCTGTAAGTCCTGTTAAAACGATAAAATGCCCACCGTTAGTAAAATAACCTGTGCTTACTCCTGTTGGAGTAGTATATCCTTTATAGCAGGTAGATACTATCATTACTTTTCCTTGGCTTAAATTTTCTATTATGCTACTTGCACTTGTACTTACATTTTCTGCATTTAACCCAAACTCTGTAGCACCTGTTGTCATTAGTTGCCAGCTACTTCCTGCACCATTTATAGCCCACCCCCTACTTGTACTAAAATCTGCCATTGTTTGAGGATTTATAGAAGTATCTCCTGTTAGTCCTACAACAACCATTGCTAAAGCACTAGGTCCGCAACCTGCTATTTTTATAGTAGTACCTGCATAACTATGGTTTGCCCATTTTTTATCAAACTGGAAAAATAAAGGTATATCTCGCCCTTCATATATAGCATCATCTTTTATGTTATTTTCATTTTTAAAATCTTCTAAAATGATAGCAGTATCGCTAGTAGTATCTACACCTATAACATTTAATAAAGCCGATAAAGGTGATGTTACAATATAGTATGTAAAAGCAAAAAAGAGAAAAATTGTAGTAATGCCTATTATTAAGGCTATCATCAATTTCTCTCTTTTTTCATCATCTATAAGTCTTATTGCCAATTCTTTTATTAGTATGTAAAGTGCTTTTGTCATCTATCTTCCACCCTTGCCACCTAATATATATTTAGCTTCATAGTCTGCAAGCTCCATATTAAAAATATAGTGTTTACTACCTATTATTAAAAGTCCACGTCCACGAACACCTGCTTGTATGATGTCTTTATGTATTTGCTTTAACTCAAAAACATCAACTATTTCTTGCAAGTCTTTACCATCACTACCTAAAAATATTTTATAGCAAGGTAGCGTTAAAAGTGCTTGTCCATACATTTTTATTCGTGGGTCTAAAAAGTCAATAATTGATTGACTAATAACAACCAAGCTACCTTCATATTTTCTACATCTTTTAGCAATGTTCCTAAGCCCTATTAGCGTTTGAGGTATTTCTGGGTCTATAAGTAAATAAGCTTCATCACATATAAGCATTATTTTCTCATTTCTATCTTTTGTCATTTGTTGCCAACACCAGCTTATTATATTAAAATACTGTGCTTTTTTTATACGTTCAGATGAATTATTAAGGTCATAAGTATCTAAACATACTATTTTACTTTCTGTAAATAAACTTGTTTGTTTATTAAATAAAAACTGGTCTTGTCCATTTATTAAATTACCAATATAGAGTATTAAATCGTTGTAATCTAATATAGTTTGTTTGTCTTCTTCTAGCTCTTTATTTTTTACTAAAGTGTTATATAAATCTGATATAATAGGAAAATCTTTGCTAGTTAAATTACTTGTGTTTGTATCCCAATATATACCAAATTCATTGTATAGCTTTATTAAGTTTTCATTTAAAATAGTCTTTTGTCTTTCTGTTATGCTAGATAAACACAGGCTAAAAAATACCTCTAAATTTTGTAAGTGTAGTGCTAAAGCTCCTACACCATCAAATTCTTTTTCTTCTTCACTATCATCTAAAGATATAGGCTTTATCTCTAGTGGATTAATATTACCTTTTTCTCCACCACCTAAATTTATCCAGTCCCCATCTAAATCTTTTACTATCTTATCGTATTCTCTTTCAGGGTCTACTATAAGTATTTTTGTACCTAGCATATATTCGTTAAGTATTATTTTTTTAATAGCAGTAGATTTCCCCTTGCCTGGAGCACCAACTGCAACTATATTAGAGTTAGTCCTATCTCCATTACGCTTCCATAAGTCCATTATCATAAGCTTTCCGTTTATGTCTTTAGCAAAGTAGTATCCCTCATCATCGCTAAAACCTTCGCTTGAATTAAAGTAACCACCTATATATGTAGATAATAAAGATACTCTACCTGCTAGCTCTTTAACTATATCTGTTGTATATCCATAAGGTGATATAGATATAAAGCCATCTTCTTGAAAAAATGGTATTTGTCTTACATTACAACCTAGCCCTATTACTGTGTTTGTAAGTCTTTCACAGTTTTTTCTAAGTGCTTCTTCGCTATTTCCTAAAACAAGCATTATATTAACCATTAAGCCTATACTTTCACCTTTTTCTTCTATCTGCTTTAATATATTTTGTCCATCTAATGCTCGTTTTTCTGCTTGCATTTTCCTATAATCATCTGTTTCAGAAACTGCCTTTTGTCTATTTGATTTTATATTTTCACTTAATGCACTTATAAGAACACCTTCAGATTGAGGTATAAATTCATTAATCATTACAACCCCTTGTACATTGCTTATTTTCCCAAGCCAACCATACTCAAGGCTACTTGGATATTTATTAATAATATAGCATCTAGCAAGGTTATCTCCTATTTGTATTCCTTTTGTGCTAAACTTTAAAATCATAGGGGATATTATGTTTAGCAAGTTGTCATTTATAGCAGTTTTACAACCTTTCATTTAATAAGCTACCTCCTTTTTATATTTCTTCATCATTTATTATGGAAATGCTATCTTCTAAATCCATAGCTTCAATGTTACCATAAGATGTATTTGTAAATAGATTACATAGTCTAGCTATTTCTTCTGTTGTACAAAGGCTAGCTTTTATCTTGCCTGTTTCAAATTTTCTAGCTATACTTTTTGCTATTTTTTCTATTTCATCAATGTTAGATAACTTTTGCCTTACTATGAAATAGTATTCATTTTCAAGCTCATTACCATTTACAGAGTATTTATGTAAAAACATAGTTGCTTCTCTTAAAAGTTCTTTTCTTTTTAAGTTTTCACAGTCTCTATACATTTGCCTATAAGAGTTACTTAACTTACTTATATCAACAGGCTTTGATATTTTAAGCATTCGTAAATTAATCTTAACTGATGCAAACTCACTACTTAATGTTTTTGTAAGTATATTTATATCTGTTTTACTCATTGTAGTTATAGAAACTGTGTCTAGCTTTATAAACGCTATTATATGGTTATCTTTTGTATATAAAATATTGTTTTTTATATCGGCAACATTTATATACTGATTACTTGTTTCTTTTTTCTTTTTTGGTTTCATTTGCGTATTTTTCCCACCATTCTGTATATTTATAGTTATATATGTTAGGTCTTTTTAAATATCTATATATACCTAATATTTGTGTAATGGTAGAATAATTGTTTCCATCTCTTGCCACTAAAAAATAAGAGCAAGTAATTAAAAATATACACACTATTCCACCTAACTTAAAATTTGTAAATATTGATACTATAAAACCTATAAAAAGTGCTACACCTATTAATATAGCAAGGTATTTAAGTTCTTTTTTGTATATACCTGCTATTATTTCTTTTTCTGCTGATATATTACTTGGCATATATAGGTTACTTTTAGAATATTCTTGTTCTATACTATCCATTACATCACTTCCTTATTTAAAATAAAACTCTACTATTTCTTTTATACTAAAAATAGATAAAGATACAACAAGAGCTATTAAGCAGTTTTTTATCTTTTTAACATAGTTCTCTTTTTCTTCTACATTAAAAATTAATGCAAATAGATGACTAGCTACTCTTGCCGTAATTCCTATTGGTAAAATAACTAACATTACTGTTATTAATTTATCTAAAGTTTCCATTTAATCACCTATTTCCTTGCAAATCTTCGAATCCTTGACATCATACTAGCAGTTTGATTTATAGTCATCATATTTATACCACTATGTCCTAAACCTATCATAAACTGTTGTAAAAACTGTGGTGTTTTTAGTGCCATAATCATAGCACCTATACCAAAAAATATATTCCCATTAACTGTAACAGAAAAGCCTAATTTCATCATTGCAAGTTGTATTACAACAGTTACACTGTTTTGTATGAAAATTTTAGCATAAGGTGCAAAAACACCATTGTCGCTATTTATTAAACCTACACAAGCAATAGGTACTCCTAGCCTTAATATAAACATTTCAAGCCCTCGTTTTATAAACTGAAAAGCTAATATTAAATAGCATATAAAAAATACTAATAAAGCAAGTAACATAAATAAACCTGTACCTAAAAACATTGTATCAAACAATTCTGATAAACTTATTACAGTTACTGCTCCTACTGCTTCTAAAACAGCATCTATAAGCTCTGTTGAAATATTTACAAATATCTCATATATAAAATTAAAAGTAAGTATAATAACTAATGCTTTTATAAATCCTACAAGTGTATTTTCAACAGTAGAGCTTGCATCTCCATCTCGCCCTAAAATGTATATATCAAACATTTTTTTCAAAAACATAAAAATAAGCAAGGATATACCAAACCCTGATGTAACATCAAATATAGTACCAAAAAATAACTGACTTTGTGTTCCATCTAATATAGTATTTTGAAATATAGAACCATCACTTATATGGTTTTCTACCCAAAATACTATATTTATTAACTGAGCGAATAATACATCTGCCATAGGGAAAGCGTCATTAAAAAAGTCTGTTAATAATGCTTCTAATATTTTTGTCATTTATATCACCCCTATACAGATGCACCTGCTTTAAAATAATTAGATACTACTGATATAATAACACCTGCCGTCATTATAACAACATAAGAAACAATAACGGCTTTCGTTTTTTTGTCATATTGCTTTGCTTCCATTTCGTCATCACTAAATTTCTTTTTAAATTGGAAAAAACCAATACAAACAGGGGCTGCCAACGATGCTAATATCATTAATAAATTTGAGGCATCTTGGAGCATTTTTTTAGCTCCTTCTGTTATAGGATTGTTCATTAAATCGTTTGCAAAAATATTGTTTGTTGTAAACATAGTAAAAACAAAAATAAGATTGTACATTAAAAATTTATTTTTTATATATAATTTATTAATTTTTTTAAGCATTTTATTTGTTTTAGTTTTTATGTTTTTCATAGTAATCTCCTTTTTTAATAAATTTTTATATAGCATTTTTTTTGCTCTACAAAAAAAGAATTAACCTAAATCGTCTAATTCTTCTTCTAAACTTTTATAATATCTATTCCATAGCTCCATTTTTATATCACTACTTGATTTTTTAGGTCTTTTTTCTTGTCTTTCTAATATAACTTTTCTGTTGTGTTCTTTATCTCCCAAGCCAAATATTTTATTAAAAAACCAGTTAGATAAATCTGGAGCATAAAATATTACATTTTCTCCATCTTTTAATACAAGTGTATTAGGTCTTTTTATTTTTTCTACTTCCTTATAGTTAAGAAGTGGTCTTTCTACATAGCTTGTACTAGATGTAAAACTATCTTTACCATTACTTTCTGTAACATTTAATACTGTATATGTACCTAGCCTTTCGCTAACTTCTCTTAAAGTTTCAGTATCTTTACTACGTAAGTATATTAATGTTTCTGCGTTATCTTTTAAAACTCTTGCTACATCTTCATCATATACACTTTTTAACTGGGCAAAACTTTGTATAAATAAGTTAAATCTTATACCATAACCTGCTGATACAGTCATTTTAGATTCCATACCATTAATAGCAGGATAGTTACCAAACTCATCAAGGTTAAAGTTTACTCTTCTTGGTAACCTATTACCATTAGCTTTAGCATTTTTTATAAGTGAGTTATAGTACTGGCTTATAAAAAGCCCTGCTAAAGAGTTGTAAGTTTGCTTTTGGTCAGGTAATATAATAAATATAGCTCTTTTTTTACTGCTATCGTTTATATCAAAGTCTGTTTGCTTGCTCATTTCATAAATAAATGGACTTGCAAACAATCTTAAAGTTGATAAAGCAGATGTAAAAAAGCTACCTCTTGTTTTTTCAGGTGCAACAAGTGCAATACTTGCCTTTAGCTTTGCAGGGTGGTTATCATCTAAATCTTGTATATATTTATTAAGTGGTATTTTCCCATTCTCATCTGATATACACATTTTAGATAAAAAGTTATATACATTAGTTAAATTTTGGTATTGTGGCTTATCCTTGTTTTCTATAACAACAAGAAGTATAGCAAATGCAAGTATAGATTTTTCTCCATTTTCCCAAATAGGCTCATTGCTACCTTTTTGTACTAACATATCTACTATATCTTCTACACTATCAATAGCTCTTGTCATATCTCCTTCATTTACATAGTCTATAACATTTTGTAAAAAGTTATAGCTATTGCTTTTTTCAGGTTCTTCAAAATCAAGTGCTATTACCTCATAACCTAAATTTTGTAAAAATTCATTTGTATAACAAAATAATTCGCCTTTAGGGTCTGATAGTATCATATTTTCCCCTGCTAAACCTTGTATACCTATTGTTTGTAACAAAACAGTTCGCCCTTTACCACTTCTTGTAGCACCAAGCACTATAGAATGAGTATCATCATCATTGTAGTATATTTTTTCCTTATCATCTATTTTTTCTAAACCTAGACAAATGCCACCTTTTTCAAACTTATACTGTTCAAATAGCTCTTCATCTATAGATTTGTTTAATAATAACATTCTTATCATTTTGTTTTCTTTAAGAACGTTGTAGCTAAATGTTTTTTCTATTTCTTCTTTCTCTAAAAACCAACTGCTACCATATTGAAATTTGTTTTTTATAGGCTTTGGTATAAAAATACCGTCCATTATCTCAATATTTTTTTCATCATATTTTATATATTTCCTTTCACTGTTAGATAGTAAATACGCAGTTATTACTGTAATAAAAATACATAACACAAAAAATATATAAAATACATTTTGATTAAAAGTAATAAAATTACCAAAGAAAAATTTATTTATCATACCTGTTATTACTAATGTAATAGGTATACTTAATATTAAAGCATAGCCTATTAATTTTTTTATTTTTTGCATTAAATTACCCCCTATTCAAAAGGTAATTCTTCATTTTCTTCAACTTTTTCTACATCATCTACAAAGCTTTCTTCTGTTTTATCTTCTGTTTGCTTCTTCTCTAAAAACTCGGCTTTTTCAATATGCACCTCTACCGATTTTCTTTTGTTGCCGTTTTCATCTTCCCAAAGGTTAGATGTAATAGCTCCAACAATACCTATCATTTTTCCTTTTGTAAAGTATTTGCCTATAAACTCGGCTAACTTGCCAAAAGCTACACAGTCAATAAAATCTGCATTTTTTTCTTTTTCCTTTTTATAAGGATTTTTAACTGCTAAAGTAAATTTTGTAATAGCTAAAGGCTCTGCACTTTGAGAATATTTAATTTGTGGCTCACTTGCAAACCTTCCTGTTAATGTTACTTGATTCATAAATTACCTCCTATTTTTTAATAACTTTTAATCTACCACTTGTTTTGTGTAAAATTTCCATTGCAACTGGTGTGTTTTTTATAAGCCACCAATTCCTAGGGTTTAAGTTTTTGTCTTCTAAAAACTTTCTTTGATTTCTAGTTAGCTTTTTACCATTCTTCATAGCCCACCTCCTTTCAATATTTTTACATACAAAAAAGACACTCTAAAAATTAGAATGTCTTTTTTATATGTTATCTTATTCCATTTCCATTTCTTCTATCTCTTCAACAATTTCTTCCTTAAAAGTTTCATATATTTTGTTAGCTAAATTTTCGCTTTTTTCTAAATCATTATTTTTAGCATAGCTTCCATCTAATAATAATGGCTTTTCATTATCATCAATATTTAAACTATAAGCACCTATTATCTTGTTATCATTATCTTTTATAGGAAATATAGCATTGCCCTTTTCATCTGCATAAATTTCCTTATTTCTAAACATTTCTAACAAGTCATTTTTTCTTATATCTGTTTTTAATACTAATTTTTGATAAAGCTCATTACTTTTATCTGTAGATATTTCTGGCTCTTTAAAAATATTATTACTAGGGTGGTTTTTATTTTTAATAGCAACGGCTTTTATTTCATCAGATACTTTACTATTATCACATATTTTCTCTAATAACTCTCTTGGGCAATTTTCATTTTTAACTATACAAGATAGTATTTTATCATTTTTTATATTTTTCTCATATAAATCGTTTAATACCTTAATATCTATATTTTTATGTTTTATAGCTTCTGTTTTTATAAATTCGTCTTTATCATCTATCAAAATATTTAATGCCTCAATAGATATGTTTTCATTTTCTAACAACAGTTCTTTTAATTTCAAATCCTTATTTTTAGCTAAATTGTAAAATACTTCTTTAGGTAAATTTTCATTTATTGCAAGTTTTCTTAAAACTTTTATATCCTCTTCTTTTGATAAAGCAACAAGTATATTTTTAGGAAGTTCTTTAATGCTAGCCATTTTTATTTTATCATTTAGCGTTAAATTCAAGTTAAGCTCACTTTCTATTTCTTCTGTATTGTTATTTAACTCTTCTTTATTTTTGTTTGCAAGTTTTTCTTTTAAAATTTGTAACTCTATCTTAAAATCTCTAGCTAGCTCTAATAACATACTTTTTATACTCTCAATTATTAGTTTGTACATTTCTGCATATTTTTCTTTATCAAAAGATTTTTCTTCTAATATTTTTAAATCTTTTTCTGTATCTTCAATCTCATTTATAGTATTTTCTATAAACTTTTGATTTTCTAAATCTTCTGCACCATCTAAACCTTTGATTATAGATTGTTTAAATTTATAGTCTACTATCTTCTCGCCTATTTCCTGTAATTTATTTATAGTGTTGTCATCTAAATTTTCAATAACTTTTTCTATTTCCTTGTTATCAATATTAACATAATCTTTTATAAGATTGTTTATATTTTCTATTTTTTCATTTTTCCCAAATCTTTCATATTTAGCTTTTTCGTTTTCTAGCTTTGGTGTATATACATTTTTTAAATTATCGCAACCTTTAAAAACTTCAAATCCTAATTTTTCTACTCTTGGTAAATTCACATCTTTCAAATTGACACAATTTTCAAACGCTCCAGAATCTATTTCTACCACATCACTTGCACTTACTATTTCTAAACTATGACAGTTTTTAAAAGCATTAGTACATATATTTACTACTGGTCGCTCGTTAATCTCGTCTAGTATTAAATTCCCATTGAAACTCTCATATATTTCCACTCCAGTTACCATAACTTCAATCTCGTTAAGTTCTATATATGAAAACATACAATCTTGTGTTGCATCATAATATTGTTTCTCTTTCATTATAAAATCATCTCCTGTTTTTTCATAATATTGTTTTGTTCTTTAAATTCTTCTCTTCTTTTTTCAAAATCACTCCTTTCAATAAAATAACCTACCTTTCATTTTCCCAGTCTATTTGAGCTTTAGTTTCTAATTTTTTAACTAAATCTTTTTTAGATTGTAAACTTTCTGCTTTACCTTTTTCCATATTTTTATTTTTGCTTTCGTGTTTACTCATAAAATTAAGTAAACTGCTTACTAAACCTAAAATTTGTTCTTTTTCAAAGTTTTTTTGTTCTTCTTCTATTTCTTTTTTTGTCTTTTCAAAGTCCCCCTTTTTAATATCAAACTCTCTTTGCTTTATTTTTTTGCAAATATTTAATATTTGATTACCTGTAAATGCTAATAACTCATCTTCTGCAGAATTAACAGAGCTATTTATATACTTATCATTTTTAGTAGTAAACTCTGTTATTTCCTTTGTAGATTGTATATAGTTTGAAAAATTTCTTCTAATGTCTATGTTACTAGCTAATATTTTTTTACTTATAACATTTAATTCATTTTTAACATTTTCAGGCATAAAGGCATAGTTTAACCTGCCCTTTTGTGGCAGGTCTTTTAGTAATAAATATATATCTTTTATTATTTCGTTAATGAATTTATCATCTATTTTGTTATTAAATACTTTACCTTTGTTTAAATCTATATCTAACGATTTTAACTCTTTAGAATATTCTTTAAACTCTTCATCAGTCATTTCAAAAAGTGGGTCAATACCTTTTAATGATTCTTTTAAAAAGTCTTTATAATTTTTATTGCTCTTGTTCTTTTCATCATATAATGTTTGTAGTTCTTCTTTAAAAATATAATTAGTTAATGACTTTCTAATATTAAATATATTTTTAAAACCTATTTCTTCTCTTAATATTTCTTGATTTTTATCCCAAGCCATAAAATGTATATGTGGGTGTCCTTCTTCCATATGAACAGAACAAACATAATTAAAGTTTTCTGTTTTTATTCCCATTTGTTTTGCTATTTTGTTTGCATTATTTTTTATCATTTCTTCCCATCTTTTTCTATTATCAAAACCTTTTTCTAATGCATCTTCTTCTTTTAATGAAATAATACCTTTGTAGAAAGTTGTTTTATTTTTTGATTTTTCATTAATATGACTACAAATTTTACTAAAATCATTTATATCACCAAACTTGTTATATCCAAGCTCTGATACTTTTCCAAAACAACAAAAATCTTGTCCTTTATTATGTACTGCTCCTGGTCTTTTACATATATATTTAAAATGATTTACATTAAGCTTTGGTGTTTTAGCTTTGTTAGGGTGATTAAACTTTAATTTGAAAATAACATTTTTCATAAAATCACTCCACTTTGTAATCTTTACCTGTTATATAAACATAACCTTTTTTCTTACTTTCAGTAAGAGTTTTCTCTAATGTTTGTCTATATCTAGGTTCTACTAAACTTGCTAAAACTTCTGCTAATGTAAAATGGCTACTAGCACTCATTATTGCACCTTTTGAAGATATAGCTATAAGCCTATTCATATATGGGTTCATAGTATTTTCCAATTCTTCATTTATTGCTTCTCTTAAAAGACTAATATCTTCCTTGTAAGAATTTATAGAAAGCCCCTTGTCTATAAACTCACGTATTGTCATAGCAACATTTCCATTATGATATTTATTAGCATATTTTTTTAGTTGCTTTTCTTTTTCTTCTGTAACTTTAACAGATAGTTGTATTAATGTTTTTTTCACAATTCCTTTCTCCTTTTAAATTTAAAAATCGATTTTATATTATTTTTGTATTTATCATTTAAAGTTTCTTCTAATTTATCATTTAAAGTTTCTTCTAATTTATCATTTAAAGTTTCTTCTAATTTATCATTTAAAGTTTCTTCTAATTTGTCATTTAAACTTTTTTCTAATTTGTCACTTAAAGTTTTTTCTACTAAGTATTTTTCTCTATTTAACTTATACACTTCATAAATATCTTCAACATTTATATCACATATTTTATTTAATATATCTTTTACTTCTTCTAATTTTAATTTATATCTAAGGTCAAAATTTATTTCTTCTTTTAAAAATTCATTTTCTATGCTTAATAAAAAATAAATACACTCATACCTTAATTTATCTTCCACACAATCATTTATTATTCTTAAATCTATTCTGCTAAGATTACTATTTTTAATTTTATATAATAATACTTCTTTTTCTTCTCTAGTAAGTTCTCTAATATTATCTTTAATCATTATATTTTCTCCTAACATATAAAACATTCAAAAAAATGTCCTTTATTAATAAAAAATGTCTGTTGAACACCTAGTGTTCAAGCTGTTTTTGGCGACTGGGACAGTCGCCTTATCCTGCCTTACCACCTAAAAGGTGGGTAAGGTGGGGTAAACCCCTATCTCCCCTAATACAAAAAATAAAAATCAACTCTCGATTTCTAAATAATTCTTTAACATATTTTTATTAAAATGGATTATTTTTTTGCAAATAATGACAACCTTTTGCTATTAAAAATTTTTCAATAATTTCTTCTTGTTCGCGGTTCAAAGGATAATCATTGCCTACATCTTCAATACCATAAGCACTTATTTCAAAAGTATCTTCTATAAAGCTACCTTTTCCCCAAACTGCTTCAAAACCACAAATTACTGTATCTTCTTCTTTGTTACGACTAATTATTTCTGTATTATCAACATCAAACACAAATTTAAAAATTTTTTTTATTTCGCTATCAGTCAAACTTGTTACTTTTCTATATTTCATATTATATCTCCTTACAAATTAGGTATTTTTTCTATTTTAAAACATAACTAACAAGCTGTATAAATACATCTAAATTAAATTCCTTTCAACTCTCTATTCCTAAATAATTCTTTAACATATTTATATATACTCTATAATAATTGTTAAAACTTTTTATATTATCTTCTGCTTTTTTAATTGTCTCTTTATTAATATCTTTGTCATAACTCTCATATAAATTACCTAAAATCATTAAATCTAAATTAATTGTATCAGTTTCTATACCATTTAGCTTATTTAAAATTTTATAATTTATATAATCTAATCTACATATTTTATTTCCACACATATGCTTTATCTTTTCTTCTAATTCATTTTCAAATATTGTTTTTATACCTGAAAAATCTAAACTTTTATACTTATTTTTATAATAATTTAAACTTTTAACACATATTTGATTAACTCTTATAACTTCATATTTATCAAGAAATTGTTTTGGTAAGTCAATATCTCTTTCAAGCATATCGAATATGCTATTCATAACTATTTTACCTACTTTAAAATATTTCTTATATTCATTAGCCAAATTTTCATCTTCTATTTCCCAACTTGTTACTCCCAATAACTTAAAAAAATTAGCAAATTCATAAGATGATATATGTGTACATATACTTTTTAAAAAAGGCGTTTGTTTGAAAATTTCTTTTTTTATTTCATAAATATAATCTATTATTTCTTCTAATTCTTCTTTATTATATTTATTACTATATAAAACTGTATATGGAGTACTTGCTCCATCGTATATTAATAATCTTTTATTCATACTTTTATATCTCCATTTCTTCTACCTGTTCAATTTCCAAGCTATTACTTGTATTTTTCAAAATATATGTTGCAAAATTTATTGTTTCTATTTCTTTATCTTTAGATATATATGTATTTTCTAATTTTTTTAATTGTGGAGCTTTATTGTAAATATCTAATGAATAGCCACCTATGTTTTGTCCATTTTCATCTTTAGCCAAAAAAACCATATTTCTATCAACATCTTGATAAATATGGTTTTCTTTAAACATTTCTATTAATCTATTTTTAGGTATATTGCTTTTTTGTAAAAGTAATGAATAAAGCTCTTCATTATTGCCTACTTCTTTAGGTATAAAGGGCTTTTTTATATAATCTTCTTTTAAAAAACTTTTATATAAATCTTTTTCCCATTCCTCAACTACTATTTTTATACCATACTTTTCTTCTTTTTCTCTTAAAGCTTTAAAAACTTGGCTATTTTCATCTTTAGCTTGTTTTTTAAAGTCTATATCTCCTTCTGGACATAAAACAATAGTTTTTATATTTTCAGTTTTGTTCATAATAAAATCTATATTGCTTAAATCTTCAATGTTATTAGTATATCCTGTATTACAAGTATTAGTGCTTGCCCAATATAAAGGTGTTATTATATTTGTATGTAAAAATATACCATTTTCTTTAACTTCTTTTCCTTCTCTTCCTAAAAACAATATAGGCTCTTCTTTAGTTTTAGGAAGTGGCTTTAGCTCATAATCTTTGTTATATATATCAAATTCATAGCCACCTATTTCTACTCCTTCTTCATCTTTAATAAGTATTATAGCTTTGTCATCTTGTGTTTCTGCTAAAGTACAACTATTTTTTACAACAGAATTAAACAAGTATCTTATTTTACTTGTTTTAATATTTTCATCTATTAACATTTTGCATATATATTCTACAAGTTGGTCTTGATTTTCTTTTAATTTAGGTGGTAAAAATGGTTTTTCTACATAACTTATATAACTATTAAACTTAACATTGCTATCTATGTCTTTATCTTTTAAATAATCTTGCCAGGTTTGATTTAAGTCTTTATTTTTAACATTAACTATGCTTATTTTATAATCATTACCATACTGCCTGTAAAGTTTATTTCTATTTATTTCTCCTGCATCGTCATTATCTAAAAACAAGACTAACTCTTTTATATTTCTATTATCTTCTAAAAAACTATCCATAGCTTTAAAAGATAAGCAACCTAAAGAAACTCTATTATCAAATTTCCAGTCCTTACCTAAATGTTTTGAAATAGTAGCGTGGGTCATCATATCAATAGCACTTTCAAAAATATAAACTTTGCTATCATCTTTTCCCTTTAATCTAATTCCAAAGTTTTTATCACTATTTTCACAATCACCTTTGTAACTACTATTAGTTAATGTACTTCTTTGCATTGCGTATTTAGGTATATTTTCTTTATCCATACCTAAAAATACAATGTTATGTTTTTCTTTACTTTCATAAATATTACCACTTTTTATTAAGCTATTTACTATTTCGTGGTCTATCTTTCTAGCTTGTGTAAGATAAGCAATAGCTCTTTTGTTATTTTCATTTCTTTCAGGTAAAATTAAATCTCCTTTTTCTTCTTCTAAAACATCTTTATCTATTTTAGGCTTATCATTAGATTTAATATAATTTGTGATGCTTTCTCCGTTTAAAGTTTTTATAGCTTCAACAAGTGTCTTCCCTTCATAATGTTGTAAAAACTGTATAGTAGAGCCTCCTACGTTTCGGCTATTCCAAAAAAACGTATTTTTTATAGGATTAATACGCATACTATCGTGTTCTTTAAGGGTATATTCGTTAGTTCCTACCTTTTTTAAATTGTATCCATTAGACATTAAATAATCTAATAAGTCAACTTCTTTTGCTTTTTCGTATTCTTCTTGAGTAAAACCAGCCATAAGTATCACTCCCTGTTATTTTCTTCATAAAATTTTATACATTTTAATATAAAATCTCTTGCTTCTTTCTCATTATTAAAACTTTTATCTGTTATTTCTTCAATATCTTTAACATTTATTTTATAACTTTGTTTATTTCCTTTTTTCTTTTTCATTTTTTCTGTAATTATATTTAATGTATTTCTATTTATTGGCATTTTTTTATGTTCTTTTCTTATCTTTTTAGCAATTTCTAAGTTTAATTTTTCTACTTTATCTACAAAAAAGTAAATAAAAACTTCTTCTTGAGCATCTTTATCTAAGTATGATAATTCAACTGCAATAGCTAAACCTATTTCTTTTTCATCAACCTTATCAAGTAGTTTAGTAATTAATTGATTTAGTCTTAAATACCTAAATATAGTCATTCTACTTTCTGTTTTTTTGTCCTTTGTAACATCGTGATACAAGTCCTTGTCTTCAGCCATTTCTCCTGTGTTTAGCACATCTTCAAAGATATTTTTTATATTCCTATTTGTATCTTTATCTATGAGTGCTTTTTGTTGTATGTTGTAAGCCTTTGCTCTTTCACTAGGTAATATTTCTTTTCTTTGTACAAGATTTGTATCTACTAATATAAGCCTTGCATCATCAAGGCTTATATTTTCTTTTATTTTATACATTGTATTATCTAGCTTTTCATAACCTAATAGCTTTAAGGCTTCTATACGGTTGTGCCCACTTAAAATAGTGTAACTATCTTCTTGTTTCCATAAGATTATAGGATTTAGTAAGCCCTCATCTTTTATACTTTCTGCTAGTTCTTCTAATTCTTCACTACTACAAAGCTTAAAAGGATTTTCATTAAAAGGCTTTAACATATTTATGTCAATTTCAGTTAGTGTGTTTACACCAAAAATTTTTTCTTTTGTTTGATTAATAAAAATCTTTTGATTATTTTCTTTATTTTCAATACTTTCTTCATTATTTTTTTCTTCTTGTTCTAAATCTTTAAATATTTGATTTTTTATATCATTTATATCCATAATTAACCACCTTCTATAAATTTTTATATTGTATGATATTCTCTTATATACTCTGACGTACTCTGATGTTTTATGATTTTATCTTAAACTGTCTTATATTCTCTTAAAGTCTTTGCTACATTTCCACCTCAAAATCTTCTGTGTTTTCAATGATATTTTCCATATTTTCAATACTTTCATCTTCAAATTGAACACAAGTTTTGTTTTCTTGTTCAAATTCTTTTTCTAGCTCCATTTTTTCTTTCAACAAATCTTCTAAAGTTTTTTTATGTTCAAAAGGTAAATTGTAAGACTTTTCTATTTGTTCTTTTTCTATATCTAATTTTTTTCTTTTTTGTATTATATTTTCTATTCTGTCATTACAAGATTTTAAATTATCATCTAATAAATCTATATTTGCTTTTTTGTAACCATTATTTAATGTTAATCTATGGTTTGTATTTTTCTTTAGCTTTATATCGGAGCTTAACTGTGTGCTATTACTATAAATTTTAAATCCTTTATACTCTCCAATTAAATCATCAATATTTGAAGCATTAGCAACTTGTATTAACAATGCCCCTGCTTTTTCTTTATCTTTATATGCATTACCTTTTATTGTTATTTCAAAATCTTCATCATTAAAACTTAAATTTTCTATATATTCATTATCTATTTTAAGATTTTCTAAAATCTTATTTAATCTTTCCATTTCTTTTGGGTATTCCTGCGTTAAAAACTTTTCATTAGCATATTGCTTTTTTCTATGAGCAGTTTCTAATACTTTTAATTTTTCTATTTCTGTATCAACTTCCATTTTTCTTTTTATTTTTGGATTACCTGTTGCAAGGGCTTTAATTTCTGCATAATCTAAAGTTACATCATCTATATCTTTAACTTCTCTGCCTGTTATAGCTCCTATTTTAGCTTGTGTTATAAATCGTTGTTTTTGCTCTAATATTTGCCAACTATAAGCATCAAAACTACCTTTTGTAATGCACTTAAATATTTTTACCTCTTCATTTTCATTGCCTTGCCTTAATATCCTACCTTCTCGTTGTTCCAGGTCTGATGGTCGCCAAGGTGTATCTAAATGATATAAAGCTATAAGTTTATTTTGAAAGTTAGTACCTGCTCCCATCTTTGCAGTGCTACCTAAAATAACTCTTATATCACCAGTTCTAACTTTTTCAAACATTGCTTCTCTATCTTTTGCTTTTTTTGCACTATGTACAAAAGCTATTTCTTCTGCTTTTATACCTTTTTCTATAAGTTTGTTTTTTATATCATCATAAATATTAAACTCATTTTCTTTAGGTGTAGAAAGGTCTGAAAATATAACTTGTGTAGATTTATTTTCCATTGTTTCCTTATATATTTCATAAACTTTATTAACAACAAGATTAACTTTACTATCTTCATAATCAGGATAATCTTCATTTATATGTCTTATATCAAGCCCCGCATATCTACCTTCATTTACTATTTTTAGCATATTATCTTCTCTTGGGTCTTTACCATTTTTACAAGCTTCTGCTCTTTTACCAAAGCTTGTCATTTCAATAGCTAATTCTTCACTTGTTTCTGCTTCTAATACTTCTTTTGTATGTTTTGGTACAGGCAAGTTTATCATTTCAGTTGTAACTACATCTGCTACACTGTTATATAAATTCATAAGTTCAGGTATGTTTCTAAAATTTGAAAATCTTGTTTTTAACTGAAAACCATTTCCAGCTGGAGCTATTTCAAGTTTTGTTTCAGTACTTGCAAATATCCTTTGCCAACTATCAAAGTTATAAATACCTTGTTCCCTTAATAAATCTCCCATTAAATATCTTTGCATTGTATACATCTCTGCCATTGTATTCGAAATAGGTGTTCCTGTTGCAAAAGTTACTTTACCTCCTATTTCTTCTATATAATCTATTTTCATTTTTAAATTTAAAGCTTTTTGTGATGCCGTTTGGTTTATACCTGCTATATTTCGAAGTTTGGTAGTAAAGTATAAGTTTTTATATAAATGTGCTTCATCTACATATAAAGCATCAATTCCTAACTGTTCAAAATCAAGTATACTTTCTTCTTTACTATCCATTAATTTTTCAAGATTTTTTTCTAGCGATTTTTTAGTCCTTTCAAGTATTTTTATAGTAAGTCTATCTTCATTTTTATCAAGTTCACTCATCTCATCAATTATATTTTGTATTTCATTACCTATACTTTCTATTCTTCTCTCTTTAGATATTTTAAGCAAATCAAACTGTGATTGCCCCATTATTATTGCATCATAGTCATTTTGAGCAATTTTAGATAAAAATCTTTTTCTTTTTTTGGTTTCAAAACTTTTTTCATCGGCATATAATATATTTGCGTTTGGGTAAAGCCTATAAAAATCATTTTTAAATTGAGCAGTTATGTTATTAGGTACTATTAAAAGTGGTTTATTAGCCTTACCTAGTCTTTTGTTTTCCATTGCAGAAACTATCATTATGAAAGTTTTACCTGCTCCAACCTGATGGTCAAGGAGTAGATTGTTAGGACTAAAAATACTTCTTGCAATAGCCCTTTTTTGATGTGGTCTTAACTTTATATCTGAAGATAAGTTAGGAAGAGTAAGTTCTACATCAAAATTTCCATTTATAGAATTATTAAATCTTTCGTTGTATTCTTTCATAACTCTATCTCTTATTTCTTTATTTTGGTGTATAAACTCTTCAAACTCTCTTTCTATTAAAAGTTTCTTTTCATTAGCTTTTATTGTTTCATTTTTGTTTGTAATATATCTTTTTCTGCCATCTATATCTTCTGTTTCATCTTTAACTATAATTTCTTGATTATTAAGCATTTTTTCAAAAATATATAATGCTCCCATACGGTTCGTTCCGTATTCTTCTGTTGCTAAATATGTATATATACCTTTTCCATATATTCGCCATTCAGAAGATTTTTCGTTATATCTTATGTCAGGATATGAATATAAATTTAACAACTTTTTAGCAAACTCTCTCATATCTTCTACTTTATACAAATCAGAACCTATATCTATTTTTATATCTGCAAAATCTACATCTTGTGGTATTACATCTTGTAAACTTTTTATATTTCTTTCAAAATATGGACTTTCATCTTTTAAATTTTCTACTATCTTTAACTTTTCTTTAACATTACCATTTAAATATATAGGCTTTATTTCCCAACCTTTTTCTATATCCCCCTTATCATATTTTAAAGGGTTTAAGTATATTAAATCATCTTTTATAAGCTCATCTATTATTTCATTTGTGTCCTTATTTTCATAAAGTGATTTTATATAATCAAAGTTTATGGTAGCATATTTATTAAGTGATAGTATAAGCCCATCTTTTGCATTATCTACATTTGTTATTTCTATATTAGGTGCAATAGTTTTTTTATAGAAAAAGTCGCCTTTTTCATATTTACCATCAATTAATTTTTCTAAAGAAGATAAAAAATGTACATCATCATCTTCTTTAAATACATTTATATTTTTGCTATCATTTATATAGCCATAATCTTTTACAAAGCTATCATAATAATTATTAAATTCTTCTAGATTTTTACTAAATGTTTCATCTGCCATATATCTATCTAATTGTATGTCTATTAAATCTTTAGATAAATCTCTTAATTTTATAATAGCTATTAACCTGTTTTTATTTCTATTTATACCTATCTTTTCAATGTTAGTATTAGAATGCTTATAATATATATTATCATTATGATAAATATATCTATATGTTCTGTACTTTCCATTTTGTAGTAACTCTTCTATTTCATCTGTATTAGTTTCTTCTAATATATCTTCTGTATAAATAGAAATTTCTTTATTTATTATATTTTTAGGTAAATTTTCTACTGTATCTTGTAAACTTTCCTTAAAATTTTCTCCTACAAAATTTACTGTTAAATCAAATCTATTGTATCTATTTGTTTTGTAGTCAATATTACCTAAAATCATTTCAGGGTGTTTTATAAAATAGTTATTTATTCTATTTTCATACTTTAGTTCAGTTGTATTTACCCAATCTGGCTCTTCTTTTCTTTCTTCTTCTAACTTTTGAAAAAACAAAATATCTGATACAACTTCTGTTCCTGCTAAACTTTTAAAAGCAGTGTTAGGCAATCTTATTGCTCCTATAAGCTCTGCTTTTTTGGCTATATCTTTTCTAAATGTACTATCCTTTTTATCTAGTGTACCTTTACTTGTTATTACTGCAACTATTCCATTTGGTTTAGTAAGCTCTATGCTTTTATTTATAAAATAGTCGTGTATTAAATAGTTGTTTTTGTTGTACTCCTTATCATAAAGGCTATAATCTCCAAAAGGAACATTGCCTACAACTAAATCAAAGCTATTTTTGTTAAAATGCTCCTTTTCAAAACCATTTATTTTTATTTTTGCATTAGGATATAATTGTTTTGCTATTCTTCCTGTTAAGCTATCTAGTTCAACACCTGTAAATTTACTTTCTATTAATTCTGTTGGTAAATTGCCTATAAAATTACCTGTGCCACAAGATGTTTCTAATATTTTAATATTCCCCTGGTATCCAAAATTTTTAATAGCAGTATACATACTATCAATAATTTCTTTAGGCGTATAATGTGCATTAAGAGTTGATGCTCTTGCCATTTCATACTCTTTATCTGTTAAAAGCTCCTTTAATTCAATAGCTTTTTCTCTAATAAATGAGCTTTTTATATCTTCAGGTCTTTCAAAAACTTGAGGTAACCCTCCCCAACCAACATAGTTAACTAATATTTCTTTTTCTTCTTCTTTTGCAAACCTTTTTTCACTTTCTATTAAAATAAGTGTTTTTATTGCATCTATATTAGCTTGTATCTTTTCATTTATAGTTGTTGGGTAAGGTGTTTTTTTATTGTTTAAGTTAAAGTTAGAAAGCAAAAAAGAAGAAGAGTTTTTAACATCTTCTTTCCTATCTTCTATATTTTCTTTTGGTTGTTCTAATATTTCTTCTATTTTGTTTTCTTTTTCTAAAACTTGAAACTTATCAATGTTAGGGTCTATTGCTAAACTACTTCCATTCTCCCAATTTATATGTATTTGCCCTATATCATCAATTTTTCTAATAGTTCCCTTTAAACCACTAGGCAAACTCTCTCCAACCATTTCCTCTAATATGATAGTATTACCTGGCTTATATTCCTTTTTTTCTTTTTTTGTTTTAATATCACTTTCATTCTTGGATAAATCTTCAATAGTTATTTGGTTTTGTTCATTTTTATGAGATTTTTCCTTATTTGTTTCAATAGAAAGAGGAACAGCTGTGTACTGTTCCTTCTTTTCATCTGATATTAAATTTCTGTTGTAACTTTTTATATTTTTTTCTATTTCTAATAAGTCATTTTGTATAGTTAAGCATACATCACTTAATATAGCTCTTTTTTTCATAAAATTTATATCTTTTAAAACAATACCTACTATTTTATCTAATTTTTCAAAATCTTTATCCTCAAAATTTATACCTAGTCTGTTAAATTTAGCAAATTTATTTATGTGAAATATAATTTGATTAAATTCATTATCATCTGTGTTATTAAGTTTATACTTTTCAAAAAACTCTTCTTTGTTATCTTTTATATTTACAATATCCTTATGTTTATCTTCTTCATATTTCCACAAGTTTATATTTCTTTGATATGTAGAAGATACATCGAAAACATATTTAAGCCCACTAAATTTAGCATCTTCAAAAAGTCCTATGCCTTTTTCACCTTTTCTTACCTGATATTTTATTCTTTTCCAAGTATCATAGTCTGCTACTGCTATTGCATCTTCTTTTTGTGAATATATACATAGTACATCTATAAAACTATATTTATAAAATTTAGAATAAAATTTTATGAAATTTAAAAACTCTTTACTATCTGTTAATATTTGTTTTAATTTCTTATTAGTTTCTTGCATCAGCTTTTCTTTTTTTGTCATTTATATCAGCCTTTCTTTTGATACATTATTTCATAATAATATGATAACATAAAAACTATACAAAAAACTCGCAAAAAACTCGCAAAAAACTCGCAAAAAACTCGCAAAAAACTCGCAAAAAACTCGCAAAAAACTCGCAAAAAACTCG
>CALWLD010000019.1 GCA_944381435.1 uncultured Clostridia bacterium
CTATGATAGTTTAATTCTACCACAGGAGGTCTCTTTTTTCTATTGTCCATTTTTTACGGACTTGTTCAAAAGTCTTCACTCTAAGCTCGTTTTTTTAGATGGGTTTATTTTTTATTTTTATTATAAATAGTATAAAGCCCTTTTAAAAGTAAATCATCATCATATATAATTTCTTTTTTACAAAAAGGTATTATATGGTTTGCAATACCACCTGTAGCAACAACAGTTGCTTTAGAGCATAATACATCTTCTTCTATCCTATCTATTATACCATCTAGCATAGATGCATTACCTAATATTATACCACTTTTCATACAGTCGATAGTATTTTTACCAATAGTATTTTTAGGCTCATCTAAGCTTATATGAGGAAGTTGTGCAGTCATACCAGATAGAGCATTTAGAGATATTTTAACCCCAGGTATAATACAACCACCTATGTAATTTTTATTTTCATCAATAACAGATACAGTTGTAGCTGTTCCCATATCTATTATTATTAATGGTGGTTTAAACTGGTTTAAACAAGCAACGCTGTTTACAACTAAATCACTGCCTAATTGTGCAGGGTTATCCATTAATATATTTAAGCCTGTTTTTATACCAGGACCAACTATCATAGGTGATTTTTTAATTAAAGTTTTAACAGCTTGAACGATAGCATCTAAAACAGGTGGAACAACAGATGATATTATACAATCTTTTATATCATTAGTGTTTATGTTATAAATATCTAACATATTTTTTATTTGTATAGTATATTGATCAAAAGATAATTTTTTTTCTGTATATAGCCTTGCTGTAAAGTGGATTTTATTTTTATCTATGCCTCCAAGAACTATATTTGTGTTACCTATATCTATTGCTAATAACATAGTTTTCTCCTTTTGGTTAAACAAATTTTAATATTTTAAACAAGGCTTTGCAAATATTTAAAACTAAAATTGCAGATAATAAAGCCTCTAATATAGCATTTATACCAACACTAGCGAATATAGCATATATTAAATTATCTATATTAGTACCTAAAACTTCAGCGTATTTTTGAGCAAAAAATAAGTATATAAAAGATAGAACTAAAAATGTATTAGTTAAAGAGCCTAAAATACCACTTATTACTAAAGAAAAGCCTATATTTATGTGTTTTTTACATAATGTAAAAACATAATAAGGAACTATACCAACCAATATCCTTGGTACAAAACATACAACAAGGCTAAGCAAGTTTCCACTTATTAAAGGTGAAAAAAAATAAGATGTTGCAACAGGCTGTAAGTTAGACATAATAAAGCTTGTCAACCCAAAAACAAAGCCTAAAAAGGCACCATTTTTAGGACCTAAAATTATAGACCCTATAATAACAGGGATATGAATTAAAACTATTTTAAAAGCTCCAAAAGGGATAAAACCTATAGGTGTTGTTCCCAAAATAAAAATGATACTAGAAAATAAAGAAAGCTTTACTAGGTTATTTGCAGTTCTTCTTTTCATATCCTTTGTAGTTATAAAATTATTCATAAAAAACCTCCTTGCTACTATTCTTAAAAAAGATACAGTGCATATTTCTAAAATATTATAACAGTTATATTTTAATTTTGCAAGTATAAAATCTTCATATAAAGATTATTTGCTTAGCTCTTGCAGAGCATAGATAGATTTATTAAAATTAAATAAATATGCAAATACCATTTATATAAAATAAATAGGTATATTTTTATAGCAAAAAACTTATATACAAATAAATATAGGAACGAAAAAGGTGTTTGTAGCACTACTTCTAAATAGATAAGCTATCCAAGTACTTAAGATAACAAAAGATATTAACCCTAAATGGATTTTCTTTCTTTATATTATGAAGATAATAAAATAAGAGAAATACCTTTAGATACATTTTGCCCGAATTTGTTGCACATAAAAACTATAAAAATACCTGCTAAATATAAAAAGGAATTAAAAGCAAAGTATAGCTTTCTCTTATATTTGTTGTTTTTAATAACCTTTTTCAAAATATAGTATTTATTATTCATATTATAAACACTATTGGCATAGAAATAAAACATATCATTATTAAGTTTTTTATATATTAATATTTTATATTTATTTTATTTTGGTAATTTATCTTGTATAATGCTTTTTACTATATTAGGTAGATTTTCTTTATCTTCATTTGATAAATTTTCCATATAAACAGGTTTATGGATATAAACATTTACGGTATCTGGCTTTATCTTTCCATTATTTTTTTCTTTTATCTTATAAGAACCATCTATAGTAACAGGGACTATGGGTGCATTTGTTTTTGTAGCTAACTTAAAACTACCTGCTTTAAAATCACCCATAGAGTCGCTTTTGCTTCTTGTACCCTCTGGAAATATTACCATACTATGTCCTTTTTTTATAAAGGATATTGCCTGATTTATTGTTTTTAAAGATTGTTTTAAATCTTTTCTATCCATAAACACACAACCTAAATATTTCATCCAAGTTCTTAAAATAGGTATTTTATTAAGCTCTATTTTTGCAACAAAGCCTTTTTCTTTAGGAATTAATGCCATAAATATTGCTATATCAAAATCGCCTTGATGGTTGCTTATAAAAACTACATTTCTATCTGAAGGTATATTTTCTTTACCATATACATTTATTGTAGCACCGCTATCTTTTATCCTGTTCATAGCCCATTTTGATGTTTGATAAAAGCTATAGGTATAAAATTCATCAAATTTATTATTTTTTAATAGTTTTTCAGCTTTTTTTAACCTAGGGTATGTTATAAAAAGCATAAACATAAACTTAAAATACCATTTTATAGTTCTAAACATAGTTTTACCTCCTTAACATTTATTTTTATATTATATCATAAAAAAAATTATTATGTCTACTTATTGTAAACAATATGCACGTAAATTGTAAAAAAACATATATTATTATATAACAAATGATAAATATAATTGGACAAGTAAGGAATTTTTAAAAAAGGAGGAGATATTTATGAAGATTGATTTAAAAGCACGATTTAAAAACCCTATTTTCTGGTTTAATACAATATTATCTTTTATAGCACCTATTTTAGTTTATTATAAAGTATCTGCTAAAGATTTTACAAACTGGAGTGACGTTTTTGATATAGCTTTAGAAGCATTAAAAAATCCTTATGTTTTAGGGCTTTCCTTTGTTTCTTTATGGAATAACATTATAAACCCTACAACAAAAGGTATTTCTGATTAAAGAAGGTATTTTTATGAGCAGAGATATAACATTATTACACCCAGAATTGCAAGAGGTTATACCAAAGTTTTTAGAAAAATGTAAAAAACAAGGCTTTATTGTTAAAATAACAGATACTTTAAGAAGCAAAAAAGAACAAGATGATTTATATGCTCAAGGAAGAACAAAAGCAGGAAATATTGTTACTTGGGTTAAATATCCATATAGTAATCATAACTGGGGTATGGCTTTTGATATATGCAGAAACGATGGAAAAGGAGCATACGATAATAGTGATGGTTGGTTTGATATAGTAGGACAGATTGGAAAAACTTTTGGTCTTAAGTGGGGTGGAGATTGGGAAATAAAAGATAAGCCTCATTTTGAATTAACAAAATATGGAACAACTAACCAATTAGTTGCTAAATATGGTAATTTTGAAAAATTTAAAAAAACTTGGCAACCATTAAAGGAGGACAATTATATGTTTGTAGAAAGAAGCTACGAATATAATAACAAGGTAAAATCTTATTTAGTAATTAATGAAAATGGAGAAACCTACATTAAAATAAGGGATTTAGCAGAACTTTTAAATAAAGATTTATCTTATGACAATGACAGCAAAATAACTACACTAGAAGATATTATAGAGAAAAAGCCTATAATAGTAAATGATAAGGAAACAAGTGTTCAGTGTATAAATTATAATGGCTTTAACTATATGAACGCTAGAGATTTAGGAGATGCATTAGGATATGAAGTTGGATACAATGAAAATTTGCATAAAGTATTTTTTAAAATTAAAAAATCTGTTTTAGAAAAAATAAAACTATTTTTTAAATAAAAAAATTAGGTTGTAGACTTTTTCTACAACCTAATTTTTAAATTAAGATTTATAAAAATTTATTATTTTTATAGTAAAATTTATAATATAACTAATGGCATTTTATACTCTAAATTATTTTTTTTGTTATTAAATAAATTATATATATCTGTAGAAATTATTTCTTTGTTTAAATAATAAAAAGCATTATCATCTAATATATTTTTAGCGTTTTTTAAATTTGTTACAACAGGAACTGTAGCATTTTCTGTTAAATCTTTTAATAAATGAGAAGATGATTTTTTAAAACCTAAAACTCTTATATAAGGGGTTAAATTTTCTTTTAAATAGCTTTGTTCTTCTTTTTTTATATTTAATATAATATGTAAAATAGTACGTTTTAATTTTGTATGAGTATATCTTTTAGATTTTATATTATCTATTAAATTTGTTATGTTATAACTATCTATATTTTCAATTATTTTGTTTTCAATACCTTCTGTAATATCTGCAATTTTTTTTATTTCATCAATATTTTTTGTTTTTAATATGTATTTTAATATGTTAGAATAATCATCTAAAACAGGTATATTATTTATATCTATATTTTTTATAAGTTGAAAACAATTATCTGGCATAACGTTTTTTATTTGGCTAAAGTCATTTTCTAAAAGGGCTTTTCTTATAGCTGTTGCAGAAGCTATATTTCCATTTATATTTGTTGAATGAAAGCTTGCATTTTCTCTTTTAATAGTTTTTGGGGTGATTTTGCTATTTAGTTTATTTAAAGCTTTTATATATTCTATAGATAAAATATTATTAGGTTCATTTAAAAAGGGCAATTCTTTATTTAGCATTTTTTCAAGGGCATATAACCTAGCTTTAGGAAAAGATAGGCCTTTATTTAAAAACATAGCTAAGCTTTTTTTAAAATCTTTAGGCTCATTAGATAAAATATTTGCTATATCTATAAAGTTATCAATATTTCCTTCTTCGCTTCCAAAACATATGTTAGTTACTATCCCTGTTTTTTCTAAAATATCTACTGCACCAAGGGCAAAAAGCTCTGCAGATGCAGTTGCAAATATTAAAGGTAGCTCCAAAACTATATCTGCACCGTTTAAAAGAGCCATTTTTGTTCTTAAATATTTATCAAAGATAGCAGGTTCGCCACGTTGGCAAAAATTACCACTCATAACAACGATAGAATACTTACTATTAGTTTTTTCTTTAGATTTATCTATATGTATTTTATGTCCATTATGAAATGGGTTATATTCTGTAATAATACCTAGCATATTTATGTCCTTTCTTTTGTTAATTAATTTATTATAATATAAATATATATAAAAATCAAATTATACTAAATAACTAAAGAATATAATAAACTTATAATATAAAACAGTTATATTTAACAAATTATACTATATGTTAGGTTGCCTATTGAAAAGTTATCCTATATATGCTACTATATACTATGTTGTATTAATAGGAAAGGAAAGCTTATTTATGGAAATAAATATAAAAAAGAGAGATGGTAGCTTTGAAAAACTAAGCGTTGAAAAAACAAAAAAAGTAATAGCTTTTGCCTGTGATAATATAGAAGGTTGTTCTCCGCAGGACTTAGAGCTAGATGCAAAGCTACAATTTAGAGATGGTATGTCTACAAAAGAAATACAAAAAACACTTATACAAACAGCTATAGAAAAAGTTATATATACAGAAGAAGATAGCTATGGCAATTTAACAAAAAAAATTAATATAAATTGGCAATATGTAGCATCTAGGTTACTTATATACGATTTGTATAAAGAGGCTGGTATAAACAGAGGATATAGCCATTTTGGTTATGGTAGTTTTTTAGAGTTAGTAAAAATGCTTGTTTCTAAAAATTTATACGGTAGTTATATTTTAGAAAATTATACAGAAGAGGAAATAAAAGAACTAGGTGACTATATAAAAAGTGATAGAGATTATTTATTTAACTATGATGGGCTTAATTTATTATCTAAAAGATATTTAGTAAAAAGTTTAGATGGACAAATTTTAGAGCTACCTCAAGAAAGATTTCTTATAATTGCTATGCATTTGGCTATACCAGAAGGGGATAAAAAGGTAGAATATGCCAAGAAATTTTATGATATAATGAGTATGCTTAAAATGACGGTTGCAACACCAACTTTAGCTAACGCAGGTACACCTTTTTATCAGCTTAGCAGTTGTTTTATATCTACAGTTGGGGATAATTTATGGTCTATTTATGATGTAAACCAAAAATTTGCTCAAGTATCTAAACACGGTGGTGCTTTAGGTATATATATGGGTAAAGTTCGTGCTTTAAATAGTGATATTAGAGGAAATAAAAATTCATCAGGTGGTGTTATACCGTGGATAAGGCTTTATAACGATACAGCAATAGCTGTAGACCAGCTTGGCAGAAGAAAAGGGAGTGCATCTGTAACCCTTGATATATGGCACAAAGATTTATACGACTTTTTAGATTTAAAAACTAACAATGGTGATGATAGAAGAAAAGCTCACGATATATTTCCAGCAGTTAGCGTTCCAGATTTATTTATGAAAAGGTTAGAAAAAAGAGAAAACTGGTGTTTGTTTGACCCATACCAAGTTAAAAAAGAAATGGGATACTATTTAGAAGATTACTTTGACGATGAAGATAATGAAGAATTTACAAGAAGATATATAGAATGTGAAAACAACCCTAAAATAGATAAAATAGTAACACCTTGTCTTGATATAATGAAAAAAATATTAAAAAGTGCAGTAGAAACAGGAACACCTTTTATATTTTTTAGAGATACAGTAAACAGAGCTAACCCTAACAAACATAAGGGAATAATATATGCATCTAACCTTTGCCACGAAATAGCTCAAAATACAAGCGAAAGTGAGCTAATAGAAGAAACACAAGAAGATAACATAGTTACAACAAAAGTTAAATCAGGTGATATGGTTACTTGTAACCTAAATTCTGTAAACCTTGGTAAAGTTTCAAAAGAAGAGCTTAAAGATTGTATACCTCTTCAAATACGTATGCTAGATAACGTTATAACCCTTAATAAGCTACCTGTTTTAGATGCAAAAGTTACAAGTGATAAATATAGAGCAATTGGGCTTGGGACTAGCGGTTATCATCATTATTTAGTTAATAACAAAATAACTTGGGAGAGCGAAAGCCATTTAAAAGAGGCAGATGATTTATTTGAAGAATTTGCATATAACGCTATAAAAGCATCTATGGAACTTGCTAAAGAAAAAGGGGCTTATGAAAGTTTTGAAGGCTCAGACTGGCAAACAGGTAAATATTTTGAAAAAAGAGGTTATACATCAGAAAGATGGCTAAAATTAAAAGAAGGCGTTAAAAAATATGGCATAAGAAATGGCTATATAATGGCTATTGCACCAACAGGTAGCACATCTAACATTGCAAACACAACAGCAGGTATAGACCCTATATTTAAAAAGTTTTTTGTAGAAGAGAAAAAGGGGATATATGTACCAAAAACTGCTCCTAACTTAAACGATGAAAACTTTTGGCTTTATAAAGAGGCTCATTATATAAAACAAGATTTTAGCATAAAAGCTTGTGGTATTAGACAAAGACATATAGACCAAGCACAGTCTTTTAATTTATACATAACGCCAGAGCTAAACGCTAAAGATATATTTGATATGTATGTAAACTGCTGGAAAGAAGGAGTTAAAACTATATATTATGTAAGAAATCAATCTTTAGAAATGGACGAATGTACAAGTTGTTCTAGCTAATGGAGGTAAAATATGATAAAGAAAAAAATATTTAATGAAAAGGGAGAAAGAGGCACAGCAAGCCTAATAAACGGCAACACTACAAACCTTAGAGAGTGGAACAGGATAAAATATGATTGGGCAAACAATATGTATAGAACAATGCTTAATAACTTTTGGATACCAGAAGAAATATCATTAAGCGAAGATGTTAAACAATTTCCTTATCTTACAAACGGAGAAAGAAATGCCTTTGATAAAATAATATCTTTTTTAAACTTTTTAGATTCTATACAAAGTGAAAATTTGCCTAATTTATCTAGGTATATAACTGCCTCAGAGGTATCTTCATTATTAAATATACAGGCATTTCAAGAAGAAATACACGCTCAAAGCTATTCTTACATATTAGATACTGTTACAAACCCAATAACAAGAGATAAAATATATGATATGTGGAGAGAAGATGAATATCTTCTAAATAGAAATAAATTTATAGCAGGGATATATGAAGATTTTAACAGAGAACCTAGTCAAGAAAATTTTATAAAAGCTATTATGGCAAACTATATATTAGAAGGTATTTATTTTTATTCTGGATTTAGCTTTTTTTACACTTTAGCAAGGCAAGGTAAAATGACTGCTACAAGTACAATTTTTAAATATATAAACAGAGATGAAATAACACATCTTGTTTTATTTCAAAACATAATAAAAGAGTTAAAAGCAGAAAATAGCAATATATTTACAAAAGAACTAGAAGAAGAGCTACGTCAAATGATGAAAACAGGGGTAGAGCACGAAATAGCTTGGGGGCAATATGTAACAAATAATGAAATTTTAGGTTTAAATAATGAGCTTATAGATAGCTATATAAAATATTTATCTAATTTAAGATTAAAAGCCATAGGGCTTGAGCCTTTATATAATGATATAACTAAAAACCCTATGGCTTGGATAGAAAGCTTTTCTAAAATAAATAATACAAAAACAGACTTTTTTGAGGCAAAGGTTGTAAACTATACAAAGGCTGCTGTTTTTGATTTTGATAGCTTAGAGTAAAAAATATAATAAAACCAATAAGATTAAAAATATAATATTATAAATAGAAAACTTAAAAATGTACTTGTTTTTATAGCTAATATTATGCTTTATGACATATTTATAAGATATAAGGCTTGCCATAGATGCAATCAATGTTCCAAGTCCGCCAAGGTTTGTTCCTATTAATAATGCATAGCTATCATTTGTAAATTTGGAAAGTAATATAGATGCAGGAACATTGCTAATAAATTGAGATAATAAAATAGATATTAAAACATTATCAAATACCATAATATTTTTTATAAAACTAGATATTATGCTCATATTCTCAATATTACCTACAAAAATAAAAAATCCTATAAATGTAAGCAACAAAGAGTAATCTATGTGCTTTAATACATTTTTATCAAATATTAACACAAAAAAGAAAACTAAAGCAAATAAAACATACATATTTATAAACCTTGCTATTGTTAAAATGCAAAATATAAATAAAAATAAATATATATAATTTAAATATGTTTTTGTTTTCTTGTTACTTAAATTTTCTTTAGGTATAACTATGTTATAAGATTTTTTAAAGCAAACAAATGCTAATAAAATTAAAAAAGATAAAAGCACAAAAGGGAATATATTTAAAATAAAGTTTAAAAAGTCCATATGATAGCTAGAATATAAATATAAATTTTGTGGGTTTCCTATTGGGGTTGCCATACTCCCTAAATTTGCAGCTATTGTTTGTAAAATAACTAAATTTATAATTTTATTCTTTAAACCTAAAATAGATAGAACATTTATAGTAAAGGGTACAAAAACAATTAATGCTACATCATTTGTTATAAGCATACTACTAAAAAAAGT
Source organism: uncultured Clostridia bacterium (assembly GCA_944381435.1). Classification (GTDB taxonomy): domain Bacteria; phylum Bacillota; class Clostridia; order Lachnospirales; family CAG-274; genus Tyzzerella. Next base: position 9,704 of record CALWLD010000019.1, read on the forward strand.
AACAAAAATAATGATTAAATCTAATTGTTTTGTTGTTTTTATCTTTTTTAACATAAAATTTATTATCTTATAAAATAAATTGTTATTTTCTAAACCACATATTATACACATAAGAGAAAATAATAATATAAGGGTATAAAAATCTATATAATTTATATATTTTAAATTAGGTGGATTAAAAAACATAGTTATTATAGCTAATACCCAAGATATAATAAGGACAATTTCTTTTTTTATAAAATTTAATAACATATATAGCTCCTTTATTTAACATTAAAAATAGGCACTTTAAGTGCCTATTTTTAATGTTATTTTACAAATTTATCGTGGATAGCGTTAGCAGCACGATCTGCATCTTTTTCGTCAACTAAAACAGAAATTTTTATTTCTGATGTAGAAATCATATTTACATTGATAGCAGAAGAGAATAAAGCTTCGAATAAATCTGATGCTACGCCAGAATTTGTATCCATACCTGCACCAACTATAGATACTTTTGCTATAGTTTCATCGTGGCTAACTGTTTCGAAAGGAACTTTGCCTTTTAAATCTTCTAAAGCTAAGAGGGCAGGCTCAAGCTCATCTCTTGAAACGGTAAAAGAAATATCTTTTGTGCTATCTCTACCTATAGATTGTAATATAATATCTACACTAACTTTAAATTTAGAGAGATTAGCAAATATTTTAAAAGCCATACCAGGGACATCTGGTACACCTATAACAGATATTCTAGCTACGTTTTTATCTACGGCAACGCCTGTAACAATCATCTTTTCCACAAAAGCTTCCTCCTTTACAACTGTTCCTTCTGCATCTGATAAGCTAGAACGAACAACTAAGTTTACATTATATTTTTTAGCTAGCTCTACTGAACGGTTGTGCAAAACTTTAGCACCTAAAGATGCAAGCTCTAACATTTCGTCGTAGCTAATAGCATCTAGTTTTTTAGCATTTTTTATAATTCTAGGGTCACCTGTATAAACACCATCTACATCTGTAAATATTTCGCATAAATCTGCTTTTAAGGTAGCAGCAAGAGCAACAGCAGATGTATCTGAGCCACCTCTACCAAGGGTTGTTATATCGCCATATTTGTTTACACCTTGAAAACCTGTTACTATTACGATATTTTTTTTATCAAGCTCTGCTTGTATCCTATTAGTGTTTATGCTTTTTATCCTAGCATTACCATAGGTAGATGTTGCACTAATATCACATTGTGTAGCATTTAAAGATATAGCAGGATACCCCATAGCGTGTATAGCCATAGCCATCAAGGCAACGGACTGTTGTTCACCAGTAGCAAGAAGCATATCCATCTCTCTTTTAGAGTATTTAGGATTTATTTCTTTAGCTTTTTCTATAAGCTCATCTGTAGTATCTCCTTGAGCAGAAAGTACAACAACAACTTTATTACCTTTGTCATATTCATCTACTATTTTTTTAGCTGCATTTCTAACTCTTTCTGCATTGGCAACAGAAGTTCCGCCAAATTTTTTAACAATTAACAATTATTTAACCCCCTTTATATTGGATAGAATTAATTAACAATATTTATAGTATAATCTATTTTTACAAAATTAGCAATAATTAATAATAATTTTATTAAAAAAAACATAAAATATTAATTTACATTATGCCTATATTTATTTTTATGAGAGATACATATAAAATGTACCTTTAATTTAATAGTTTTTTTATTTCTTTATAATCTGGCATATATGTTTCTACTAAATGCCAAAAATTTTTTGAATGATTTAGTTCTTTTAAATGGCAAAGCTCGTGTAATATAACATAATCTATAACCTTTTTGTCATATTTTGCAAGGAGCAAATTTATAGATATGTTACCTTTAGAAGAGCAACTTCCCCATCTTGTTTTCATTTTTTTTATTGTTATTTTGTTAGGGGAGAGGGTAGTTATGCTTTTAAAGTTTTCAAAGGAATTAATAACATATGGTTTTAAAATAGATAAATAATAGCTATCTATTATTTGTTCTATACTTTTATTTATTTCTATTTGGTTTTTATCTATGTAAATATTAAAAACATCATTTTTTATATAAGGCAAATCTATTTTTTCATTTAATATATTTAGCTTGTAATCTTTTCCAAAGATTTTTATTATTGATTTATTATTGTATAAGCTGTTTTCTTGAGTTTTTAAAATTTTTAAAACTTTATCTATATTTTTTATTAAAAAATTTTCTATATGTTGTTTTTTTGTAAATTTGTTTGTTCTTATAACAATAGATGCATCTTTTACTTCTATACAAGTAGTTTTTCTTTTAGATATAATTATTTTATAATAGATTTTATTGTTTTTATAAATTATATAATTATTCATATTACATATTATAAAGATATTTTAAAAACTGTATAGAAGTATCTATATTTTTGCTATTACCTAATATTGTAAAATAAACAGGACCTGCAACATAAACACTTTCTTTTATAACAGGTGCATCTGATACATCTAAGGCATAGGCTCTTTCACCATTATCTATGCCCTTTTTATAAACAAGGTTTTCTTTTACTTTATCTAATAAATCTGTTGGTAAGGTTTCTTCTAAATCTAACAATATATCTTGCCTTATAAAATGGTCTACGAAATATTCTTCTGTTACAAGAACATCTAACATTTGCCCTGCTATCATAGCATTTGTTTTTGCTAAATATTCTAGACCATTTACAGCCTCTCCATCTTTTATTATAACGCTTACATTAGGATTTAGCTCCCAATAATCTTTAGTTGCTTCAAAATTTGCATAGTCATAAAACTCGTTATACATTTTTTCATAAGATTCTTGGTTCATAGGTTTATTTAAAAATACTACGTTAAAAGCAGGGTCTTTTTTTAACATATTAAATATCAAAGAAAATGAAATAGCTAAAACTAATATAGTAATAAAAATTTGTATTCCATAATATTCTCTTATGTACCACATTTTATCTTTGAAAGACATTTTTTTTAGTTTTTCTATTTCTATTTTAACACTTTCTTTAAAAGGTTTTTTCTCTAACATATTATCCTCCACAGTTTTAATAAAATTAACTTTTATATTATAGCATAAAAAATAAATATAAAAAATAAATATTTTGTAAAAATTTTTTTAACTTGACAAAATTATATAAAAGAAATAATATTAAAGTATATTTATTTAGTAAATAATAAATATAGAAAAGGTGGTTTTTTATGATAACGATATTATCTCCAGCTAAAAATATAGATTTAAAAAGCTTTGAAGATTTTACCTTTGAAAAGCCTATATTTTATGATGAGGCAAAAAAGATACATAGTTATTTACATAGCCTAGAGCCTGCCAATATAGAAAGCATAATGAAAGTTAATAGCAAAATAGCTTTTAATACATTTTGTAATATTAAAGATTTTGATATAGATAAAAATAAAGCTCACGCATTAAATAGCTATGATGGGTTGGTTTTTAAAAATATAAACGCTAAAGATTTTACAAAAGAAGATGTGTTATTTGCAAATGAACATTTAAGGATATTAAGCGGTCTTTATGGTGTTTTGAGCCCTTTTACCAGCATACAACCTTATAGGCTAGAAATGGCTTGTAAAATATCTATAGAAGATGATAAAGATTTATATAAATTTTGGAAAGATAAAATTTACCAAGAGTTATATAAAAATAACGATATAATATTAAATTTAGCATCTAAAGAATATAGCAAGGTGGTAACTTCATTTTTAAAACCTAATGATAAATTTATAAATGTAGATTTTTTAGTTTTAAAAAATGGTAAGTATAAAACAGTTGCAACTTTGGCTAAAATGGCTCGTGGACAGATGGTTAGATACATTATAAAAAATAAAATAGACAATATAGAACCTTTAAAAGATTTTTATTTTGATGTTTTTAGCTTTAATGAGAATTTATCTAACGAAACAAACTTAATATTTACAAATTAATTTTAAATAAAGAAAGGAATGAAATTTTATGTTAAATATAGGAGATAAAGCACCAGATTTTACATTGCCAGATAAAGATGGGAATATGGTTAAATTAAGTGATTTTTTAGGTAAAAGGGTAGTTTTATACTTTTATCCTAAAGATAATACACCAGGCTGTACAAAGCAAGCTTGTGGATTTTCTGAAACAATAGAAGATTTTAAAGAAAACAATGCTGTTGTAATAGGTATTAGCAAAGATAGCCAAAAAGCTCATCAAAATTTTACAACTAAACATAATTTAAAAATTATTTTATTATCAGATACAGAAATAAAAACAATACAAGATTATGGTGTTTGGCAAGAGAAAAAGCTCTATGGTAAAGTTAGTATGGGTATAGTTAGAACAACTTTTGTTATAGATGAAAAAGGCAATATTGAAAAAATATATGATAAAGTTAAAGCAGCAGATAACCCAGCAGAAGTTTTAGATTATATAAAAGGCAATTAATATGTGTGATATTATATATAGAAAAATAAATAAAAAAGATTATCCTTATATAAAAGATATGATGAACCAAAATTTTTACTTATATGAATACATTGAGGATAAAAGAATATTAAATACATTTTTAAATTCTTACTTATATAACTGCCTAGCAGAACAAACTTTTACTATGGTTGCCGAAAAAGATGGCAAAGCAATAGGTGTTATAATGGGAAATGCTAAAGAAGATTACAAGCTATATAAATCATTAATTTATATTTTAAAAGGAGTTTATTACACTATATTAACAGGTATAAAAGCTATGATTTATAACACTAACATTAAGCAATATAAAGGAATAACCCTTATATATAAAAAGCTTATGTTAAAAGCTGATAAAAAATTTGATGGTATTTTAACATTATTTGTAGTTTCTAGTGATTATCAAGGGGGTGGCATTGGTAAAAACCTATTAAAGCAACTTTTTGATTATCAAAGTAAAAATAGCGTAAATAGTATGTATGTTTATACAGATTCTAAATGTAATTATAAATTTTATGATAGCAATGGATTTAAAAGATTGGGACAAGATACCTTTAATGTTAAAACTGCTAATAAACAGTTTGATTTAGAAATATTTTTATATGAATATGATTTTTAAAAATGCTACAGATAAATTCTGTAGCATTTTTAAATGTAGATAAAATAATATTAAGTATTGGTTAAAATTATTTTATTAAATAATTAAAGGGTTTTAGGGCAAATACCTAGAATAATGATGGTGGAATAGATAATTTATTATCTAAATAAAATTTCATCTCTTTTAGGACCGTTAGAAACCATAGAAACTTTAACGCCAAGTTCTTTTTCTATAAATTCCACATAATCTTTAGCTTCTTGTGGAAGGCTATCATATTCTTTAATACCACGAATATCTACTTTCCAACCTTTAAGCTCTTCATAAACAGGTTTTGCTTTGTAAAGCTCTTCTGTAGTTAAAAAGTCTTTATAAACTTTACCATCTAGCTCATAACCTGTACAAACTTTGATAGTGTCCATATAGCTTAAAACATCAAGACAAGTTATACAAACTTCTGTAGCACCTTGTATTTCACAGCCATATCTTGTAGCAACAGCATCAAAATATCCAACACGGCGAGGACGACCTGTAGTTGCACCATATTCCCCAGAATCTCCACCACGTCTTCTAAGCTCTTCTGCTTCATCGCCAAAAAGCTCGCTAACAAAAGGACCTTCTCCAACAGCACTAGAATATGCTTTTGTTATAACTGTTATTTCTTTGATAGCGTGAGGTGGTATACCAGCACCTACAGCAGCATATCCTGCTAACGTAGAAGAGCTAGTAACATAAGGGTATATACCGTGGTCTGTATCTTTTAACGCACCAAGCTGACCTTCTAAAAGTATATTTTTACCTTCTTTTATTGCATTTCTTAAATATGTTGATGTATCTTTTACATTTTCTTTTATCATATCAGCATATTTTAAAAGTTTTTCATATACTTCCATATAATCAATTTCAGGTTTGTTATATAAATACTTAAATTGTATATTTATTTTTTCATACATATGTTTAAGCTTGTCTTTAAGTCTTTCCTCTTCATAAAGCTCCCAAACTTGAAGACCTACTTTAGAAAATTTATCTGCATAAAAAGGTGCAATACCACTTTTTGTAGAACCAAATTTTCTATCTCCAAGACGTTCTTCCTCATAAACATCTAATAAAACGTGATGAGGTAATAAAACTTGGGCTCTATCAGATATTAAAAGATTAAATTTTATACCTTTTGATACAACACTTTCTATCTCTTCCATAAGGTATTCTATATTAAGTGCAACACCATTACCTATAATATTAACTGTGTTAGGGTTAAATACACCAGAAGGTAATTGATGAAGGGCAAATTTACCGTGTTGGTTTATGATAGTATGCCCAGCATTGCTACCACCTTGAAATCTAACAACTATATCAGATTGTTCTGCACAAAGGTCTGTTATTTTACCTTTACCTTCATCTCCCCAGTTTGCACCAACTATTGCTCTAACCATTTTTTATCCTCCTTAAACAGTAAGTTCGCTACCTTTAGCAAATTTGTCTTTATTTTGTTCTAAAACAGGCATAACCTCTTCGTTTATATAATCTAAAACTTGCATAGGAGCACGCCCAACAAAGTTTTTAGGCTCTAATATTTTTTCTATATCTTCCATAGTAAGATTGAAAGATTTATCATTTACTATACGTTCTATAAGGTCGTTTTTGCCACCTTCAACCTTAACAACTTTAGAGGCTTCCATAGAATGCTCTCTAATTTTTTCGTGTAGTTCTTGTCTATCGCCACCTTTTTTTACAGCGTCCATCATAATATTTTCTGTAGCCATAAAAGGTAGCTCTGCCATTATATGTTTTTCTATAACTTTAGGATAAACAACTAAATTTTCAGATATATTTATATAAATATTTAAAATAGCGTCTGTTGCTAAAAAGGCTTCTGGCATAGATATCCTTTTGTTAGAAGAATCATCTAAAGTTCTTTCAAACCATTGTGTAGAAGTTGTAATAGCAGGGTTTAGGGCATCTATCATAATATATCTTGCAAGGCCTGCTATCCTTTCAGAACGCATAGGGTTTCTTTTATAAGCCATAGCAGAAGAACCTACTTGTCCTTTTTCAAAAGGTTCTTCCATTTCTTTTAAATGTTGTAAAAGACGCATATCGTTAGAAAATTTTGTTGCAGATTGAGCTATACCGCTTAATATATTTATAACAATGCTATCTAATTTTCTTGAATATGTTTGACCAGATACAGAAAATACACCTTTAAAGCCAAGCTTTTCTGCAATAAGGATATCTAATTTTTTTACTTTTTCATTATCATTATTAAAAAGCTCCATAAAGCTAGCTTGAGTACCTGTTGTACCTTTAGAACCTAATAACTTTAAGTTATCAAGGCAAAAATCTATTTGCTCTAAATCCATCATTAAATCTTGAATCCAAAGACAAGCTCTTTTACCAACAGTTGTAAGCTGTGCTGCTTGAAAATGAGTAAAGCCAAGGGTAGGTAAGTCTTTATATTCTAAAGCAAATTTAGATAAATTTGAAATAGTAGCTAAAACTTTACCTTTTACAAGCTCTAAAGCCTCTTTCATAATAATAACATCTGTGTTATCACCAACATAACAGCTTGTAGCTCCAAGGTGAATGATAGGTTTAGCATTAGGGCATTGCACACCATAAGCATATATATGTGCCATAACATCGTGCCTTGTTATTTTTTCACGCTCTATAGCTACATCATAGTTTATATCATCTGCAAAGGCTTCTAGCTCTTTTATTTGTTCATCTGTAATGTCAAGACCTAGCTCTTTTTCTGCTTTTGCAAGAGTTATCCAAAGTTTTCTCCAAGTTTTAAATTTTTTGTTAGGAGAAAAAATTTCTTTCATTTCTTTGCTTGCATAACGAGAGTTAAGAGGGCTTTCATAAATATTTCTATCCATAGTTATTCTCCTTTATGTACAAATTATAATAAATGGTCTACATTGATAGGGTAGTTACCTGTGAAACAAGCATCACAAAAACCACAAGTAGAATTAGGTGCTATGTGATGAAGGTTATCAAGGCTTAAAAAGTCTAAGCTATCAGCATTTATCATATCTTTTATTTCATCTATAGTATGGTTGTTAGCTATCAAGGAATCTCTTGATGGTATATCTGTACCAAAGAAACAAGGCCATAAAAATGGAGGAGAAGATATACGTACGTGCACCTCTTTAGCACCTGCTTCTCTAAGAAGGTTTACAATACGGCCACTTGTTGTTCCACGAACGATGCTATCATCTACCATAACAACACGCTTATCTTTTACAACGCTAGATAAAGCATTAAGTTTCATTCTAACTGCAGTGTCACGTTCTTTTTGGTTAGGCTTTATAAATGTTCTTGCTATATATCTATTTTTTACAAAGCCCATTTGGTTAGGGATTTTTGCATATTCTGCATAGCCTTCTGCAGCGCTAAGCCCAGAATCTGGCACACCAATAACAATATCTGCATCAACAGGGGATTGTTTTGCTAAAAACATACCAGCCTTTTTTCTTGTTTCGTGAACAACTTCATTTTCTATAAGGCTATCAGGACGTGCAAAATATATATGTTCAAATATACAAAGGTGAGATTTATCAGAGCAGTTATCTGTAATAGATTTTGTTTTGCCTTGCTCTACAACAAAAACCTCTCCTGGCTTAATATTTCTTTCAAACTGTGCATCTATTGTGTTAAATGCACAAGTTTCAGATGCAAACACAATAGCATCATCTTTTTTACCCATACATAAAGGCCTAAAGCCCCATTTATCACGTGCAGCAATTAGCTTGTTAGGGCTCATAACAAGAAGAGAAAAGGCTCCTTCTAATATGTTCATAACGTTTTTAACAGCATCTTCTATAGAGCTTGTGTTGATACGCTCTCTAGCTATTAAATAGGCTATAACCTCTGTATCAGATGTAGTTTGGAAGATGGCACCTGTTTTTTCAAGCTCTTTTTTTAGTTTGTAAGTGTTTGTAAGGTTACCGTTATGAGCTATAGCTAAAGTACCTTTTATATATCTTAAAACAAGAGGTTGAACATTTTCTCTAAGGTTACCACCTGTTGTAGAATATCTAACGTGACCAACAGCCATATTTCCTTCTAAACCTTCTAATATTTCTTGGGTAAATACATCGTTTACAAGGCCTAAATCTTTATAATGATAAATTTCTCTATCTTTATTTACAGCAATACCACAACCTTCTTGACCTCTGTGTTGTAATGATACAAGCCCATAATATGTAGATTTTGCACATTCTCCGTTAGGGTCATATATACCAAAAATACCGCATTCTTCGTGTAATTCTCTCATCTTTACATATCCCTTTCTTTAAATTTTAATTTATAATATACTCTTTGGGTATAAAATGCAATTATTGTAGAAACAAATCCTATGCTTGCTAAAAGAAGCTTAAAATACTTTGTAACATTAGAAAATCTTTCATCGTTTATGCTTATAACTAAATAAAGTATTAAAACTAGCCAAAACAATATGCTAATTCCTATAAAATAACTTAATCTAGCTTTAACTTTATTTATTTTGTTGTTACAATTTTCATTTTTCTTGTTTAACATCAATATTACCACTTAAATAAAAATTAATATTAAACATTAGGATATTTTTCTGTAAGGCGTCTATAAACCTCTTGATAAACATCGGCAAATTCGCCTAAATCTAACCTAAATTGGTCTTTATCTAGTTTTTTGTTTGTATGTATATCCCATAGCCTACAAGTATCAGGAGATATTTCATCAGAAAGGATAATGTTTTTATCACAGTCAAAACCAACTTCTATTTTAAAATCTACAAGTTTTATATCTATATTTTTAAAAATTTCTATTAAAGCATCATTTACGGCAAATGCTAGCTTAGAAATTTCTTCTATTTGTTCTCTAGTTGCAATGTTTAAAGCTATTGCGTGATAGTCGTTAATTAAAGGGTCACCTAGGCTATCATTTTTATAGCTAAATTCAAGAGTAGGAGAGCTAAATACGGTACCCTCTGTTGTGCCATATCTTTTACAAAAAGAACCAGCAGCTATATTTCTAACTATAACCTCTAAAGGTATAATATCTACTTTTTTAACCAAAGTTTCTCTCTTGCTAATTTCTTTTACAAAATGTGTTTTTATACCTTTTTGCTCTAATATTTTAAATATTAAATTAGCAATTTGGTTATTTATAATACCTTTACCTTCAAAAGAGCCTTTTTTCTCGCCATTAAATGCGGTTGCATCATCTTTATATTCAAAGATGCAAAGGCTATCATCATCTGTTTTAAAAACTTTTTTTGCTTTACCAGTGTACATTAAATCTAATTTTTGCATATTAAAACCTCACACTCTTAAATTTGTAAAAAACTCTACTAAAAAATTTTAAACTTTATAGCAAAAAAATGCAAGCTTTTTTATAAAAAAAATAAAAAAATTTTTACTATAAATTAATAACCTAGAATATTTTTAAGTTATTGTCATATAAATATATAAAAATATTTAGGGGGATTTTAAAAATGTATCCATATTTTTCTAAACAAAAGGAAGCTACAAACCAAATAAATAAAAAAGACTTAGATGATGCTATGGAAAATAAAATAGAGCAAGATGATTTTAGAACATATATTATAGATGCTTTAAAAGAGGCTATAGAAGAACAAGATGAAAACAGCAGATATTATGAAAAACTATATAATATGCTAACTGATGAAAAAGATAAAAATGTATTAAGGCAAGTTTATTTAAATGAACTTAAATATAAAAAAATATTTGAAGAAATATATAAAATGATTACAGGCACAGATGCAAATATTAGAGAAGATTTTGAGGAGATAGAAATAGATAACAATATAACAGAAGAGCTTTATAACAGCATAGAAGAACAGCTAGATGATATAGAATTTTATAGAATGCTTATGTCTGCATTTGCTGATTTACCTATAAGAGATATGATTTATGAGGTGATAGTAGGTAAGCAAAGAAATGCTCAGCAATTAAGCAATTTATATAATGAATATAGAATGAGATAAAAATAAAAGGTTGCAGATAAGATTTTATCTGTAACCTTTTATTAATTACAATTAAGGTATAACTTAATTTTTAGCAATTTATAAAATTGCTAAATTATTAAAATTTATATACGCTTTTTGGATTAAATTTTAGTTAAATAAATTTTAGGAGTGCCTGTTTTTGAATACAAATTATTTAAAAAATTGATTTTTATAATTAAGATATTACTATATTTTTCTTCTCATAGCATTTAAAATAGCTATAACAGATACGCCAACATCAGCAAAAACTGCTAACCACATTGAAGGGTATCCAAAAATGGCAAGGGCTAAAACCCCAAATTTTACGGTAAGTGAAAAAATAATGTTAGCTTTTACAATACTTAATGTTTTTTTACTTATAACTATACCATCATATATTTTTCTTAAGTCGTCGTTCATAATTACTATATCAGAGGCTTCTATTGCAGCATCGGAACCAACACCACCCATTGCTATGCCAACATCTGCCATAGATAAAACAGGTGCATCGTTTATACCATCACCTACAAAGGCAACATTTTTGTTTTCGTTATTATTTTTTATTTTTTCAAACATAGCAACTTTATCTTGAGGTAAAAGCTCGTAAAATACTTCATCTATACCTATAGAATTTGCTACAAATGTGGCAGTTTCTTTTCTATCTCCACTTAGCATAATAGTTTTTGATAAGCTACAATTTTTAAGAAGATTTATAGTTTCTTTTGCCTCGTCTTTTATTATATCAGATACAACTATATACCCTAAAAACATACCATCTTTAGCTATATATACCACTGTACCATTATCGTTAGATTTTTCAAAAACTACATTATTTTTAGATAAGAGCTTGTCATTACCTAGTAAAATTTCACTATTATCTAATGTGGCTTTTAGCCCATAACCGCTTATTTCTTCAAAATTTTCTGCTTTTATATTTTTTAAATTAGGAATATTGTTTTCACAATAATTAACTATAGATTTTGCTACAGGGTGTATAGATAGGCTTTCTAGGTTATAGGCGATGTTTAAGAGTTCTTCTTCTTTTATATTGTTTGTGTGTATTTTGCTTATTTCAAAAACACCTTTTGTTAGCGTGCCTGTTTTATCAAAAACAATAGTGTCTATGTTGCTAAGCTCTTGCATATAAACGCTACCTTTTATTAATATACCACGCTTAGATGCAGCTCCTATGCCACTAAAAAAGCTTAAAGGGATAGAAACAACTAAGGCGCAAGGACAAGATGATACTAAAAATACAAGACTTTTTTCTAACCAATGTGCAAAATTAAAGCTATCGAACAAAGGCGGAACTGTTGCTAAAAATAAAGCAGATAAAACAACGATAGGGGTGTATATTTTTGCAAATTTGCTAATAAAGCTTTCTGTTTTAGATTTTTTAGCAGAAGAGTTTTCAACTAAATCTAAAATTTTAGAAACTGTAGAATTTTTATATTCTTTTGTTACTTTAATTTTTAGCAAGCTGTTGGTGTTTATACAACCGCTTAATATTTCATCTCCTTTAGTTACTTTTCTTGGTACAGATTCTCCTATTAATGCACTCATATCTAAAAACGAGCTACCATCTATAACAACACCATCAAGAGGAACTTTTTCACCAGGTTTTACTACTATAATATCTTCTATGTTAATACTTTCAGGAGATACTTTTTCTCCATTTTCTTTTGTAGCATATTCTGCTTTTATATTTAACAAAGACTTAATAGCTTTTCTAGATTTACCAACGGCTTTTTCTTGAAAGTATTCTCCTATTTGATAAAACAGCATAACAGCTACAGCTTCTGGATATTCTTTTATAATTATTGCACCTACAGTTGCTAATGCCATTAGAAAGTTTTCATCAAAAATTTTACCTTTAGAAATGTTTCTTAAAGCTTTAAAAATAATGTCATATCCTAAAATTATGTAAGATATGGCAAAAATAGGCAAGAAATTTGTAAAACTAGCTATAGCAAATAAAAAAGCTCCTAATAAAATTCTAATTAAAACGTATTTTGTTTCATCTTTTTCTATATCATCTATGTTATTTTTAGCATTTGTATCTTTTACTTCTATATTAATGCCAGGCTCTATTTTTTTTATAGTATTTATAACATTTTCTAATTGTAGGTTAGTGTTTTCATTATTTATGAAAGATATTTTTAAGGTTTTATCTACAAAGTTTAGATAGCTAGATTTTATATTATCCTGTTTTTTTATCTCTTCTTCAATAAGACTAGCACAATGGGCACAGTTTAAATTTAATAAATTTAAGCTTATAGAGTTTTCATTGTTTTGGTTATAAATTTCAACACCAGGTTCTATTTTATCTATTAAACTTTGCATATTAGTTAATAGCTCTGTGCTAGTTATATTATTGTTAAAATTTACTTTTATAGTTTTGTTAATAAAGTTAAGACTTGCATTATCTATAAAGTCTAATTTATTTACTTCTTCTTCGATAAGGCTAGCACAATGGGCACAGTCTAAATTTTTTATGTTAAAAACTTCTGTTTTCATAAAAATCACTCCTTAAAACTATTTTTATGTTGTAAATGAGAAAGCCCTTGGCTTAAAATTTCAAAAACGTGAGAATCATCTAAAGAATAAATAACAGCTTTACCTTCTTTTCTAAACTTTACTATGTTATTTTGTCTTAAAATCCTAAGCTGATGAGAAACAGCAGATTGTGTCATATCTAAAGCTTCAACCAAATCTCCAACACACATTTCGCTTTCTAACAAAGCATATAAAATTTTAACTCTTGTAGAATCAGAAAAAACTTTAAAAAAATCTGCCATAATATAAATCATTTCGTCAGATAAAGATTTAGATTTTATCATATCAACTTTATCTTTATCAAAACAATCACAAGTTTCAATACTCATAGAAACACCTCCGATATATGAATAAATGTTCATATGTTTATTGTAATTTACTTTAGTTATTATGTCAATATTAAAATATGCATAAAAAACCTTGACAATTATTCTTAAATATAGTAATATTAACAAATAAATGTAGTGTAATTATATATTTATATGTATAATATAAGGTAAATTTACAAATATTATTTAATGAAAAAGGAGTGATTTGCTATGAAAGATAAAATCTTTGCGGTTTTACAGCGTATAGGTAGGTCTTTTATGTTACCTATAGCCATTTTACCTGTTGCTGGTTTATTTTTAGGTATAGGTGGGTCTTTTACTAACCAAACTATGCTAGAAGCATACAATCTTACAGGTATTATGGGTCCTGGAACTATATTAAATGACTTTTTTGCTATTTTAAATAGTGCAGGTGGCGTTGTTTTTGATAATTTACCTATAATATTTGCGATGGGTGTTGCAATAGGTATGGCTAAAGCGGAAAAAGAAGTTGCAGCTTTATCTGGTGCTATTGCATTTTTTATAATGCATTCATCTATCAGTGCATTAATAAAAATAAATGGTGGACCAGAACAAATGTTAGCAGGTTCTACGGCATCTGTGCTTGGCATTACATCTTTACAAATGGGTGTTTTTGGTGGTATTATCGTAGGTTTAGGAGTTGCTGCTTTACATAATAGGTTTTATAAAATAGAACTTCCTCAGGTTTTATCTTTCTTTGGGGGAACAAGGTTTGTACCTATTATAAGCTCTATAGTTTATCTTTTTGTTGGTATATTAATGTTCTTTATTTGGCCAACTGTACAAGCAGGCATAAACAAAGTAGGAGCTTTAGTTATTAGCTCTGGTTATGCAGGTACATTTGTATATGGTTTTATGGAAAGAGCTTTAATACCTTTTGGTTTACATCACGTGTTTTATTTACCATTTTGGCAAACTGCCGTTGGTGGCACTGCTATGGTTAATGGTGTTTTAGTAGAAGGTGCTCAAAACATTTTCTTTGCAGAGCTTGCAACACCAGGCATTCAACAATTTAACGTAGAAGCAACAAGATTTATGGCTGGTAAATTTCCTCTTATGATATTTGGTTTACCAGGTGCTGCTTTAGCTATGTATAAATGTGCTAAGCCTGAAAAAAGAAAAGTTGTTGCTAGTTTATTAGTATCTGCAGCTTTAACTTGTATGATTACAGGTATAACTGAACCATTAGAATTTACATTCTTATTTGTTGCACCTATTTTATATGTAATACACTGTGTTTTTGCAGGGCTTGCTTATATGTTTATGCACATATTTAAAGTAGGCGTTGGTATGACATTCTCTGGTGGGCTTATAGATATGACATTATTTGGTATATTACAAGGTAATGCTAAAACTAACTGGATAAACATTGTATTTGTTGGTATTGTATATTTTATTGTATATTACTTCTTATTTAGCTTCCTTATTAAAAAGTTTAACTTTAAAACTCCAGGTAGAGAAGATGAGGACACAGAGGTTAAGCTTTATACAAGAGCAGATTTAAACGCTAGAAAAGATGGCGAAAAAGCTAGCGGTGAAAGCAACAAAGATGAGCTTTCTGCTATGATTTTAGATGCTCTTGGCGGTAAAGAAAACTTAAGTGATGTAGACTGCTGTGCTACAAGGCTTAGAATAACAGTTAAAGACCCAGATAAAGTAAACGAAGCTATGTTAAAAGCTAGCGGTGCATCAGGGGTTATTAAAAAAGGTCAAGGTGTACAGGTAATATATGGTCCTAAAGTTACTGTTATAAAATCAAATTTAGAAACATATATGAATAGCCTATAAAAATAATATTAAATAAAAAAAGTTGTAGTTATTAGATATGCTACAACTTTTTTTGATTTAATATTATTGATTTATTTATGTAATCTATGTTAAAATATAAAAGGGTGATTTTATGAAAGATGTGTTTTTTAAAATAGCATATATTTTTAAAGAAATAAAAGAAAAGCATAATTTAATGAATTTACCTTTATTTGAAGAAAATAATGAAGAAATAGAAAATGAAATATTAAATAATATAATAAAATTATTAATACAAGGTACACCATATTTTAGCTTTATGTTAAAAATGGATTTACAAATTGAAAATATTAAATTTTATAAAAAATTATCCATA
This sequence comes from uncultured Clostridia bacterium, assembly GCA_944381435.1. Classification (GTDB taxonomy): domain Bacteria; phylum Bacillota; class Clostridia; order Lachnospirales; family CAG-274; genus Tyzzerella. Next base: position 25,760 of record CALWLD010000019.1, read on the forward strand.
GATGATATAAATAAATTAACTTTAATAAAAAATTGTTTGCCTATTATATTTAATTTTAATGAAGAAGATTTTTATGACTTGTCTTATGATTTTTTAAAAGATAAAGATAAGGATAAAATTTCTATAATATTAGGACATAATAATATACAATAAATAAAGGAGCTTTTATAATGAGTATTTTAACAGTTAAAAATGTAAGCCACGTTTTTGGTGGAAGAACAATTTTTGAAGATGTATCTTTTAGGTTGTTAAAAGGTGAACACGTTGGGCTTATAGGGGCTAACGGAGAAGGTAAATCTACCTTTATGAAGATAATAACAAATAAGCTTATGCCAGATGAAGGAACTATAGAATGGTCTAACCGTGTTAGAGTTGCCTATATGGACCAACACGCAGAGCTTAAAAAAGGGGATAGCATAAGAGATAGCTTAAAAGTGGCTTTTGAATATTTATTTGATATAGAAAAAGAGCTTAACGAAACATATATGAAAATGGGCGAAGCAGATGATAAGGAAATGGATAAACTTATGGAAAATGCTGCTAGCTTACAAGATATACTTGATATGAGCGATTTTTACAACATAGATATAAAAGTAGATGAGGTTGCTCGTGGGCTTGGGCTATATGATTTAGGGCTTGATAAAAACGTAGATGATTTATCTGGTGGGCAAAGAACTAAAATTTTATTAGGAAGGCTTTTATTACAAAATCCTGATATACTTCTTTTAGATGAGCCTACTAACTATTTAGATGAAGAGCATATAGATTGGCTTAAAGAATATCTTTTAAAATATGAAAATGCTTTTATCCTTATATCTCACGATTTAGAATTTTTAAATAGCGTTGTAAACCTTATTTATCACGTGGAAAATGCTAAACTTACAAGATATGTAGGTAATTATGAAGAGTTTTTACGTCTTTATGAGCAAAACAAAAAACAGCTAGAGGCAGCTTATGAAAGACAACAACAAGAAATAAGCAATTTACAAGATTTTATTGCAAGAAATAAAGCAAGGGTTGCAACGGCTGGTATGGCTAGAGCAAGACAGAAAAAGCTTGATAAAATGGATATAATAGAGCTTTCTAAAGAAAAGCCAAAACCAGAATTTAGGTTTAAGCAAGCAAGAACATCTGACAGACTTATATTTGAAACTAAAGATTTAGTTATAGGCTATGACGAACCACTTTGCAAACCTTTAAATTTACTTTTAGAAAGAGGGCAAAAGGTAGCTATTGTTGGGTCTAATGGACTTGGAAAAACTACGCTTTTAAAAAGCTTATTAGGTGAGATAAAGCCTATTAGTGGTGAAGTTTTAAAAGGAGATAACCAGTTTATTGGTTATTTTGAACAAGAGGTAAAAGAAGATAACAACAAAACTTGTATAGAAGAAATTTGGGACGAATTTCCATCTTTTACTCAATATGAGGTAAGACAAGCTCTTGCAAAATGCTCTTTAACAACTGACCATATAGAAAGCAAAGTTTATGTTTTAAGCGGTGGTGAGCAGGCAAAAGTAAGGCTGTGTAAAATAATGAACAAGGAAACAAATATCCTTGTACTAGATGAGCCTACCAACCATTTAGATAAAGATGCAAAAGATGAGCTTAAAAGAGTTTTAAAAGAATATAAAGGAACTATACTTATGGTTTGTCACGAAAGAGATTTTTATCAAGATATAGTTACAGATATATGGGACTTTAAAGATTTAACTTTAAAAATAACTTAATTTTAGGTGGAATATGAAAATAAATACTACTACACTTGCTAAAAATTTTATAAAGGAAAACTTAAAAGAAGGAGATATTGCCATAGATGCCACAATGGGCAGAGGCAATGATACATTGTTTTTAAGAGAGATAGTTGGAGATAATGGTTTTGTATATGCTTTTGATATACAAGAAGAAGCATTAGAAGCTACAAAAAATAGGCTAATAGAAAATAATCTATATAATAATGTAGAACTTATTTTAGATGGACACCAAAACATAGATAAATATATAAACAAACAAATTGACTGTGCTGTTTTTAATTTTGGATATTTACCACGAGGAAACCACAATATATCAACAAAGGCAAACACAAGTATAATTGCTATAGAAAAATGTTTAAAGATTTTAAAGGTAAAAGGGGTTATAAGCCTTTGTGTTTATCAAGGAGGAGATACAGGCTTTGAGGAAAAAGATGCTATTTTAGATTTTGTAAAAAATTTAGATTATAACAAATATACTGTAATAGTATCAGAATTTTTTAACAGACCTAATTATCCACCTATACATATAAAAATTATTAAAGAAATATAGAAAGGGCTAATTTTATGAACTATAAACTTGTTGCAATAGACTGTGATAACACGCTTATAAAGCATAACGGAGAAATACATAGTGAAAATATAAAAGCTATAAATATGCTTTTAGAAAAAGGGATAAAAGTTGTTATAGCTACAGGAAGAAATGACATTCTTGTTAAAGATTATATGGACGAAGTGGGATTTAAAGAAGAAATTGTAATAGGGTGCAACGGGGCATCTATAAGAGATTTAAAGGATAACAGCGTTATACAGCTTAACTATATACCAAAAGAAACTATGAAAAAAATGGTTGATATTTGTGTGGAAAATAACATAGATGCTAAAATATATACATTAGAAGAATGTTACTCTTTATCTGAAGAAGGAGCAAAAGATGAGCTTAAATATATTTTAACTCATTACACAAAAAAACTTAGCCTTAATTTAGAATATAAATATGAAAAAGATATATATAGCTTAATAGATAGAAAAGAATTTTTAAAAATGGTAATACTAGAAGAAGATAGAGAAAAAATATTAAATATTCAAAATAAATTTAGAGAGTTAGAAGAAATAAATGCTGTTATATCTGCTAAAACTTGTTTAGATGTAATGAGAAAAAATGTATCTAAAGGTAATGCTTTAAAAGATTATGCTAGTATGCTTGGTATAGAAAAAGAAGAAATAGTGGCTATAGGTGATAGCGAAAACGATTTAGAAATGTTAAACTTTGCAGGATTTTCTGTAGCTATGGGCAATGCAGAAGATTTTATAAAAGAAGCTTGCGATATGACAACATTAACAAATGATGAGGCAGGAGTAGCTTTTGCTATATATAAAATATTTAACAATGCATAAACAAACATATACACATATAGATAATTCAGATACTATTATCATTTTTATACACGGTTTTACAGAATCACCTAATCAATTCAATGATTTAATAAAAATAGCTTTAAATAATGGATATTCTTGTTTAAATTTATTATTACCAGGTCACGCTACAACATCTAGGGAGTTTTCTAAAATAGGCTATAAATATTGGACATCTTATGTAGAAGAAAATATTCAAAATATGAGAAAAAAATATAAAAATATTTTCTTAGTAGGTCATTCAATGGGTTGTTTGTTAGCTATAAATACATATTTTAAAAATAAAGAGAAAATAAAAGGTATCTTTTGTATAAACATACCTTTTAACATAAGGGTAGATTTTAAAACTTTTATAGCAGGGTTTAAAATAGTTTTTATGCCTAATAACATAAAAGATGATTTTGCTAAAAAAATGAAAGAAAGGTCAAGCATAACAGAAAAAAAGGTGCTAACATATCCTTTTTGGATACCTAGATATATAGATTTATTTTATTTAAGCTATAAAATATATTTTAAAATAAAAAATATAAAAATACCTGTTATTTATTTACAGTCTTATTATGACGGTTTAGTTTCTATAAAATCTGCCATAAGGATAAAAAGAATTTTAAGAAAATATAATATGAAAAAATCTACAGTTATTATTTTAAAAAAATCAGGTCACTTTGAATATGACAAAGAAGATAAAAAGATAATAGAAAGAAGTTTTTTAAGTTTTATAAAAAAATATAATGTATAGAGGTGTTTAATGGATAAAATATTAAAAAAGCTTAGCTCTATAGGTATAATACCCGTTGTTACCATTAACGATGTAGAAAAAGCAGTGCCTCTTGCTAATGCTTTAATTAATGGTGGTATACATTGTGTTGAAATTACTTTTAGAACTAAAGAAGCAGAAGAGGCTATAAAAAGGATAACTGAAAATGTACCTAAAATGCTTGTTGGAGCTGGTACTGTTTTAAATACAGAGCAAGCAGATAAGGCAATATCAGCAGGTGCTAAATTTTTAATAAGCCCAGGCTTAAACCCTAGCGTTGTAGAATATTGTATACAAAAAGGGTATTTAATGATACCAGGCATAGCTACACCTAGCGATATAGAAAGAGCTATAAATTTAGGTGTAAATGTAGTTAAGTTTTTCCCAGCAGAAGCATCTGGAGGGATTAATATGATAAAATCTATGTCTTTGCCTTATTCTGAAATGAGGTTTATCCCAACAGGGGGGATAAATAATAATAATCTAAATGATTATTTATCTTTTAATAAAGTTATATGTTGTGGGGGTAGCTTTATGCTAGATGATAACTTTATAGAAAGTAATAATTTTGATGAAATAACTAAACTTTGTAAACAGGCTATTTTTAATATGTTAGGTTTTGAAATAAGCCACGTAGGTATAAATGCAGAAAACGATATAGAGGCAGAAAGTTTTGCAAAACAATTTAGCAATCTTTTTAATTTTTCTACATATGAAAATGATTTTTCCATATTTATGGATAAAAGCATAGAAATAATGAAAAAAATATATTTAGGTAAACACGGGCATATAGCTATAAAAACTAACTATATAGAAAGAGCTATTAATTACATAGAAGCTATGGGTGGTAGCTTTAATAACTCTACAATAGAAGATGAAAATGGTAAGCTTAAATCTATATTTTTAAAAGAGGAAATAGGCGGATATGCTATACAGTTAGTACAAAAATAACATTTTTATATAGTTAAAATGTGTTTGTTAATTAGTATTTCAAGTTTAATTTCTTGTTATGAAATCAGCTTTTTATATAGTAGACAATAAAATAAGCTAACACAAAAGGTTAGCTTATTTTATTCTAATATTTCTTGATTAGGTAATATAGTAACTTCAACTTTTTCTATATGTTTATCTATAACTTCTAAAATATTAAAATGAACATTTGATATAGAAATACTTGTTTTGCTACCATCTTCTAAAATTTTACCTATTTTATTTAAAAGATAACCACTTAATGTTTCGTGCTCATCACTTTTTATATCTAAACATAGCTCATCGCTAAAATCTTCTAGGTTGATAAGCCCATTAACTAAATAAACATTATCATCTATTTTTTTTATGTTAGGCTCTACAATATGGTCGTATTCATCTTCAATTTCACCCATAATTTCTTCGATTAAGTCTTCAATAGTAACTATACCAGAAAAACCTCCATATTCATCTATTAATATAGCAATATGTTGATGTTCTTTTTGCAAGTCTTTAAGAAGCTCATCTACATTTTTTGTTTCTAGCACAAAATAAGGTTTTCTTAAAATACTTCTTAAATTAACCTTTTTAAAGTCATATTTATTTTTATGTGCTTCTATCATAAAATCTTTTATATGCAAAATACCAATAATATCATCTATGCTTTCATCATAAACAGGTATCCTTGTATAATGCATTTCCATAAGTTCGTCCATATATTCTTCTAAAGGTTCGTTTATATCAATACAATATACATCTGTTCTAGGTGTCATAACGCTTTGGGCTTGTATGTCATCAAGTTCAAAAATATTATTTATCATTTCTGTTTCTATTTCGTTAAAAACACCGTTTTCTTGTCCTGTTTCCACAACTGAGCGTATTTCTTCACGAGATAGAAGCTCCTCTATGTTTTCATCATTTATTCCTAATAAACGAAGAACAAATTTTGTAGAAACAGATAAAACTTTTATAATAGGTGATGCTATTTTACTAATAAAATGGATAGGCCTTGCACAAAACATACTATATGCTTCGGCATTTTGAAGAGCTATCCTTTTAGGAACAAGCTCACCAAATATTAAGGTTATAAAAGATAATAAAATAGTTATTACCACTATAGATATGGCTTCTCCATAAGGTATTTGCCATTTTTTAAGAACATTAGCAAGCCTTAAAGATATACCAGTAGCAGCACTTGCAGAGTTAAAAAAACCAGCAACAGTAATAGCTATTTGTATTGTGGATAAAAAGGCTGTTGGTTCTTTGATAAGCTTTTCCACAAGCTTAGCTTTTTTGTTGCCTGCCTCTGATAGCATTTTAATCTTATTTTTGTTTACAGAAACTATTGCCATTTCGCTAGCAGCAAAATAAGCATTAATTAATGTTAAAATTACAATTATTAATAATTGCATCCATATGGAAGACATCTGGGGGTCTACGTCCATAAATCAACTCTCCTTTAAAAATAAAAATTAGCTATATAAAATAGCTTGATAGTATTTTAGCAGATTTATATTATATTGTAAAGAATTTTTATTAAGGCTTTTTATAAAATTTTTAAGTGTAACCTATGTTTGACACTTTAACAATATTAATCATTTACATATAAATTATCTATTGACAAATTTAATTTATAGATAAATAATATATTTAAGAAATATTTTTCTTAATATATTATTAGGAGGTTTTTGTATGAAAAATGTTATATTAAATAATGGTGTATCTATGCCTATGGTTGGGCTAGGTGTATTTAGATGTAGCGAAGAGGAGGCTTATAACGCGGTTAAATCTGCTTTAGAAATTGGTTACACTCATATAGACACTGCTATGATTTATCAAAATGAACAAGCAGTAGGTCAAGCTATAAAAGACAGTAAAATACCTCGCGAAAAACTATTTATAACTACAAAACTTTGGAACGAAGATATGAGAAAAGATAACCAAAGAAACGCTATAGAAACTAGCCTTAAAAAATTAGGCTTAGATTATGTAGATTTATACCTTGTGCATTGGCCTGTAAAGGAAAAATATGTTTCTTCTTGGCTTGAAATGGAAAAAATTTATAAAGATGGGCTTGCTAAATCTATTGGTGTTAGCAACTTTTTAATACATCATTTAGAAGATATCTTTAAAGCATCAGATATTGTACCTGCTGTAAATCAGGTAGAATTTCACCCTTATGTTGTGCAAAAAGAACTTACAGATTTTTGTGCAAAACATAAAATACAGTTTGAATCTTGGAGCCCTCTAGGAGCAGTTAAAAATGGTCTTTTAGAAGATGAAACTATCGTTTCTATTGCTAAAAAATATAACAAAACTCCAGCTCAAATTATTTTAAGATGGAACATAGACAAAAACATAGTTACAATTCCTAAATCTTCTAATAAAGAAAGACAATTACAAAATATTAGTATATTTGATTTTGAGCTTACAAAAGATGATATAGCAAAAATAGATGGGTTAGATAGAAACGAAAGAGTTGGCTCTCACCCAGACACATTTGATTTTTAAGCTTAATCATAAAAGAGGTTCTTTATGGTGTATTTTTTCATAATATTGATTTTAATAGCATTAGATTTAGGCTCAAAAGCTTATGTTAAAAAAAGATATAAGATTAATGAAGAAAAAAGCATATATAAAGATAAAATTTATATATGCCATATAAAAAACGAAGGTTTTGCCTTTGGGTTTTTAAAAAATTCCAAAAAAATAATATATACAGTTGTTTCTTTATGTGTATGCTTATTGTTTTTATTGTTTTATTTTGCTTTTAAAGAAAAATCTTTGTTAAAAAAATTAGGTTTTTCCTTTGCTATAGGTGGGGGATTAGGTAATTTTATTGATAGAATAATAAATAAAAATATAACAGATTTTATATATATAAAATACAAAAAAGCACCTATTTTTAACTTTGCAGATATATTTTTATTTATATCACCAGTGTTTTTATTTATAAAAGAAATAAAAGATATCATAATGAAAAAATAAAATTTATGTATAATCACTTTTTTTCTACATAATATATTAAAAAGATATATTATGAGGTGATTTTGTGAATATAAAGAAATATCACATAATAGGTTTTATTTTTACTGTTATTTTAGGGAGTTTGTTACATTTTACATATGAATTTTCTAATAAAAATATAATTGTAGGTTATTTTAGTGCAGTAAATGAAAGCACTTGGGAACATTTAAAGTTATTAATAACTCCTGTTATTATATTTTCTATATTTGAATATTTTATATATGGTAAAAATTTAGAAAATTTTATACTAACAAAGGCTATATCAATTTTGATAGGTATGTTTGTAATTATTGCATCATTTTATACTTATACAGGGATTTTAGGTGATAATTATTTAATACTTGATATAGGAACATTTATATTAGGTGTATTTGCATCTTATTATTTTAGTTACAAGGCTTTAAAATCTGATTTGTTTTATGGTGAAAAAAGCAACTATATAGGTATTTTTATTATACTTTTATTAATTTTTTCTATGATATATTTTACAACAAACCCACCTAAAATAAATTTATTTTTAGACCCTATCACTAATACTTATGGTATATAAAAAAATAAACTCTTGAAATGATGTTAATTTTATGATATAAATATTATATATTTCAAATGCTATGAAAAGGAATAGTAAGCAAAATAAGTATTTTTAGAGAGTTAGCGGTTGGTGTAAGCTAATATTACTTTTTGCCCAACTCACCTTGGAGCAAAAATGCTGAACTAATAGTAGGCATTTTCGGTTGCAACGTTATAGCTTATTAAGTGCGTAATTTTAGGTTTTTACCTTTTACGAAATAGAGTGGTACCACGGAAAAAGCCCCTTTTCGTCTCTATATTTATTAAAAATATTTTAAATTTATTTTATATATTTTTAATAAGAGACAAAGGGGCTTATATTTTTATTATTGCAATTAAGTTGCGACTTAATATTTTAGAGAAAAATTATAAATGTATTTTTGTTTTAATTTTTACGAATAAAATATTTAGGAGTTGCTGATTTTGAATATGAAAGTATTCAAAAAATTGATTATTAACTTGGAGGTAGTTATGAACAAATATGATTTTAATAGCCTTGAAAAAAAATGGCGTAAAATATGGGAAGAAAACCCTGTAAACCCAACTAACACAGATAAACCTAAATACTATTGTTTAGATATGTTTCCTTATCCATCAGGCAATGGTTTACACGTTGGACATTGGAGAGGATATGTACTTAGTGATGTTATAAGCAGATATAAATTATTACAAGGATATGAAATTTTACATCCTATGGGTTGGGACGCATTTGGTTTACCTGCGGAAAACTATGCTATAAAAACAGGTACACACCCATCTGTTGCAACAGAGCAAAGCATATCTAACGTTAAAAGACAGTTAAAAGAAATAAGTGCTATTTATGATTGGGATAAAGAGATAAACACAACAGACCCTAATTATTATAAATGGACTCAATGGATATTTTTAAAAATGTTTGAAAATGGGCTTGCTTATGAAAAAGAAATGCCTTTAAACTGGTGCGATAACTGTAAGGCTGTTTTAGCTAACGAAGAGGCTACAAACGGAGAATGTGATAGATGTGGCTCTCAAGTTACTAAAAAGAACTTAAGACAATGGATGCTTAGAATAACAAACTATGCAGAAAGACTTTTAAATGACTTAGACAAGCTTGATTGGCCAGAAAAAGTTAAAAAAATGCAATCAGACTGGATAGGTAAAAGCTATGGTGCTGAAATAGATTTTTCTGTAGATGGTAAAGATAACAAAATAAAAGTTTTTACAACAAGACCAGATACTTTATATGGTGCTTGCTTTATGGTTTTAGCTCCTGAACATAGCGTTATAAAAGATATTGTTACAGATGAGCAAAAAGAAGCAGTAGAACAATATATTTTTGAAGCTAGCACAAAATCTTCTGTAGATAGAATGACAGAAAAAGAAAAAACAGGTGTATTTACAGGGGCTTACGGTATAAATCCTTTAAATAACAAAAAAATACCTATCTGGATATCAGATTATGTACTTGCAGATTATGGTACAGGTGCTATTATGTGTGTACCTGCTCACGATGAAAGAGACTTTGCATTTGCCAAAAAATTTGATTTACCTATAGTGCAAGTTATTAAAAAAGCAGATGAAGATATAAAAGAAACTATGGAAGAGGCCTTTGTAGAAGAAGGTGTAATGGTAAATTCTGGTAAATTTGATGGTATAAAATCTACAGAAGCTAAAGAGCTTATTGCATCATTTTTAGAAGAGCAAGGCATTGGCAAAAAAACAGTAAATTACAAACTTAGAGATTGGGTGTTCTCAAGACAACGTTATTGGGGCGAGCCTATACCTTTAGTACATTGTGATAAATGTGGTATAGTTGGTGTTAAAGAAGAAGATTTACCTGTTAGACTTCCTAATGTTTCATCTTATCAGCCAACAAGCACAGGAGAATCTCCTCTTGCAGATATAGAAGAATGGGTAAATACTACTTGTCCTAAATGTGGTGGTCCTGCTAAAAGAGAAACTAACACAATGCCTCAATGGGCAGGTTCTTCTTGGTATTTCCTTAGATACTGTGATGTAAATAACGATAAAGAGCTTGCAAGTAAAGAAGCTCTTGAAAAATGGTTACCTGTTGATATGTACGTAGGTGGTATAGAACACGCTGTTTTACATCTTTTATATGCAAGATTTTATACTAAGTTTTTAAAAGATATAGGTGTTGTAAACTTTGATGAACCATTTTTACATTTATTTAATCAAGGTATGATAACTAAAGACGGTGCTAAAATGAGTAAATCAAAAGGTAACGTTGTATCACCTGATGAGCTTGTAGAAAAATATGGTTGCGATTCTTTAAGATTATACGAACTTTTTGTAGGACCACCAGAAATAGATTCTGAATGGGACGATAGCGGTATAGACGGTACATTTAGATATTTAAACAAAGTATGGAAATTTGTAGAAGAATATAAAGATAAAATAGTTAAACCTAGCGAAGAAATGGAAAGATTACGTCATAAAATGGTTTATGAAATAACAACACGTTTAGAAGCTTTAACTATGAACACTGTTGTTTCTGGCTTTATGGAATTTACAAACAAAATAGTTGCAGAGGCTAAAAATATAGGTGGGGTAGATAAAGAAACGTTAGAAACTATAATTGTTCTTTTAGCTCCTTTTACACCTCATATAAGTGAGGAACTTTGGCAAATGCTTGGTAACACAGAGAGTGTATTTAAAAATAGTTGGTGCACTTATGATGAAGAAAAAATGAAAGAAAGTACCATAGAAATAGCTTTACAAATTAACGGTAAAGTTAAGGCAAACCTTAAAATACAAGCAGATGCTAACAAAGATGATGTTTTAGCTAAAGCTAAAGAAGAATTATCAGATAAGCTAGAAGGTTTAAATATTGTTAAAGAAATTTATGTTCCAGGTAGAATAGTAAATATCGTTGCAAAATAGTAAAAGTAAAAGGTTATAGATAAAATCTATAGCCTTTTATTCTTTTGTACATTATTTAAAATTAGCAATGTTTACAAAAAATTAATAAATAATAGTTGAAGAATTTTTACAAATTAGGTATAATATATATTAAATTAGAAATAAATACTATTTAATAAATAGTATGCTAAAATAATATTTTATATATTATTTGGAAGGAAGGATTAAATGGATAACAACATAAATGAGTCTAAAAATAACAATACACCTAATAATGATAATAAAAAACCTAATAAAAATACAGCCTTAACAATACTTATTATAGCTATAGTTTTAACTTTTGTTTTTAATATGGCTACAGTTTCTATGATAACAAAAGGAAGCAGAGAAATTAGCTATAGTGAGTTTTTAACTATGCTAGAAGAAAATAAGGTAGAAAAGGTTGAGGTTCAATCAGGTAAAATATTAATATTTCCTAAAGACGAAAAAAATAAAGAAACTACAATATTTGGAATTGGTTCTAGCTCACAACCTTTATACACAGGAAGATTTCCAGATTTTACATTAAAAGAAGAGCTACAAAAATATGATGTAGAATTTAAAGCACCTATTGTAGAAAATAATGGATTTGTAAACTTTTTTGTATATTATATATTGCCTATTTTAATTATGTACCTTATTTTAACACTTTTATTTAGAGGTGTTAGCAAAAAAATGGGTGGTGGTATGTTTGGAATGGGTAAAAGCAACGCCAAAGTTTATATGCAAAAAGAAACAGGGATTACATTTAAAGATGTAGCAGGGCAAGAAGAGGCTAAAGAATCTTTAAAAGAAATAGTAGATTTTTTAAATAATCCAGAGAAATATTCTAAAATAGGTGCAGTACAGCCTAAAGGTGCTTTATTAGTTGGACCTCCTGGGACAGGTAAAACAATGCTTGCAAAAGCAGTTGCAGGTGAGGCTAATGTTACATTTTTATCTATTGCAGGTTCAGACTTTGTAGAAATGTATGTAGGACTTGGTGCATCTAGGGTACGTAGCCTTTATAAGCAAGCTATGGAAAATACACCTTGTATTGTATTTATAGATGAGATAGATGCTATTGGTAAAAAAAGAGATGGACACGGTGGCGGAAACGACGAAAGAGAACAAACATTAAACCAACTTTTATCAGAAATGGACGGTTTTGATAGCTCTAAAGGAGTTGTTATATTAGCAGCTACTAACAGACCAGAAGTTTTAGATAAAGCTCTTTTAAGGCCAGGAAGGTTTGATAGAAGAATAATTGTAGAAAGACCAGACCTTAAAGGACGTGAAGATATATTAAAAGTACACGCTAAAAAAGTTAAGCTAGATAAAGATGTAGACCTTAAAAAAATTGCTTTAGCTACTAGCGGTAGCGTAGGAGCTGACCTTGCTAATATGGTTAATGAGGCTGCTCTTAGAGCTGTTAGATGTGGAAGAGAGCTTGTTAAGCAAGAAGACCTTATGGAAGCTGTAGAAGTAGTAATAGCAGGTAAAGAAAAGAAAGACCGTATTTTATCACAGCAAGAAAGAAGGATTGTTGCTTACCACGAAGTTGGCCACGCTTTAGTATCTGCAATGCTTAAAAACACTAAACCTGTACAAAAAATAACTATAGTACCAAGAACAATGGGTTCTTTAGGGTATACACTTCAAGTACCAGAACAAGATAAATATTTACAAAGCAATGTTGAAATGCTTGAAGAAATAATGGTTTTATTAGGTGGGCGTTGTGCTGAAGAGGTAGAGTTTAACTCTGTAACAACAGGAGCTAGCAATGATATACAAAGAGCCACTAGTATAGCTAGAAGTATGGTAACATTATATGGTATGAGTGAAAAATTTGATATGGTAGCTTTAGAAGATGTTGAAAACAGATATCTTGATGGTAGGCTTGTATCAAATTGTTCATCAAAAACTCAAAGAGAAATAGATAAAGAAGTACAATCTATTATAAAACAATGTCATATAAAAGCTAGAAATATTTTAAAAGAAAACAAACAAGCTTTAGATAAAATATCTGAATATTTAATAGAAAAAGAAAATATTACAGGCGAAGAATTTATGGATATATTAAAAAAAGTTTGTAAAAATTATGTAGAAAAAGATAATAAAGAAAACAAAGCCATAAATAAAAATGTTAAGCATTTTAATACAAAAAATATGTTTAAAGAAGAAAAAAGAAGAAGAAAAAAAAGGCTTAGATTTAAAATAAGAAAACATAACAATAAATTAAAAAGATATTACCTAAATAAAATTTAAAAATAGTGGGGATTGTATGGATATAATTAATTGGAAAGAAGAGTTATTTCCTTATAAACAAGCTACAGACGAACTATATGTTAAATTTAATAGTATAAAAAAAGAATATATAGATTTAGAACAACATTCTCCTATAGAGCTTGTGCAAACTAGAGTAAAATCTATTGCTAGTATATTAGATAAAGCTAATAAAAGAGATATAGCTATAACAAAAATATTTGAAACTTTAGAAGATATTGCTGGAATTAGGATAACTTGTAAGTTTGTAGAGGATATATATAAGGTTGTTCAATTGATAAGAGATAGAGATGGTCAAGACCTTGTTATTAAGGAAGAAGAAGATTATATAAATAATACCAAAAGTAGTGGTTATAGAAGTTATCATATTACTATAAAATATAAAGTTATTACTGCTAGAGGATGCAAAGAAATCCCTTGTGAAATACAAATAAGGACTATGGCTATGAACTTTTGGGCAACTATAGAACACTCTCTTAGATACAAATATAATGGAAATATGCCAAAGCATCTGAAAGAAAAGCTAGAAGCTTGTGCAGAAGCATCTTTTAAGTTAGATACAGAAATGGGCACTATAAGAGAAGAAATTATTCAAACACAAAAAATAATTCAAACTAAAGAAAATTTAGTTAGCAAAATATTAAAAAATATACAAAATTTATATTATATTGGAAATATTGAAGAGATGAACAACTTTAACCGAGAATTTATAGACCTTTATCAAGAGGGAAATATAGAAAAGTTACAAGAGTTTAATAATATGCTACAAACTATGGCGGATTTATATAAAATGAGTTATATTTGATAAGTATTTATAATAAAATTTATAAAAAATATAAAATTGTAACATAAAATATCATATATTAAAATAGTATTTTATAAAAATAAATTATTGATTTTTATTTATTTTTATAGTAAGATATATTATAGGGTATAATTGAGAGATTATCGATAATAATTATTATTGGTAATTAATTATTATTAAAGATTAAGGGGTGAACCATATATGTTTAATATTTTTGAAGAATTAGATGAAAATAAGTTTTCTTGGGATTCTATAGGTGATGTTATTAATGGTAGAAAAAATCTTGGTGAAGAAATGCCTATATTTGTTTACAGATTATTTCAATTTACTATAAAAGATGAACTTGCAAAAAGATATGGTAATGAAACTACTGTTGATATATTTAGAAATGCTGGAAAATTATCAGGTATAGAATTTGCAAACCATATGTTAGATTTAGATTTAGAGTTTGACGAATTTGTTGCACAATTACAGCAAATATTTGAAGATGTTAAAATAGGTATATTAAGAATAGAAAAGTTCAATATGGAAACTGGACAAGCAACATTAACTATTGGGGAAGATTTAGACTGCTCTGGTTTACCTATAACAGGCGAAACTGTTTGTAACTATGATGAAGGGTTTTTAGCAGGTATATTACAAGTATATACTAAAAAAGATTACATAGTTACAGAAGTTGATTGCTGGGCTACAGGATCTCGAGTTTGTAGATTTGAGGCAAAAGTACAATCTTAACTTTAATATATTAAAATTATTATAGTAGCATAAATTTATTATGCTACTATAATAAAGTTTGATTGTTAAGATATTGTAAGAAGGAGTTACTTATGGAAGAAAAAGATATTGAACTTTTGTTTTTGCAAATTAAGAATATTATTTTTAATAAGCCAATATCTCAAGAGTTAAAAACAAACGCCAAAGAATTAGAAAATTTGCAACAAGCAATAGAGTATCTTTCTAAATGTATGACAGAGGCTAATGAATTTTTGACTAACTTAGCTGTAGGAAATTTAGATGCTACAACTCCAGGAAGGCATAATTTTATAGCAGGAAGTTTAAAAGAATTACATTCAGGACTTAAACATTTAACTTGGCAAGCAAATCAAGTAGCCAATGGGGATTATAAGCAGAGAGTTGGGTTTTTAGGTGAGTTTTCAACTTCTTTTAATACTATGATTAAACAATTAGAAGAAAGAGAAAATAAATTAAAATCTAAAACTATAGCTCTTACTCAAAGTATAGACTTAATGGTTTCTATTATGGATAGCCTTTCAGAATGGATAGTTGTTACAGAAAAAAGTACTGGTGATATTATATACGTTAATCAGTCTGCTAAGATTTTATTTGGTGAAATGGATAATAGTACGGAAAATCTTGATAATAAGCAAAATATTATTACCCAAATAGTAAAACATTCTAACCAAGAAGAAAATAATGTAAATTTTGAATTTGACTATGAATATAACGATAAAATTTTCCATTGTAAATCATTTTTAATACAATGGAATGAAAAAATAGCTTATGTACATTTTATTGCAGATATAACTTTAGAAATTGATAAAAAAGAACAACTTGAAAATATGGCATTTAAAGATGAACTTACAGGATTATTTAATAGAAGATACTGTTTAAAAATTTTAGGTTCATTATTGCTAGATAGAAAGCAATTTAGTATCGGAATGATAGATATGGATGGATTAAAGAAAGTTAACGATAATCTAGGACATTTAGCAGGGGATGAATATATTAAAAGTGTTGCAAAAGGAATAAGTAGTATAGGTAGGGATACGGATATTATTTGTCGTATGGGTGGTGATGAGTTTATTGCTATACTGCCTAAATGTAGTAAAGAAATATTAGAAAATAAACTTAAAGTTTTAAATGAAAAATTAGCATCTGATAGTAAAGGTTATGAAATGTCTATAAGTTATGGGGTAATAGAAATAGATGAAGAAGTAACACTTACTGCTGATGAGATTTTAGAGAAGGCAGATGAAAAAATGTACATATTTAAAAAATCTAGAAAAAAAGAAAGAGAATAATATAAAAACCACCAGTTTAAAGGTGGTTTTTATATTATTGTAATTAAATAAATTTTAGAAGTGCATATTTTGAACATAAAGTGTTCAAAAAATTGATTTTAAAAATCTAGCTATAGTTAAAGATAACTATATGGAAAATAAAATACTAGCTATATAGCAAGCAATTATTAAGAAACCAAGAAACATAGATGATTTCTCACTTTTTTTAGTATATAAACTTCCTATAACTATGAACGTGGATACAATTCCCCATAGTATTAAGTTGTTTGCTTGTTTGTCAGGTGAAAATATATTTCCTTTAGAATAAAATATATCACCTATAGCTAATATTGTAAAATTAAATAAGTTGCTCCCTATAACGTTGCCAAAAGACGCATTAAAATTATTAAGCCTTACTAAATTAACAGATGATGTAAGCTCAGGTAAAGATGTGGCTACACCTAAAAATATTGCTCCACCAACAGTAGTACCAAGCCCAAGTTCTGAATTTAGTTTATCTGTAACTTGCGTTAAACTAATACTAAATACAACTAATAAAATAGAGCATAATATAAATCTTATAATTATTTGTTTTACGGTTAAATCTAGTGTATCTTCTTCATTATTATTTTCGCTTGAATTATCATTTAATTTTAAAATATTTATAACATATAAAATCAATATAGCAACAGATGCATAGCTAATATTAAAAAACCCTATTTTTAAACTATAATTGTATTTCATACCTAAAAGACAAATAGCAAATATTATTATTGTAAATATGCTAGTTAATAAATGCTGTTTAGATAAATAACAATTTTTGAATTTTTTAGGGAATAATAATATACAACCACCTAATATGGTAAGATTAAATATGTTACTTCCAAATACATTTCCTTGTACAAGATTTGGTTCATTTAATGCAAATATTGCTGTTAGGCTTGTTATAAATTCTGGTAAAGATGTAACAGCAGCTAACAGAACACCACCTATAAATGCACCAGAAAGATTTGTTTTTTTATCAAGGGCATCTACATATTTTGATAAAAAAATAGATAATAAAACAACAAGTACTACTAGTATTAAATATTGGATATAAATCAAGTTAAAAGCCTCCTTAATATAAATTCACTAAAACAAATTATATACGTTATTAAAAAAATAATCAAGTAAAAATAAAAAAATATTTGAAAAATTTTAAAAATACTGTTAATATATATTAAAGGATACTAGAAGGAGGGATAATATGCTTTCAAAAGTTCTATCATCTACGTTGATAGGGATAGATGGGTTTAAAATAATAGTAGAGGTAGATATAAGCCAAGGGTTGCCAGCTTTTGATATTGTAGGCTTGCCAGATTCTGCAGTTAAAGAATCTAAAGATAGAGTTAGAACTGCTATTAAAAACTCCAATATAAATATGCCTGTAAAAAGAATAACTGTAAATTTAGCACCTGCTAGCATAAGAAAAGAAGGTCCTTCTTTTGATTTGCCAATAGCAGTTGGTATTTTAGCGTGTATAGAGGTTATAAAAGAAGATAGCTTTAAAGACACTATGGTGATAGGAGAATTATCTTTAGATGGTTCTATAAAGCCTGTAAGTGGTATTTTATCTATGGTGCACACAGGTAAAGAGTTAGGCATAAAAAAATATATAGTGCCTTATGAAAATGCAAAAGAGGCAGGTCTTGTATCAGATGTTGAGGTAATAGGTCCAAAAAATTTAAACCAGCTTATAGAACATCTTAATGGTAAAAGCAAGATAGAGCCTATAAATATTAATATTGACAGTCTATTAAAAAATGATACATTAAAAAGTAGCTTTGATTTTTTTGATGTAAAAGGGCAGGAAAATGTAAAAAGAGCTTTAGAAATAGCAGCAGCAGGTATGCATAATATTATTATGGTTGGTCCTCCTGGTTCTGGCAAAACTATGATGGCTAAAAGAATTCCTAGCATATTACCTGATATTTCTTTTAATGAAAGCATAGAAATAACAAAAATATATAGCGTATCAGGAATTTTACAAAACAAAGAATCGCTTATAACAAAAAGACCTTTTAGAGCTCCACATCATACTATATCTAATTCTGCTATGGTTGGTGGAGGTAGGATACCAAAACCAGGAGAAGTAAGCCTTGCACACAATGGAGTGTTATTTTTAGATGAATTACCAGAGTTTAATAAAAATGTATTAGAAGAGCTAAGACAGCCTTTAGAAGATAATGAGGTTACTATATCTAGGGTAAATGGCACAATGACATTTCCAGCTAATTTAATGCTTGTGGCAGCTATGAATCCTTGTCCTTGTGGGTTTTATGGATATTCTGATAAATGTACCTGTTCTCAAAATGCTATATCTAAATATTTATCTAAAATAAGCGGGCCTTTGCTTGACAGAATAGATATACAGGTAGAAGCTTCTGCTGTAAACTATAAAGACTTAAATGTAACAACTGTATCAGAAACATCTGAAGATATAAAAAGAAGAGTTATAGAAGCACAAAAAATACAATTAGATAGATATAAAAATGACAATATATACTTTAACTCTCAACTAACTGCAGGTTTAATTGAAAAATATTGTGCTTTAGGAGAGGCAGAGCAAGAAATATTAAGAGGGGTTTTTGATAGGTTACAGTTAAGCGCTAGAGCATACCATAAAATTTTAAAAATTGCAAGGACTATTGCAGATTTAGATAAAAGCGAAAACATATCTGTAGCACATATAGCAGAGGCTGTTCAGCTTAGAAATTTAGATAGAAAATTTATGTTTTAAAGAGGATTTTTATGTTAGAAGATAATTATATAATGTGGCTTTCTAGAATAGGTGGTTTAAGCACAAAGAAAAAATGGGATATATTAGAACATTTTAAAACTGCTAAAGATTTTTTCTATTCAGATATATCTGAAATAAAGTTATTTTGTAATAAAAATAAAATAAATATAAATAGTATTTTAGAAATAAAAAGTGAGGCAATAATAGAACAATATGTTAATGAACTATATAAACATAACATAAAATTTATATCCCAAAACAATACCAGTTATCCTCAGTTATTAAAAAATATAGAAAATTCACCTTTAGGATTTTATATGATAGGAGATATGCCAAAAGATACAGAAAATAAGGTTGCTGTGATAGGGGCTAGAAAATGTACACAATATGGTGCAATGAATGCATACAAATTTGGTAAGGAACTTGGAGAAAACAAGGTTGTAGTAGTTAGCGGTATGGCTATGGGGATAGATTCTATGGCTCATAAAGGAGCTTTAGATGGTGGAGGTAAAACAATAGCTGTTGTTGGTTGTGGTCTAGATTTAGTTTATCCAGCATCAAATGTAAGCTTAAGAGAAGATATTATTAACAATGGTTGCATAATAAGTGAATATCCTGTAAATACACCACCTTATGCATCTAATTTTCCTGCTAGAAACAGAATAATTAGTGGATTAAGTGATGCTGTATTAGTTATAGAATCTGCTAAAAGAAGTGGAACATTAATAACTGTTGGGCAAGCATTGGAGCAAGGTAGAGATATTTTTGCAATACCTGGCAATATTAATAGCGTTATGAGCGAAGGAACTAATAACCTTATAAAAGAATGTGCTTTTCCTGTTACTAATGTTGATGATATATTATCTAACTTAGGTATAATTTACAGATATGACTTAAATAATAACATTGAAGAAGAAAATTTACAAAAAAATAATGAAAATACAGAAAAATCAGAAAATATACTTGCACCAGATGAAAAAATAGTATATGCTTGTATAAAAGAAAGTCCTATTACTATAGACGAAATAATCTTAAATGCAAAAATAGATATAAAAACAGCACAATATGTCTTGACTATGCTAGAGCTTAAAGGTTTAATACAAAAGTTAGCAGGACAAAGATATATAAAGGCTTTATAACATTAGGAGGAATTGTATAATATGGCGGTTAAGAAAAACTTGGTTATTGTAGAATCACCTGCCAAAGCAAAAACATTAAAAAAGTTTTTAGGTAGTAATTATGAGATAGAAGCATCTATGGGGCACGTTAGAGATTTGCCTAAAAGCGAAATGGGCATTAACATAGAAAATGATTTTGAGCCTAAATATATAACTATAAGAGGTAAAGGTGAGCTTTTGGCAAAGCTTAGAAAAGCTGTAAAAGCGGCAGACAAGATATATTTAGCAACCGACCCTGATAGAGAAGGGGAAGCTATAAGCTGGCATCTTTTATATGCTTTAAAATTAAATGATACAGATAAAAAAGTATATAGAATAACATTTAATGAAATAACTAAATCTGCAGTTCAAAAATCTATAAAAGAAGCAAGAGAGATAGATATGAACCTTGTAGATGCACAACAAGCAAGAAGAGCTTTAGATAGGATAGTTGGCTATAAAATAAGTCCTTTGTTGTGGAAAAAGGTTAAAAAAGGCCTTAGTGCAGGTAGGGTGCAATCTGTAGCTCTTAGGCTAATATGTGATAGAGATGAAGAAATAGAAAACTTTATACCAGATGAATATTGGACAATAGATGCTAATTTAAAAATAGAAAAAAATAAAACATTAAAAACTAAATTTTATGGGAAAAATGGTAAAAAACTAGAAATAACATCTAAAGAACAAAC
>CALWLD010000020.1 GCA_944381435.1 uncultured Clostridia bacterium
CAGTTTGTTACTTAAAATTTAATTTTCTACCTTAGGTAGTCTTTTTTGTGATGTCTGTATAAATTGGTGCAGTTCACACAAAACCAAGTCTTTTTAGCTTAATTAATTTGTAATTTATCTAAACAAAGGCTATAGCCTTAAATTTTTATAAACACATATAACTTATTAAATCATAAATGTTACAACTCTGCTATAGTTATTTCTCATATTTTCAAATATTTCATCAACATTTTGGCTATCTTCCATAGTTAAGCTATAGCAAAATTCGCAAGCACCAGATAAGTCCATTTTAAAGTTTGTTTCCCAAATATTGTTCATTATCCAAGAATAAACATTTCTTTTGTTATTTTCTTCTTTTTTATCGCAAAGTAAAATTTCGTGATGAGCTAAATCTCCCATATAAATCATAGGTGCATCTAATGTATTTATAGCAATGTTTGTTTTTTCACCTTTATATACAACACCTGTATCTATTAGATAATATTCCATACAAGTACCGTCTATTTGATAAACTCCAGGCTTAAATGAAACCTTGCCTTTATCTACAAATGTTTCTTTATCTCCTAAATTAAGAGCAAGAGGTAACAAAATGTTTTCTATATCTTCGCTAAATGTTTTTGCTATTTTATATTTAAAATCTATTCGTGGTAAATCGTTAAATAATTTTATAACGATAGAGCTAAAATATGTTCCTTCTAGCTTATAAATAAGCTCAATAGTTTTAAATACATTGCCGTTTTCTAAAATTTTTATATCTTCTAGCTTAGCTATATGCTTTTTAGCGTGTAAACCTCTTATGTTTCTACCTAAAAGTCTTCTTTCTTCGTAAACATTTGTTCTTATTTCAGTGTTTTCATATATAGGAGTAAAAAACTTGGCATCTCCATCTATTAACATTTCTTTATCTTCTTTTTTGTTATAAAAAGATGTAACACCTTCGCCTACTTTATAGCTAATTTTAAAATAGTCGTTTTCTATAAAATAAGGTAATGTATAAGTTATTTTGTCATAATCATTTACTATATCTTTAACTCTTTCAGAGCCACTATATGCTACCCTAGAATTTATAATATCTTTTTGTTTTTCTGTTTCTTCAAAAGTATAAACTTTTTCTTCTAAAGGTAGAAAATCATCAATAAATGTTATTAAAGCACCACGAGGGTGAGGGGAAACTTGTGTTTTCATATATTTATTAGTTTTTTCATCTAAAACTTTAATATCACCATATGCCCAAGCCTCTATATAAAATTCTACAACACATTTTCTAGCTTCATTTACAGTGTTTATAGCTTTTATTTTACCATCTCTATCGTAGTATCTTAGCTTATCACCTTTATTATGCAAGATTCTGTGTAAATTTTTAGCACAGTTTTCGTGAGCTTTAGATGCATAGCTATTTTTTCTTATATCAAGGTTTAAAACCATTGTATCATAAGGGTTTGTAATTGTAGAAGAATGGCCCCAAGTATGCTCTGCATATAAAAGAAGGTTATTTTCTGCTTCTTTTTCAAAGGCAGGGTTTATAGATTTTTTATCTTTATCAAGTCTGTTGCAAAGGTGATACATACGCATTGCCTCTTTATAATGCTTAACAGGGTAAGGGGTGCTAGGAACACCGTGAGCCCACCAGTCTGTTAAATCTCCTTCATAAGTTTTAGCATCTTTTACTTTATCTTTAATTTTTTCATAAAGCTGAGCTGTTGTAACCATTTCTATATTTATGCTATCACCATATAGGCTATTAAATTTAGAAATTGTTTCTATTATATCTGTGTTAGGCGGTGCGTTATCGCTAAATACGCCTGATACAGAAACAGGAATAAAGTCATATTCATAGCCGTGGTCTTCACAAGTTTTGATATATTCTTCTATATTGTCTTTTAAAGTTTCTATAGGGCTTTTTTCTTTATCTTTGCCTAGATAATTTTGTGTCATAAAGTTTTGTGCTTTGTTAAATACAAGGCCTAAAACATTACCTAGGTTATAATGTTCTCCGTTCCAAACAAGGAGCTTTTTGCCAGATTTGCTTTGCCAATAATAAGGTTTTTGGTTTTGATATAAAGGATACATACCGTGGTGGCAATGGATATTAGTATATAAAAATTCTACGCCATTTTCTAAAAATACATCTAAGCTACCTAAAGATATACCGTTTATATCAGCGTTCATAGCTGTGTTTACATTTATTCCTTGCTTTTTGTAAATGTTACAAATTTCTTTTGTTCTTTTATTTAAAATATCTACGTCTACCAAGTCAGTAAAGTTTAGATAAGATGCAGATAAACCTATGTTACCTTTTTTAATATATTTAATAAAATCTTGTTTTTCTTCTTCTGTTGCCTCTTGTAAAAACTGTTCTACGCAAAAATAAGTTTCACAGTTCCATTTAAAATCTTTTATAACGCTGTTTTCCTCATAAGCTTTGTTTAAATATTTAATAACATCTTTAATATAGTTAGCTTGGTTATATAAAATAACCTCTTGTAAATCTGTATAACCTATATCTGTGTGAGAATGATGTACTACATAAATGTTATATTTTTTGTTTGACATAATTTAATCCTCCTATTTGCTAAGCTCAAAGTAATATTCATATCTAGAGCCGATATATTTTGCAATTGTATATTCATAAGGGTTTTGGCTATCATCTATAAAGCCTATACGCCTTAAAACAAGTATTGGTTCATTTTTTTTACAGTTTAAGCTTTCAAGCATATCTTTTTTAGCACTGCTAGCACTTATATATTGTTTTATTTTATTTATAAATATATTTTGGCTATTTAAATAAGCATATAAAGAGTTATTATATACGTTATTATCTAAGGTTAAGGGGAAATCTGTTTTTAAATATGTTGTAAAAAGCCCTATTTCTGTATCGTTTATAAGCCTTATTCTTGTAAGCTTGTAAACAGGGGTATTAACAGGGATATTTAAAACTTTAGCACATTCTTCATCTGCCCCTATTATAGAGATGTTAGCGTTTTTTGTTGTAGGGATAACTCCTTTTTGTTTCATCTCTTCTGTAAAACTTTCTATCTTTAAAAGAGGCTCTGTAATTTTTTGGCTTTTTACAAAAGTACCTTTACCTTTTATTTTTTCGATATAGCCTAAATTTTGCAATTTAGCCATAGCAGAGCGAACAGTTATCCTGCTTACATTATATTTTTCTTGATAATCTATCTCTCTAGGCAATAAATCGTTTACTTTATAAGTGCCGTTTTCTATTTCTGTTTTTATAATATCTACAAGCTGTTCTGTTAAGGTTTTTTTGTCTTCTTTTTCCATAAAACCACCTTATCTTATGTAAGCTTTTATAGTGGCTACTTTTTTCCCTTTAGAATTACCGCTTGTTTTTATTTTATATTTTTCTACACAAGCAGGGATAATAAATGTTTCAGCATAATGCACTACAAAAGGTTCAAATTCTCCGTTTAAGCTTTCCACAGTTATTTCTTCACCTTCTACAAGGTTTAATACATTAACACTGCCAAAGGTTTCGTGGATAACTTCGTTATCAAAAAGATGCCTTCTTGTTTCTATGCTATGTCTGTTTGAAAGCCCTGTGCTTTCCTCTTTATAGCTTTCATCTTCATAAATAGGCTTAATATGGTTTACTAAATTATCATATACCCATTTTGTATTAGCATCATAGTTTATTACCTTTTCCCCGTGTTCTATGTGTATAGGGCGAGGTAAACCGTCAGAGCCTAATCTGCCCCAGTCCCATAGCTTAAATGTGAATATATAAGGAGTTGCACTTATTTCTAAAACTACAGTGTTTTTACCAGAACAGTGGATAGTACCTGCTGGTATTAAGAAATGGTCGTGCTTTTTAGCATCTATTTTGTTTATATATTTTTCTACGTCAAAGGCTTTGCCTGTTTTTTGAGCCTCTTTTAAATCTTTTATCATTTGCTCTTTGTCTATGCCTTCTTTAACACCTAAATATACACAGCTATCTTCTTTAGCATCTAGGATATAATAGCTTTCATCTTGTGTATAATGCATACCAAAAGTTTGTTGTATATATTCTGTTAAAGGGTGAACTTGAAGGGATAAATTGCCACCTTCCATAGTGTCTAAAAAGTCGAACCTTATAGGAAACTCTTTACCAAATCTTGCATAAACTCTTTCGCCTAAAAGGTTTATAGGCTCACAAAATACCATATTTATAGCTGGTGTTTCAAAGCATATATCGTTAAATTTTAAAATTATGCTGTTTTCTTCAGGTACGCCGTCAAAGCCCCAAGCAAAGTTTTCTCTTTCTCTGTCTAGGTTGCATACCTCTTTAAGCCATTGACCGCCCCAAACGCCAGAATCAAAATAAGGAACTAGCCTAAAAGGCTTTTTGCTACCTTGTGATAAACCACCTAAAAATGCATCTTTTGTTATCATTTTAGGTTCATTTTTAACGTTTGCATCTATTATATAATGGAAGTTTTCATAGTTTTCTATTTTATGTTTATCAGCAATACGCCATTCCATAAAATAACCTCTTTTATATTTTGTAAGGATAGGGTCATCACTGTTAGATACGTTCCAGTTTGTCATACCAGCTCTATACCTAAGCTGTATTTCCCATCTAGATATATCTGCATAAACATATAAATTGCCTTTTGTAATAAGAGAGGCACCTGTTCCATAAATTAAAGTTTTGCCTTTTATAGAGTTTCTAGCTTGTTCTAGCTTTTCATCTATAAAAAAATCTTTTAAAACTTTTGTGTTTATTATGCCAAAAACCCTATCATCTGTTAAAAATGGTTGCATTTTTTCTGTTAGTTCTTCTTCCTTATAAGCACAATCATCTGAACATATGATAGTATCAAAGCCTATAGATTTAAAATTTTCTAAAAGCTCGTTAGTATCAACCCCAGGGTAACAGTCTAAAACTAAAGTGAAATCTTTTTTGTTAATTTTTGAGCTTATTTCTTTTAAGATGTTATCATAGCCTAAAAAAGCATCATTATCATAGCCTTTTATATTTATTTTAGGCTTTAAATCGTACATAGACAAATAAATCACCTTCCTAAACGTTATAATATTTTACCATTATTATAATATATGTTATAACATATTGCAAGATGTTTTTTTATATGTTATAATAAATATTATTTTTAGGAGGTGTATATATGAACTTTTACATAGGTTTAGATGTTGGTGGCACAAATATAAAATCAGGTGTAGTTTTAGAAAATTCTATTTTGCTTAATGACAATATAAATATGTGTCAATCTTTAGCCAAAGAAGATAAAGAAACTATATTAAACAATATTTTTAACGTTATAAAAAGAGAATTTGACAGCTATAAAGACGGTAAGCTCCTAGGCATAGCCATTGGCTTTCCAGGGCCTTTTGACTATGAAAAAGGCATATGCAAAATACAAAATATAAATAAATATGATAGCATTTACAATGTTAATATAAGAGAAGAAATTTTAAAATTTATTAATAATAGCCATATAAAAGAAAACTTACACAAAGACTTTAACATTTTATTTGAAAACGATGCAACTTTATTTACATTAGGAGAAACAGAGCAAAATGGATATTTAAAAAAGGGTAAATGCATAGGTATATGCATAGGTACAGGCTGTGGCTCCACCTTATTACAAGATAACAAAGTTTTAAAGCATATAGATAACCTAACAGATGATGGATTTATATATCATTTGCCTTTTAAAGATTCTATAGTTGATGACTATATATCTGCAAGGGGCATCATTAATTACTATAACTTATTATCTAACAATAAAGTTACAAACGTTAAAGATATTGCTATTAGATATAACACAGATGAAAATGCTAAATTAACCTTTGATAACTTTGGTAACGATTTAGCTTTGGTTTTAGAGATGGTGCTTACAAAATTTAATGCTAAAAATTTGATTTTAGGTGGACAGATAGCAAAAAGCTATGATTTGTTTAAAGATAAGCTAGAAAAAATAAATATTAATATACATTTATCAAAAGATACTTCAAAAAGTACATTGATAGGGGGAAAAGCACTTTTTGAATTTTAGTTTATTAATAACATTATTATTAATTTTAATATTTTTAGTAATAGCTTATGTTATTAAGAAACAATTAATATAAAAAGAAAAGATAAAGATGAAAATGAAAATGAATATTCTTTAAAAGTTTAAAACTAAAAAAGCTGTAGATTTATCTACAGCTTTTTTAGCTATATATGGTTATTTATACAGCTATACTTTATTAATAAACTCTTCTTTTGTTATAGAATAAAAGCATCTATCTTTTATGGTGCCATCATATATTGCAAGGCTTTTTCTCATTGTTCCTTCATATAAGAAACCGCTTTTTTCTATAACTCTTTTAGATTTAATGTTATCTGTAAAATGAGAAACAGATATGATAGATAAATCTAGCACAAAAAAACCATATTTTAAAATTTCATTAACTGCTTCTGTCATAATGCCTTTGTTATGATAATCTTTAGATAAAACATAGCCTAAAACCTTACAGTTTACCCCAGGACGTATTTTATCTTTTGCAAAGCTTATAGAGCCTATAACCTTATTATTTTCTTTATAAACTATAGCAAATGTAAGCTCATCATTTATAAACATATTTAAGATATTTAAAGTTTCTTCTTTTGTGCTATGAGGAGCCCAACCAGCGTTAGGTCCTACCTCTTCTGCCTTTGCATATTCAAAAAAATCGTCTAAATCATTAATATTAAAATTTCTTAATATAAGTCTATCTGTTTGTAAAAGCATAAAATACCCCCTTAACAATAAATTTGATACATATTATATCACTAAATAATGTTAAAATCAATGTAATTGTTTACAGATTTATTAACAAAAAAATATATAAGCATTGTATTAATATGTGTTAATATATATAAATAAATAATAAAAATACAAAAATATTAAGTTAGGTTAATAAAAAATAATTGAAAATGGCAAAAATAATGGTATAATAATATAAAGCATACTATTTATAAAGGAGAAGTTTATATGAAAATACGTTTAGACTATAACAATATGATGCAAGAGTTTGTTGGCAAAACAGGTGTTTCAAAAGGTGATATAGATGCCTTAAACCTAGATAAAGCAAAACAAGCTATGATTGATAAGCGTGCAAACGGTAAAATGGACTGGAGAGATTTACCTTACAACCAAGAAGAAGTTTGCGATGAAATAATATCTTATGTAGAAGAAGTAAAAGATAAATTTGATGCTTTTGTAGTGCTTGGTATAGGTGGCTCTGCTCTTGGTCCTATCTCTGTGCAACAAGCTATAAATCACCCTTATTATAACGAAATATCTAGAGAAAAAAGAGGGGGATATCCTAAGTTTTACGTAGCAGACAATGTAGACCCTGAAAAGCTTGTTTATCTTTTTGAAACAATAGATATTACAAAAACAATGTTTAATGTAATTTCAAAATCTGGCTCTACATCTGAAACAATGAGCCAATTTATGATTATTAAAGAGCTTTTAGAACAAAAGCTAGGGGATAAAGCAAGCGAACATATTGTATGTACAACAGATAAGGAAAACGGTAACCTTATAAAGATAGCAAAAGAAGAAAACTATAAAACATTTATTATACCTGCTGGTGTTGGCGGTAGATTTAGCGAGCTTACACCTGTTGGGCTATTACCTGCAGCTTTTTGTGGTATAGACATTAAAGAAATGCTTAAAGGTGCGGCTATAATGGACGAAATGTGCAAAAATGATGATGTATATAAAAATCCTGCTTATATGTATGCTATCCTTAACTATTTAACAATGAAAAATGGTCAAAATATATGCGTTATGATGCCTTATGCAGATTCTTTAAAATTTATATCAGATTGGTTTGCACAGCTTTGGGCAGAAAGTCTTGGCAAAAAATATGATAATGAAGGTAAAGTTGTAAATGTAGGTTCTACACCTGTAAAAGCTTTAGGTGCAACAGACCAACATTCTCAAGTGCAATTATATGCAGAAGGACCTTTTGATAAAATAATTACATTTATAGGCGTTGACAAATTTAAAAAATCTATAACTATACCTAAAATATATGAAGATATGCCAAGCCTTGCATTTTTAGGTGGGGTAACACAAGATGACCTTATCAAAACAGAACAAATAGCAACAGAATATGCCTTATTAAAAGCAGGTAAACCTAATATGACTATTACATTACCAGAGGTAAATGAAAATACATTAGGTCAGTTATTATATCTTTTTGAAGTTGCTACTGCTTTTGCAGGTGAGCTTTTAAACATTAATGCCTTTGACCAACCAGGCGTTGAAGAAGGTAAAAATGCAACTTATGCTTACTTTGGTAGACCAGGCTATGAAGAAAAGAAAAAAGAGCTTGATGCTATGCCTGTTAAAAAAGATGATTACATTATATAATAAAATATAAAAAGAGTGAAGACAAAGTATACAAACTTGTTTTGTAATTTTTATATTTTAGATAAAGGCGAGATGATAGAAACTATCTATTACCGCCACCCTTATTCTAGGGCTTTGCACTAGAACCATTTAATTACTTAAACAAAGGTTTTTAATTATTTTGTCTACAGTATGAGAGTGAAGATTTTATCTTCACTCTTTTTTATGATAACAAGATTTTAACAGAAGAAAAGGCTATTTTCTCCATAAGGGATAAACCCTCTATATAGATTATACACCTAATAACATTTATTAATTTTATAAAATAAGATACAGATTTAACTAACGGTATTGATTGGTAGTTTTAGAGAGGTATAACTTATTTTATCATATATTAATGTATAAGTTTTTGTTATTAACATATATTTGTATAAAATAAAAGGAGAAATATATGACAAATATTTTAAAAATAGCATTTACTTACACAGGAACTATACTAGGGGCAGGCTTTGCAACAGGAAAAGAGCTTGTAACATTTTTTGCAAGCCTTAATAAAAAAGGGATATTTAGCTTTTTATTAGCTTGTCTTTTGCTAGCTTTATGTTGCATTTCTATATTAGGGGTTATATATAAAACAAAGGCAAAAACTTATCAAGATTTTATGCATAGCATATTTGGAAGGTTTGGAAAATATATACAAATATTTAACCTATTGTTATTATTTGTTTTGTTTTCTGCTATGTTAGCAGGAGGAGGGGCTACTATATGTAGTATGTTTAATATAAACCATATATTATCTATTTTTATATTTTGCATATTAACTTTTTTAGCTTTAATATATGGTAAAAAGGCTATTGTTAGCGTAAACACTATTTTATGCCCTATTTTAATAATAGGAGGAATTTTGATAGGCATTTATTTACAGTTTTCTACCATAAGTGTATTTAACAATAACGTGAAATCTGTTATATCACCTTTTGTATATACATCTTATAATGCCATAACAACTATTTCTGTTTTGTTTTCTATAAAGCATTTAATAATCAGCAAAAAGATAATAGTTTTTAGTAGCTTATTAGGTGGTATGTTTATATTTTTCATTGGGTTATCTATGTTAATACCTTTAATAAATAACATAGACTATATAAAAGATGAAAGCCTACCTATATTAATATTAATAAATAAAGATATAGTAAAAAATATCTACAGCACAACAGTTTTATGTGCTATTTTTACAACAGCAGTTTCTAACGGGGTAGCATTACAAGATAGCATAAAAACATATATAAAAATTAAGCCTATATACATAAAGATAGTTATTATATTGCTAGGGGTTATCTTTTCATCAATGGGATTTTCTAAGATAGTATCTGTTTTATATCCTATTTTTGGGTATATAGGTATGTTTGAGCTAATAGTTATTGTGCTTATGTTTTTATCCAATGGTATTGACAAATAAAGTATATGCTTTATAATTATATTAGTGCTTTATATACTTTAGGGAGATGCTTATGAAAAAACTTAAAAAAACTATTATTATATCAATTATTTTAATAATTTTTGCTAGTATGTCTATCCTTGTTATAAAGGATAATACTAAAGAAAATAAGCTTGAGCAAAAAGACTTTCAATCTATAGATATTAGCCCTGGAGAAAAGATGTATACATATAATGAATATATATATATATATGGTAAATCTGGAATAAAAATAGCAAAACAAGAAGAGGTTTTAGCACAAGAAAGCTTTTCTTTAGAAAATCCCTATATAGCTACATCTTACGATAAACTAGTTATTTGTGATGTAAAAGGAAAAGTTGCTAGGGTATATTCTAACAAAGGTAACTTATACACTGTAAATACAGCAAACAGCATTTTAGGCATTACGATAAATAAAAACGGTTACCTAGGTATGATATTAAAAAATAATGAAAACTATGAGATAGAAATATATGATAATAGTGGGCAAAACATATACTCTACAAAGGATATAAGCTACAATGAGGGAGTGCCAGTTGGTATATCCATATCAGATGATAACAAAACATTAGCTGTTTCTTACATAAAAACTATAGGAGCCACTATAGATTCTAACATTGTGTTTTATTCTATGGAAGACAACGAAGTTTTTGGTGGATATATAAAGTCAAACCAGATAGTTGGAATTATTAAGTTTGTAGAGAACAACAGCTTAATTGGTGTTTCTGAAAGTGAAATTTTTTCTATAAAGGTTAACTCTAACACTAATAACGAACAAATAAAAGAAATTTACAAAAAACCTTTAAATAATGTTTTAAAAGATATGGATTTTATAGATGGTGTTGGATATGTAGTTTGCTATGGTAAACCTATCTTAACAACAAAAGAATACATAGAAGAAAATACGGTTATTTTTTATAACAGCTCTGGAGGAGAAATTGGTAAATATTATGAAAAAGATAAAGATATAATAAACCTTTATTCTCATAGCGAAGGGGTAGTTTTACAAGAAAACAGGCTGTTTACTGCTATAAATACATCAGGCAGAGAAATATGGAGCTATCAAGCAACGCAAGATATAAAACAAGTTAATTTTTATAATAGCAATAACAAAGCTTTAATTGTTACAAACGATAAAATAAAAATCGTAAAGATTGATAAAAGCTTACTTGACAAACAGATAGATGAAAACAACACAACAGAAACTACCGTAAAAGATAAAGAAACACAATCTGCTACAAAAGACCAAGCTACAGAAACTACCGTAAAAGATGAAGAAACACAATCTGCTACGAAAGACGAAACTACAGAAACTACCGTAAAAGATAAAGAAACACAATCTACTACAAAAGACGAAGCTACAGAAACTACAACAAAAGACGAAGCTACAGAAACTACAACAAAAGACAAAGAAACACAAGATAAAACTACAGAAACTACAAAAGAAACTAATTCACAATCTACAACAAATCCCTGATAAATATATGAATAATAATTCTAAATTTTAGGAGGAAAAAATGAATATTTTAGATTTTGTCTTAATAGCTATATTAATAGCTTGCATAGTTAATGGATACTATAAAGGACTTTTTAGAGAAGTATTTGACATTTTAGGGTTTATAGCAGGTATAATAATATTTTCTATCATATATCCTATAATTAGTAAATGGTTATTACAAAGTTCTTTCTTACAAAAAGTTAAAGATTGGGTAATATATGATTTAAAGCTAGCAGATTTTGTTGCTACAACACAAGAAGATATTGTAGCAAGCATACAAGCTTTAAATGCACCACAAATAATAAAAGATTTATTAATAGAAAACAACAACGAAGTTTTTTACAAAATATTTGGCGTTAACAACACTGTAGATTACATAGCAAATTTTGTTGCTATGATAGTTATTAGCCTTGTAACTGTATTTTTTGTTGTATTAATAGTTAGTATAATTGTTACCATACTATCAAAAACAACTTCTCTTTTATCTAAGTTACCTGTTTTAGGTAAAGTTGATAAAATCGGTGGGGTAGGGCTTGGTGTATTAAATGGTATTTTCACAGTATGGCTTATAGGTATTATTATTTTAGTGTTATCTGTTTTCCCACCTTTATCGTTTTTAAAAGGTCAACTTGATGGCTTTTTAACAGGCCCACTTATTAACAACAATACCTTAGCAAAAGCTTTATTAAATTTAATTTTAGGGATAATTAACTAACATATGAAAAAAAGTTTTAAAACAATAAATGAAAGAGCAACTGCAGAAATTATAGAAAAAAAATCTCGTTTTATAGCCAATGTTTTACCTGTTGATACAGAAGAAGAGGCCATCAGCTTTATTTCTTCTATAAAAAAACAGTATTATGATGCAAGGCATAATTGCTTTGCCTATATAATAGGAAAAGACATACCTATCATTAGATTTAGCGATGATGGAGAGCCTAGTGGCACAGCAGGAAAGCCTATTTTAGATGTTTTACAAGGTGAAGGGCTTGAAAACGTTGTTGTGGTTGTAACAAGGTATTTTGGAGGAACTCTTCTTGGAACAGGTGGGCTTGTAAGAGCATATGGTAAGGCAGCTAAAGAAGGCATAATAGAAGCTAAAATTGTAGAGATGGATAGATACAGACAAGTTTTTATTAATGTAGATTATTCTCTCGTAGGCAAAATACAATATGAAATAACAAATAATAACTATATACTTATAGACACAAAATATACAGATACTGTAGAATTTAGCCTTTATATAAAATGTGATATTGTAGAAGAGGTTATAAAAAATATTATAAACTTAACTAACAACACAGCAAAGATAAATAAAGGCGATGAAAACTTTTTAAAAATAATAGATGGACAAGTTGTACTAAATTAGGAGGTATTTATGGCAGGACATTCTAAGTTTGCTAATATAAGACATAAAAAAGAAAAAAATGATGCTATAAAAGGTAAAATATTTACGATTATAGGTAGAGAGATAGCGGTTGCTGTTAAAGCAGGAGGCCCAGACCCAGCTAGCAACTCTAAGCTAAAAGATGCTATAGCAAAGGCAAAATCTAACAATATGCCAAACGATACTATAGAAAGAAGCATAAAAAAAGCAGCAGGTGATTTAGACGGTGTAAACTATGAGGCTATCGTATATGAAGGATATGGGCCTAAAGGGGTTGCTGTTATTGTTGAAACATTAACAGATAACAAAAACCGTACTGCTGCCAACGTTAGAAGTGCATTTACAAAAGGTAACGGTAATATGGGCACAACTGGCTGTGTTAGCTTTATGTTTGATGAAAAAGGACAAATTATGGTTGAAAAGGCAGATGATATAGACACAGATGAGCTTATGATGTTAGCATTAGATGCTGGTGCATTAGATTTTAACGAAGAAGAAGAAGGCTATGAAATATTAACTACTGTAGAAGATTTTTCTGCTGTTCGTGAAGCTATAGAAAACGCTAACATTAACATAGCAGATGCAGGCATTAATATGATACCTCAAACATATACTGTTTTAACAGATGCTGAAGATATAAAGAAAATGAACAAATTGTTAGATTTACTAGATAACGATGATGATGTTAAAAACGTATATCATAACTGGGAAGAATAACAAAAAGGGTGAAGACAAAGTCTTCACCTTTTTATAGTTATTCATAATTTTAAGTGTTTCGGTTTTAAAGCAAGTGTTTCATATGCTTTCTAAACCCGCCCCCGTTAAACTGCGTTCTGCTTTTTGATGTTTATGCTCTTAATTTTTATAAAATTTATTTTGTTTTCATTCTAAAATTTTATATTAAGTTTATTTATTAAAGATGATATATTTGTTTTAGTTTTTATTATAATTTTTTATATAATTTCTCCTGTTTCTCCATCAATTATAATATAGTCAAGGGTTGATAAATGGCTATTTTCCACCAACCAACGTAAGCTAACTTCATAATATATTTTATTAACATTAAAATCAATTTCACCAAATGGGTAAATATACATAGGATATCCTGTTTCTTCATCTATTTGTCCGTTATAAACTCCCCAATATTTTTCGGCTATGTTAAATAAATCTTCTTCTGAAATACCTAATGTTATTTTCTTATCTTCTATATTATTTTTTATGATATTAAAATTTGTAAAATCTATTATATTACTTGAAAATACATAAGTGTTATTATCATCTTTTATAAATGTATATTTTAGCTTTGTTAATAATTTTAAATGATTTTCATAAGAATAAAAAGTGCTGTTTTCAATATTTTCATTTAATATAGGTAAATTTCCTAGCTCAATAAAGGCTTTTTTTAATGCTTCTTCTTCTGTTAAGTTATTGTATATACCAATATCGGTATTATTAATTATAGATTCTTTATTTTGCCAGATAGTAACTGCATTTTTTAAACTTGCACTTTCTACAATATAATCAACTTCGTTTTCATAACGATACTTATATAATTTAAAATAATTATATAATTTACTACCATCATAACCAATTATTCTATAATAAGGAAAAAAGGAATTTTGGCTTTCATCATATAAATTTGCTTCTAAATAAATGTAATCTCTATTATCTATATTTATAATACCTATTGTTATATTGTCATTTATATTGCTAAAGAATTTATCTATTAAAAGTAATTCGTCTAATTTTATTAAATTAAAATTTTCATCTTTTTCGTATATATAAATACTTAAATTATTGTAATTTTTATAAATACCTAAATAATCATCTTTATTATCTTTATTTAAATCTAGGCGTTTGATGGAAATAATGCCTTCTCGGTTATCCCAGTTTTCTAAACCATAGGTAAAAAAGCCTTTTTTAAAATCAACTATTAGGTTTTTTTCACCTGTTGGAAATAAAGATACATTCATTTTCATAAATTGTATAGGAATATCTATATTTTTTATTATATTATCTGCTATATTAAAGTTTTTGTTATAAAATATGTTATTGTTAATATAATTTATATTTTTTTTATTTTGATTAAAAATAAATATAATAAAAAACAAAAAAGATAATAATATTATTATATATTTTTTATTTATTGTTAACACACCTTTCGTTTTTTATAGCTTAATGCCTTTAGGGAAAGCTTCATTTTTCATAACATTCCACATTTTATCAATGTAAGATAAGGTATAAAAATTTTCATAATAATGGTAATAAAAAGCACCTTTTAATGTCATAGAATATATGCCATTTTCTTCTGTAAGAAACCCTAGCTTTTTTGCTAGATAAAGCTCAAAGCCATACATTTTCTTTAAAGGTATGCCAAAAAATTTTTCAAAATCTAAAGAATCTATTTTTGTGCTATATAACGTCCAAAATAGATAATATATCATACGTTGACGCTTTGTAAAATCTATTGTAAGGGAAGTTGGTAGGTTGTTATTATCTATTCTTTTTATATATTCTTCTATAGAAAATGTGTTTATTTTAAACTGGTCTTTAAGTAGGGTTGTGGCAGAGCAACCAAAGCCTAAAAAATTATCCCTTGTCATAGAAGAATAGCTTGCGTTATTTTTAGTTGCAAAAGTCCAGATGGAATTGCGTACCAAGCCTTTTTCAAAAAGATAGTTAGTTATATCATCAAGAAGGGCTTTCTTTTCTTTCTTTTCCATTGCTTTTACCTTGCTTTTTGTAAAGGTAAAATCTATAAAAGGATAAATTGCAATATGGTTAGCACCTATTGAAAGGGCTGTATCAATATCTTCTTTTAAATCCTTATAAGTTTGGTTAGGAAGAGCAAAGATTAAATCTATAGAAACTGTTTCAAACTTAACTTTAGATAGGTTATTAGCTAGCTGTGAACAATCTAAAGGTTTTCTACCTAATATATTTTGATATTTTTTATTAAAAGATTGTATGCCTATGCTAATTTTTGTAACATTAGCATTTTTTAAAGCTTGTAGCGTTTCTACATTAACATCTTCAGGGTGTAGCTCTATGCCTATGCCTTCTGTTATTATAAAATATTTGTTTATAGTATCTATTATATCTTTAATTTTATCTGTAGCAAGGGCAGGAGAGCCACCCCCAAAATATAGGCTTGTAACTTGTTTCTTTTCATCTAGCTTGCTACCTACAAAATTTATTTCTTTAATTAAATAATCTATATATTTATCACATAAATCTTTAGAATATAAAACTTTGCAATAAGGACAAAAATTACAAATACTTTTGCAAAAAGGGATATGTACATATAATCCAAGGTTATCTAAATCTTTAAAAGCTAAATCGTTTGTATAATGATTTTTAAAGGTAAAAGGCTTAAAAGAGCGAGTAAGCCACATTCTTGTTATTGTACTAATTAAGCTAATATAAATCACCTCATTTATTGTTAGAAATATATTTTATATATATTTTAAATAAGTTTTTAACATATCAAATATTACTTTTATGTTACCTTTAAATATTAAGGTATATTCGGCAACGAAGAAATAGCCACATTTTTCACATAAGTTAGGTATATCTATGCAACGGCCACAGGTGCTAACTTTTCCGTTTTCTATAACAACGCATTGGTTGCAAGGGGTATCAAAGGTGTTATTTATAATATATTTAAAAGCACTTTTTAAATTAAAAACAGGTACTTTTTCTTTCATCATTTTAGCTATTTTTTCACAGCAAACAGCCTTTTCTTCTTTGTTTAAATATAAATGTTTTGTGTTTGGATAAGGTGTGTGAAAATTAAAAGAAACAGCACGTACATTTTTTGTGTTTTTAGCTAAAAGGCAAACATCTTCTATACAATCTTTGTTAATTTGGTTTATTGCCATATAAAAACAAATGTTATCTGACGTAGCGTTTTTTATATTTTCTAAAATTGTATCATAAGTATCTCCTCTAATTTCATTATGTTTTCCTCTGTTACCATCTAGGCTTAAAAGTATCAAATCTGCCTCTGGCACATTTATAGGTAACGTACCGTTTGTAACAAGATTTACTATTAAAAAGCCCATATTTTTTGCCTCTATCACAAGGTCTCTTATAGTTTTATCTTTGTCTTTATATAACAAGGTTTCGCCGCCACAAAAAAACAAAATACGTACACCCATATTATATAGCTTTTCCATTTCTTTTTTTATTTGTTCATAAGGATATATGACACAGTTAATGTTATTAACAGAGCAATGTTTACAGCTTAAGTTACATTTATCTGTAACAATGATAGTGCCTAAAATAACATCTTTTTTATTAAATAAAATTGTTTTGATACCAAATTTAGCAAAGTGCATAAATGATGATAGCTTCATATTTTACCTCTTTTATAAATTTTTTTAAAAATATTATAATATAATAAAATTATATCATTTTAAATAGTATTGTCAATAAAGCTAGCTTTACTTATATGTTAAATTTTGATATAATTTAATAAATGTTAAAAGAGGTGAAAAAAATGAAAAGTTTTAAATTTATATTAACTTACTTAAATAAATATAAATATAGGTATTTTTTAGGCGTTATGACATTATTTATTGTAGATTTTATGAGCCTTTTAATACCTAAAATAACAGGAGCTATCATAGATAGCTTAACAATAGGAAACGTTACCATCAATAAAATTTTAGTTTACATATTATATATTATATTAGTTGGCTTAGTTATAGCTATTGGCCGTTTTTTTTGGCGTTTTTTCATCTTTGGGGCTGCGCGTAACATAGAAAAAGAAATAAGAAACGATATGTTTGGTCATTTAGAAAAGATGAGCGTTGAATACTTTAACGAGCATAAAGCAGGAGATTTAATGACTAGGTTTTTAAGCGATTTAACAGCAGTTAGAAAAGCTATAGGGCCTACAGTTATAACAATATTTGATGCAAGCGTTATGACAATTATGGTTGTTGTACAGATGATGGTATATGTAAATATTAAATTAACATTAATTGCTATCATACCTATGTTTTTAATATGTGTTAGCGAAATTTACTATGGAAAGATAATGGAGCAACGTTTTAAAGCATCTCAAGAGGCTATATCTTCTATGGCAGATTTTGTGCAAGAAAGCTTTTCAGGGGTTAGGGTTATAAAGGCTTTTGTTAGAGAAAGAGCAGAGTTTTACAGGTTTAACAAAGCAAATTTATTAACAAAGGAAAAAAACTTAAAAGTTGTTAAATTACAAGCTGTAATAATGCCTTTGTTAGATGTAATAATAGGCTTAAGTAGCTTAGTTACCCTTATTTACGGTGGTTATTTAGCTCTTTTAGGTGAAATAACTTTAGGTAAGTTTGTTGCTTTTAACCAATATATATCTATGCTTGTATGGCCTATGCTTGCTTGCGGTGAAACCATAACTATGCTATCTCAAGGGGGAGCATCTTTAAAACGTATAAAAGCTATTTTTGATGAAAAGCCAGAAATATTTGATAGAGAAGACGTGGAAGATATAAAAAATATACAAGGTAAAATTGAATTTAAAAACCTTACATTTGTACATAAAGGCTATAAGGAGCCTACCCTTAAAGACATTAACTTAAAAGTGGATAAAGGCACAACCCTTGCTATAATAGGTAAAACAGGCAATGGTAAAAGCACCCTTGTTAATTTGCTTTTACACCTTTATAATGCAAATGACGGTATGATTTTTATAGATGATAAAGACATAAACAAAATACCTTTAAAAACTTTAAGAGAAAGCATTGCTTATGTGCCACAAGATAACTTTTTATTTTCAAACACTTTAAAATCTAACATAGCTTTTGGCATTGAAGATGAAGAAATGGAAAAAATAACAAAAGCTACAATAACTGCTTGTATACACGATAACATTATAGATTTTCCTAAAGCCTATGAAACTATAGTAGGTGAGAGAGGAGTTACCTTATCTGGTGGGCAAAAGCAAAGAAGCTCTATAGCAAGGGCTTTAATAAAAGATGCACCTATATTAATATTAGATGATGCCTTATCGGCAGTAGATACCAACACAGAAGAAAGCATACTTAAAAACTTAAAAGAAAACAGACAAGGCAAAACAACTATCTTAATTGCTCACCGTATATCAACTATAAAAAATGCAGATGTTATTATGGTTTTAGATAATGGGAAAATACGTGAAGTAGGAACACATAGTGAGCTTATAGAAAATAACGATGTATACAAAGATATGTACGAAAAACAAAAGCTAGAAGATGCACTAGAAGAAAGAGAAAAAAACCTAGATAAAGATATAGAAAACATATAAGGAGGTGCAAAAATGAAACAGTTATTAACTTATTTAAAGCCACATAAATGGACAATGTTTATAGCTACAATATTAGTTTTATTTATTATAGTGATAGAGCTTTATAGGCCTATAATAATAGGTAACGCTATAGATAATAATATAAATGGTTATTCTAAGCCTTACATAGAAACAACAAAAGATGATAAAAATGCCGTAGCATATAAAGATATATATTTAACAAAAGATTTTGAAGAGGCAGATAATGGCATATATCAAATAATATTATATAACGATAGCTATTATATGGTAGAGGATATAGACAAAGAACAGTCTTTAAGCCTTAACAACGCTACCAACCAAGAGCTTGAAGAGATATCAAAAAATGCAACTTTATTAGATAAAGAAGATTTAAAAGAGCTTAGGAAAAACGACTTTAAAGGTATAATATATGCAGCAGGTATATATCTTTTAATAATGTTAATAGGCTTTGTACTAAATGTTATAAACACATTAATGCTACAGAATATGGGGCAAAAAATTATTTTTAAAATGAGAAAAGAAGTTTTTGAACATATACATAGCCTATCGGTAAACTTTTTTAACAAAGAGCCTGTAGGTAAGCTAGTTACAAGGGTTACAAACGATACAGAGGCCATAAATGAGCTTTTTACAACTATATTAATCAAATTATTTAAAAATATTGTTAAAATTTTTGGCTTTGCAGTAGTTATGTTTTATAAAGATTTTAAGCTTGCCATATTATCTTTTCTTATGCTACCTATTGTAGCTATTTTAACGTTTACATTTAAGCATTTTTCAAGAAAGGCTTATCGTATAACAAGAAACAAAATAACAGATTTAAACACTTTTTTAGCAGAGCATATTTCTGGTATGAAGCTAATACAAATTTTTGCTAAAGAAAAAGAAAAATATGAAGAATTTGAAAATAAAAGTTATGAACTTTATCGTGCTAGCTGGAGAGAGGTTATGACATTTGCTATTTTTAGACCTTGTATATACTTTGTATCTGTAATAGCTTTAGTTATTATTATAGCAAGCGGTAG
Source organism: uncultured Clostridia bacterium (assembly GCA_944381435.1). Taxonomy (GTDB): domain Bacteria; phylum Bacillota; class Clostridia; order Lachnospirales; family CAG-274; genus Tyzzerella. Next base: position 20,043 of record CALWLD010000020.1, read on the forward strand.
CAACTCTGTTTTAAACGGCACATTATCTGTAGGTACCTTATATATTTTTATAAGCTATATAAATTCATTTTTTGAACCTATACAAGAGCTAGCAGAGCAATTTGGTACGTTACAATCTTCCATAGCATCATCTGAAAAAATATTTTCTATATTAGATGAAAAGCAAGATATAATATCTCCTAAAAATCCTACACCTATTGATATAAATGGTAAAATAGAATTTAAAAACGTATGGTTTGCCTATGAAAATGAAGACTATGTATTAAAAAATGTAAGCTTTACCATTGAAAAAGGGGAAAAGGTAGCCTTTGTTGGAGCAACAGGTGCTGGTAAATCTTCCATATTAAACTTAATAGGTAGATATTTTGATATACAAAAAGGAGAAATATTAATAGACGGTGTTAATATAAAAGATATAGACATAGATGTTTTAAGAGGTGCTATTGGGCAGGTGCAACAAGATGTATTTATTTTTACGGGGGATATAAAAGGAAACATATCTTTAGGCAATGAAAAAATAACAGATGAAAAAATAAAAGAGGCATCAGAAATTGTAAATGCAAGCTCATTTATAGAAAAGCTCGAAAATAAATACGACGAGCCTGTAACAGAGCGTGGTAGCACCTTATCGGCAGGGCAAAGGCAACTTTTATCTTTTGCAAGAACCCTAGCTTATGAGCCTAAAATATTAGTGCTAGATGAGGCAACATCTAACATAGATACAGAAACAGAAAGCCTAATAACAAATGCCTTACAGAACTTAATGAAAGATAGAACAACAATAATGGTTGCTCACAGGCTATCTACAATACAACACGCAGATAAGATTATAGTTATGCATAAAGGTGAAATAAAAGAAAGCGGTAACCATCAACAGTTAATAGCCAATAACGGTATTTATAAAAGGCTATATGATGTACAATTAGATAAAAAAATATAGTAACCTATTTTATTAAAAAACATATTATTAACTATGGAGGTGGTAATATGGATTTTACTAACATTAACATAGGCTATGCTTTGACAGGGTCTTTTTGTACATTTAAAGAAACTATAGAGCAAATAAAAAACTTGGTTGCATTAAATGCAAAGGTTTACCCTGTATTTTCTTTTAACTCTCAAAACATAGATACAAGGTTTGGCAAAGCAGAAGATTTTATGAAAGAAATAGAAGAAATAACAGGTAATAAAATAATAAAAACTATAGAAGAGGCAGAGCCTATAGGCCCTAAAAACAACCTAGATGCATTTGTTATAGCACCTTGCACAGGTAACACCCTTGCAAAGCTAAATGCTGGCATATGCGATACACCTGTTTTGATGGCAAGCAAAGCTCACATAAGAAACAATAAGCCACTTATAATAGCAGTATCTACAAACGATGCCCTAGGGGCTAATATGCAAAATATAGGCACAATGATTAATAAGAAAAATGTTTATTTTGTGCCTTTTGGTCAAGATGACTATGAGAAAAAGCCAAGGTCTATGGTTGCTCATTTTAATGATATACCAAAAACTATTAGCGAGGCTTTAAAAGGCAAACAAATACAACCAATAATAAAAGAATACAAGAGTTAATTAACTCTTGTATTCTTTTATTATTGATAAAATAAATACTAATAAAGCTTTTGTTTAATTAATTAAAGGGTTCTAGGGCGAAGCCCTAGAAGAAGGGTGGTGGGCGGGAAAAGATAATTTTTATCATCTTGCATTTATTTTAAAATATTAAAATTACAGAAATATTGTCCACAAAGTAGACAATATTTTTGCAATTTTAAATTTTTTGCTTTAAGGAAAGGTTTTTGTAATTATCTAAACCCACCCACAGCTCTATGCGGGGACACCACGCACCACGTAAGCTATGGCTTAAATTTTGGGTAGTTATTTATTTTGCCTACAGTTTGAGGTGAAGACAAAGTCTTCACCTTATAGGTAGCTTATTTTACATTAAGTTTTCAGGGTTTAAGCATTTAAGCTCATCTATAACAAAAACACCATCTTTTCTTATTAACACATCATCAAAATAAATTTCTCCACCGCCAAAGTCTTTAGTTTGTATTAAAACTAAATCCCAATGTACGTTACTTTTGTTGCCGTTGTTAGCATCATCATAAGCAGCACCTGGGGTAAAATGTATGCTACCCATTATTTTTTCATCAAATAATATATTGTTCATAGGTTTTAATATATAAGGGTTTATACCTATTGCAAATTCTCCTATATATCTAGCTCCTTCATCTGTATCAAATACTTTGTTTATACGCTCTGTATCGTTTGCGGTAGCTTTTATTATTTTACCATTTTCAAATTCTAGGCGTACGTTTTCATAAGTAAAGCCTTGATATTCTGAAGGTGTGTTATAAGTTATATAACCATTTACACTTTCTCTAACAGGTGCAGTGTAAACCTCACCGTCTGGTATGTTCATTTCTCCAGCACATTTAACAGTTGGTATATCCTTAATAGAAAAGCTAATATCCGTATCTTTAGCTACAATACGTACCTTATCTGTTTTGTTCATTAAATCAACTAAGCTATCCATAGCTTTAGACATTTTGCTATAATCTAAGTTACAAACTTTAAAATAAAAATCTTCAAAAGCTTCAAGGCTTGTGCCAGCAGATTGTGCCATATTAGGTGTAGGATATCTTAAAACAACCCATTTTTTATTAAGCCTTACGTCTTGATGAACTCTTTTACCGTATATGCTAGAATACAGTTGCATATTTTCGCTAGGAACATCTGAAAGCTCGCTGTTGTTATCTTGAGCTCCAATGCCTATAAAGGCGTCCATAGCTTCCATTCTTTGAGCATCTATATGAGCCATAAGCTCAAGCTGTTCTTTGCTTGTATTTAATAAGATTTCTCTTTGTATGCTATTGTGGTTTATCTCAACAAAAGGGATAGCACCTACGTTATAAGCCTCTTTTATTAAAGCTTTAACAAGAGGCATATCATAAAAGCCACCGCTTGATATTAAAACTTTTTCGCCTTTTTGTAAATTACAAGAATAGTTTATTAAATTTTTTGCAAGTTGTGTAATACGTGTATCCATAAAGCCCTCCTATGTTAATTAAGATATTTTGTCCATTTTATCAACTAATTCTTCAAAAACTTTTAAAGCATCTTCTATAGGCTCTTTTTTAGTCATATCTACGCCTGCTTTTTTAAGAATTTCTGTAGAATAATCTGATGAGCCACTTTTTAAGAAATTAAGATAAGCATCTTTGCCGTTTTCCTCTAATATTTTTTTAGAAAATGCTATTGCACAAGAATAACCTGTTGCATATTGATATACATAAAATGCAGAATAAAAATGAGGTATTCTTGCCCATTCCCAAGTTATTTCTTCATCTATTATTATGTCGTTACCGTAATATTTAATGTTTAAATCTTTATATATTTCACAAAGGCTTTCAAAGGTTTGAGGCTCTCCTTGTTCCATTTTTTCGTGAACAATCATTTCAAACTCAGCAAACATTGTTTGTCTAAATAAAGTAGTTCTAAATTGTTCCATAAAGTGATTTATAAGGTAAAGCTTTTCTTCTTCGTTATCTGTAGTTTTTAATAAATGTTCCATTAATAAAGCTTCGTTTACAGTAGATGCTACCTCTGCTAAAAAGATTGTGTAGTCTCCGTAAATATAAGGTTGGTTTGTTGTTGTATAATAGCTATGCATTGCGTGGCCCATTTCGTGAGCTAATGTAAACATATCATCTAATGTATCTGTGTAATTTAAAGATACAAAAGGGTGGCAACCATAAGCTCCCCATACATAAGCTCCGCTTCTTTTACCTACATTTTCATAAATATCTATCCAGCGGTTATCAAAGGCTTCTTGTAGGTTTTTAATATAATCATCGCCTAAAGGTTTTAAAGCTTCTAACGTAAGCTTTTTGCCTTCTTCAAAGGTAATTTTTTTATCTACATCTTTAACGATAGGTGTATATAAATCATAAAAATGTATTTCATCTAAGCCTAGGCGTTTTTTTCTTATGCTTACGTATTTATGCATAGCAGGTAAAAATTTATGCACTGTAGCTATAAGGTTTTTATATACATCTAAAGGTACGTTTGTTTGAGAAAGAGCTTGTTCTATTGAAGAGTTATAGTTTCTAACCTTTGCGTTAAATATATCTGCTTTAACACTAGATGTATATGTTGCTGCTATTGTGTTTTTAAGGCTATGATAAAATTTATACATAGCTTTAAAAGCTTGCTTTCTAACCTCTTGGTTAGGGTTTTCTAAAAGCATAGAATAATTGCCGTGGGTAACTTTTATCTCTTTGCCATTTTCGTCTTTTATATAGCCAAAATCTGCATCGGCATTATTTAACATAGAAAATATATTATCAGCAGCTTGGCTTATTTCGTAAGCATTTGCAAGTATTTCTTCTTTTTCTGTAGATAATATATGTTCTTTTGTTCTTAAAAGATTGTTTATATATTGTTTATATAAGCTTAAATCATTATCTAATGCTTTTAAAAGCTCATCTTCTTTTAATGTTAAAATTTCAGGCTCTATAAAGGCAGTTGCTCCTTGATATAAGCTTATAAGGCTATCTGCTTTGCTTGATAAAGATTGATAAAAACTGTTTGTGCTATCTTCGTTATTTTTTAAATTAGCATATACATATAAAACCATTGTTTCGTTAGATACTTTGTCTCTTAAAGAAAGGCAACTGTATAAATTTTCTATATTTATGTTGTCTTTAAAGCTATCTAGCTTTTTAAAATCTTTAATTAGAGCATCAAAACGCTCTTGCCATATTTTATCAGAAGCCACCAAGTCTTCTATCTTCCATTTAAAATCTTCTAAAACTTCACTTCTATTTTTTAGTTGTTCCATTTTTTTGCCTCCTTTATAAAATATTATAAGTATATTATAATGTATATATACATAAAAGCAAGATAAATTATAAAATTAACAATAATAAAAATGCTATAGATGCATAAATCTATAGCATTTCAAACTGTGGACAAAATAATATTAAAGCCTTCTGCCATAAATATTTAAGTAATTAAAGGGTTCTAGGGCAAAGCCCTAGAAGAAGGGCGGTGGGTGGGTTTAGATAATTACAAAAACCTTTCCTTAAAGCAAAAAATCTAATAATTACAAAAAGGTTGTAGACTTTGTCTATAACCTAAAAGGCTATAGATTTATAATCTATAGCCTTTTTACTTATTATATATTACTTTCTTTTATGGTATCTAATATCCAAGGGGGAAGGTTTTCAAAGCTTTCATCTATCCAATAAAAATTATTATGTTCTTTGCTAAGCTTAATATGGGCGTTTTCAACTTTACAAACATAGGTTATAACAACAAGATGAAGCCCATCTTTTCTAAGGATAGATTTAGCATTTAATATCTTTTTTATATTATTTTTAGTAAGCTTTATGTTAGTTTCTTCAAAAACTTCTCTAATAACACAGTCTATTACATCTTCTTTATATAAAAGCCTGCCTCCAGGGATATCATATAAGCTTACACAGCTATCATTTTTAGCCTCTTCTTTTGTTTTTTCTAATAAAAGGTATTTGTTATCCTCATTTACAATAAGACATTTTGTAGCAATAGCGAAATCACTCATCATACTATTTTAAACCCTAATATATTTTGCATATAATCAATAGCAAAGGTATGACCATATTTATTAAAAGAGGCACAACAGCTAGTATTTAATGTAAAGTTAATTTGTTTTCCGCTGTTAACACAGCTGTTGTAAAGAGCTATTGCAGTTTGAAGAACGCATATATCTGTAACAACACCGCATATTTCTATATTAGTATAATTATTTATTATATATTCAATATCTTTAGGCAAAGGACAATATCCTCTTTTTTCTAAAACATTAATATTTTCATAGTTTAAAATATTTTTTATTTTACCATAAGGAGCGTTGCCTTTAGTGCCTTTTTCACAGTGCATATTAAAGCTTTTGCTTTCAGGGTGTATGCTCCATTCTTCTTTTATATGTGTATCTAATGTAAGAAGAATATCATCATTTTTAGTTATATATTTATTAGCTAGCTCATATATATTTTCTTCTATATCTTGAGCAGGTTTTCCTGCTGTCAAAAGCCCATCATCTGCCACAAAATCATATTGATAATCTACAATAATTAATAAATTTTTCATAGGTACCTCCTTAACAAGATACTAAAATTCCTCGTATTCTCCCATTTTTCTAAAACGATTGTATCTATCGTTTAAAAGAGTTGTTTTATCTATTTTTAAAAGATTGTTTATTTCTTTTATAAGCTCTTCTTTTAAAATATGAGCAGTGTACATAAAGTCCATTTCCACACCGCCATCTACCTCAGGTATTACCTTTTCTATAACTCCAAGCTCTAAAAGGTCTTTAGCAGTTATTTTCATAAGCTCGGCAGCATCAGCAGCTTTTGTTGCATCTTTCCATAAAATGCTAGCAAAGCCTTCTGGAGATAATATAGAATAAACAGAATTTTCAAGCATCCAAACTCTATCAGATACACCAAGAGCTAAAGCACCGCCACTACCACCTTCGCCAATAACAATAGCTATGATAGGCACTTTTAAGTTAGCCATTTCAAATAAATTTCTAGCTATAGCTTCCCCTTGTCCACGTTCTTCTGCACCTATGCCACAATAAGCACCAGATGTATTTATAAAGGTTATTATAGGGCGGTTAAATTTTTCAGCTTGTTTCATAAGCCTAAGGGCTTTTCTATATCCTTCTGGGTGAGGAGAGCCAAAGTTTCTTTCTATGTTTTCTTCTATTGTAGAGCCTTTTTGTATACCAACGATAGTAACAGGTTGTTTATCTAAAAGTGCTATGCCACCTATAACAGCTTTATCATCTTTATAAGCTCTATCTCCGTGTAGCTCTATAAAATTTGTAAATATATAGTCTATATATTCTTTAGCGTTAGGCCTTGTAACACGCCTTGCTAGCTTTACAGTTTCATAAGCAGTAGACATTTTAGCACCTCCTTAAATATTTTGTTTGTGTATTTTTAATATTGTAGACAAAGTTTTCTTTAAATTTTTTCTTTCTACAATAGCATCTACAAAGCCGTGCTCCAGTAAAAACTCTGCCTTTTGAAAGCCTTCAGGAAGCTTTTGCTTGATGGTTTGCTCTATAACACGAGGGCCAGCAAAGCCTATAAGGGTGTTAGGCTCTGCAAGGATTATATCTCCAAGCATTGCAAAGCTAGCTGTAACGCCACCTGTTGTAGGGTCGGTTAAAACAGTTACGTATAAAAGCCCAGCCTCAGAGTGCCTGCTAGCTGCCGCACTAACTTTTGCCATTTGCATTAAAGATATTATGCCTTCTTGCATTCTAGCACCGCCAGATGCTGTAAATATAATAATAGGTAATTTATGCTCTGTTGCATATTCAAAGGCACGTGTTATTTTTTCGCCAACAACAGAACCCATACTGCCCATTATAAAGCTTGCGTCCATAACGCATAGCACACAGTCTTTACCATATATTTGGCATTTACCTGTAACAACCGCATCGTTAAGCCCTGTTTTTTCCTTTAAATTTTTAACTTTTTCTTCATAGTTAGGATAATTTAAAGGGTTTTTGGCATACATATCTTTATCAAATTCTACAAATATGTTTTTATCGGCAATAGTTTTTATCCTATCTCTTGCAGATAGCCTAAAATAGAAATTACATTCAGGGCAAACGTTGTATAAGCCAAGCTCTTTAGAATAAATAGTTGTTCCACAACCGTTACATTTAATACATAGACCTGTTGGCACTTCTGGCTTTGCAAAAACTTTTTGCTTGCTAGGTTTTTTTTCTATGCTGTTAGGACTTTTTTTATTTTTAAATAAATCCATTTACATCTTCCTTTCAAAAGATATTAGTTTATAATACCTAAACCATAGTAAAAGGATAGGGGTATTACATATTATTAAAATTGTTTAAAAATGTGTTGGTAATATAAGATGTATCAAAATCACCTTTTAAATAGTTTTCATCATCTAAAAGCTCTAAATGAAAATCTATGTTAGTTTTAATACCTTCAATAACAAACTCGTTTAAGGCTCTTTTCATTTTCCCTATAGCTTCTTCTCTTGTTCTACCTTTTGTTATAACTTTAGCTATCATAGAATCGTAAAAGCTAGGGATAGTATATCCGGCATAAACAGCACTATCTACCCTAAGCCCGTTACAACCGCTAGGTAAAAATAAATAATCTATCTTACCAGGAGAAGGAGCAAAATTGTTATAAGGGTCTTCGGCATTTATTCTACATTCAATGCTATGACCGCTAAATTTTACATCTTCTTGTGTATATTTAAGCTTTTTACCATAAGCTATTCTTATTTGCTCTTTAACTATGTCTATGTCTGTTATCATTTCTGTAACAGGGTGTTCTACCTGTATACGTGTGTTCATTTCCATAAAGTAAAATTTATTATCTTTACCGTATAAAAATTCTATTGTACCTGCGTTTTTATAGTTAGATGCTTTTACAGCACGTATAGCAGCCTCGCCCATAGCTTTTCTTGTTTCTTCATCAAGAGCAACAGAAGGGGCTTCTTCAAGGACTTTTTGGTTTCTACGTTGCAGTGAACAATCACGCTCACCAAGGTGGATAGCATTGCCGTGTTCATCTGCTAAAACTTGAACCTCAATGTGTCTTGCGTTTTCAATAACTTTTTCCATATATATGCTATCGTCGCCAAAGGCAACTTTAGCCTCGCTTTTAGCCGAGTTATAAGCCTCTTCTAAATCTTTTTCTTCTCTAACTATCCTTATACCACGGCCACCACCACCAGCAGATGCTTTTATCATAACAGGATAGCCAAATTCTTTTGCAAGCTCTTTAGCTTTTTCTACGCTTTCAACAACACCATCGCTACCAGGGGTAACAGGTACACCAGCCTCAATCATTAGCTTTCTAGCGTTAGCTTTGTTGCCCATTAAATCAATAGTTTTAGCATCAGGACCTATAAATTTTATGTTACATTCTTTGCACATATCTGCAAACTTTGCATTTTCAGATAAAAAGCCAAAGCCTGGATGGATAGCGTTAGCTCCTGTAAGGCAAGCAGCGCTTATAATGTTGTTCATATTAAGGTAGCTAGTAGCACTTTTGTTGCCACCTATACAAACTGCTTCATCGGCAAGCTGTGTATGTAGTGCGTTTTTATCAGCCTCAGAATAAACAGCAACTGTTGCTATGCCCATTTCTCTACAAGCACGAATTATTCTAACAGCAATTTCGCCACGGTTTGCAATTAATATTTTGTTAAACATATTACACCTCTATCCAATCATAAAAGTAAATTCTGCTTCTGCAACCTTTTTATCGCCAACATAAGCAATGCCTTTGCCTATGCCTGCAACCTTTTTAAGCTTTAAAAGCTCAACCTCAAGCCTTAATGTATCGCCAGGTACAACCTTATCTCTAAATTTTGCATTGTTTATAGCACCAAAATATGCAATTTTACCTTTGTATTCGTCCATAGATAAAATAGCACAAGCACCAGCTTGAGCCATAGCCTCAATGATTAATACACCAGGCATAACAGGCTCAACAGGGAAATGTCCTTGGAAAAACTGTTCGTTCATTGTTACATTTTTTATAGCAACTATTTTTTTGCCTTCTTCTATTTCTATAACCCTATCTATTAAAAGAAAAGGGTATCTATGAGGGATAATTTCCATTATTTCTTTAATATCCATAATAATTCTCCTTAAATTTATTATTATAATAGGTATGATTTTGTATACCTGAGACTGTAGACAAAGTCGACAATCTTTTTATATTTATTCATAATTTTAAGTGTTTCGGTTTTAAGGCAAGTCTTTCTTTTTATCTAAACCCACCCATCGCCCTATGCGGGGAGTGCCCCACACCCCCGTGAGCTTCGCTCATACTTTTCATATTTGTGCTATTTATTTTATAAAATTTATTTTGTCTATAGTCTGAGGTATGCTTTTGCATACATCTGTTATCAGACTGTAGACAAAATAATTAAAAACCTTTAGTAATTAAGGGGTTCTAGGGGGAAGCCCTAAAAAAAGGGTGGCGTGCGGGAATAGATAGTTTCTATAATCTCGCCTTTATCCTAAAATATTAAAATCACCAAAAAGGTAAAGGCTTTGCCTATAACCTTTTAATTACAATTAAAGCATAAATTTATTTTTCTTTGAATTTATAAAAGATTTTTATTTTAAATTTAAAGGAAAATAATATAAACATCTGTTTTAAACACAAAGAATTTAAAAAATATTTTCCTACAGAACCTAAAAAAATAATATTGTTATTTTTTTGAAAGGGTGAAGACAAAGTCTTCACCCTCAGATATGCTTTTGCATACCTATTATAACTATACTATTCTAAATAAAGGTTGGTTATATTCCACCATATCTTCATTATTAACAAGTATTTCAGCTATTTCACCGCTATATTGGCTTGTTATTTCGTTCATAACTTTCATAGCCTCAATAATGCATAACACATCTCCAGCATTTACCTTATCACCAACTTTTACAAAAGCAGGCTTTGTAGGTGAGCTACTAGCATAAAATGTACCAACAATAGGGCTTGCAACAATATTACCTTCTTTTATTTCATCTTTTGCTTCTGGAATAATTGTTATAGGCTCCGATAAATTTTGAGCAATGTTATTAATGTTAGGTACATCATCTGTTTGTGATATGCTAGCATTGTTATTTATATTGTTATTTATGCTAGCTACACTAGGTACACTAGGTGTAGCGTTTGAGTGCTTGTTCATTCTAAGGTAAAAACCATCGCTTAGCTTAAGCTCAAAATCCATAAGGTTAGAGCTATCTAGGCTTTGCATTAAATCTTTAATTTTGTTAAAATCCATTTATTATTCCTCCCATTTTTTAAGGCATAATACAGCGTTATGTCCGCCAAAGCCAAGGGTATTAGATAAAGCGTATTTCATTTCTCTTTCTTTACCTACGTTAGGTGTATAGTCTAAATCGCATTCTTCATCTGGCACTTTATAGCCTGCTGTTGGAGGTACAAAGTTATTTTCTAGGGCTAAAACACAAGCTATAGCTTCAACAGCACCTGTTGCACCTAATAAATGTCCTGTCATAGATTTTGTAGAGCTGATAGAAACTTTGTAAGCATTTTCTTTAAGGGCAGTTTTAATAGCTTTTGTTTCGGCAACATCATTTGCTGGTGTGCTTGTACCGTGAGCGTTAATATATGTAATATCGTTAGGGTTTACGTTTGCTTCTTCCATAGCTTTTATCATAGCACGAGCAGCACCATCACCATCTTCACAAGGAGCAGTCATATGGTAAGCATCACAAGTTGCACCATAGCCTACAACCTCTGCTAAAATTTTAGCACCACGAGCCTTTGCGTGTTCTAGCTCTTCTAAAACTAAAATACCTGCACCTTCGCCCATTACAAAGCCGTTTCTTTCTTTATCAAATGGGATAGAGGCTCTGTTTACATCTTCTGATGTGGAAAGGGCTTTTAAAGCAGCAAAGCCACCAATACCAGCTTTAGTGATTGTGCTTTCAGTACCACCTGCAAGGATAACATCTTCATAGCCAAATTTTATGTTTCTATAAGCCATACCTATGCAACTTGTACTTGTAGCACAAGCAGTTATAGCAGTTTCACAAATGCCTTTTGCTCCAAAACGTATTGCAATATGCCCAGCAGCCATATTTGTTATAACGCTTGGTATAAATAAAGGAGCAAGCCTAGAAGGGCCTTTTTCAGCCATTTTAAGCATTTGGTCTTCAATCATACCAATACCGCCCATACCAGAGCCTACAATAGTACCAAATCTATAAGGGTCTATTTTTTCTAAATCAAGCCCGCTGTTATCAACAGCTTCTTGAGCTGCATATAAAGCATATACGCTAAAAGGCTCAAGCCTTCTAATTTCTTTTTTATCTAAAACTTTTTCAGGTTCAAAGTTTTTAAGCTCAGCAGCTATTTTAACTTTAGAATCTGATGTATCAAAATGTGTAATCTCTCCTATGCCGTGTTTAGCATTTTTTATGCTTTCCCAAAATTCTTCAACGTTATTACCAACAGGGGTAACTAAGCCCATACCCGTTATTACTACTCTTCTTTCCATATTAACCTCCATTAAGCCATAACCATACCGCCATCTACGGTGATTACTTGACCTGTTATATATTTGTTTTTAGCTAAAAACACTGCTGTGCTAGCTATTTCGTCTGTTGTTCCAAATCTTTTAAGTGGTATTGTATTTAAAACGCTTTCTTTTATGCTATCAGATAAAACATCTGTCATATCTGTTGTTATAAAACCAGGAGCTATAGCGTTACAAGTTATACCACGAGATGCAAGCTCTCTAGCAGTTGAAAACGTCATACCTATCATACCAGCTTTGCTAGCAGAATAGTTTACTTGCCCAATGTTACCTGTAAGCCCAACAACACTGCTCATATTTATAATGCTACCGCTTTTTTGTTTAAGCATTATTTTGCTTGTGTGCTTAATCATATTAAAAGCGCCTTTAAGGTTTGTGTTAATAACGCTATCAAAATCTTCTTCGCTCATTTTTAAAAGCAAATTATCTTTTGTGATACCAGCGTTATTTACTAAAACATCTATTGTTTTAAACTCTTCTACCGCTTTATCTACTAAATCTTTAGCTTGGTTAAAATCGCTTATATCTGCTTGAACGCTTAAGCATTTAACACCTAAATCTTCTATTTCTTTAACTACGTCTTCAGGGCTTGTGCTTCTATAATTAAGAACGATGTTAGCACCTTCTTTAGCAAAAGCTATAGCAATAGCTTTGCCTATACCTTTAGCACCACCTGTAACTATAACTGTTTTATCTTTTAACATTATTCTATACCTATTCCTTTACAAGTTTTTTCTAAGCTAGCTAAATCTTCTACGTTATAAACGCTAACCTCTTTGCTAACTTTTTTAACAAAAGATGATAAGGTTTTACCAGGCCCTAGCTCTATAAAAGTATCAACGCCAAGGGCAATAAGGTTTTTGATAGTTTGTTCCCATTTAACAGGGCTCATTACTTGTTTTATTAAAGTATCTTTTATGTTTTCTACCTTTTCACCTGTTAAGTTTGTAAATACATCTACATTAGGTGTATTTATAGTGATATTATCAAGTTCAATTGCTAATTTATCGCTAGCAGGCTTTAATAATGATGTATGGAAAGGCCCGCTTACATTAAGTCTTATAACTTTTTTAATGCCTTTTTCTTTAAGGATAACCTCTGCTCTTTCTATAGCAGGTGTATGCCCTGCTATTACAATTTGCCCTGGGGCGTTATAGTTTGCAATCATAGCAAGCTCTGTATCTGTAGAAGCTTCTTTTAAAGCCTCGTTTATAACTTCCTCATCGGCATTCATTACAGCAGACATAGCACCAACCCCTGAAGGCACTGCCTCTGTCATATATTTTCCTCTTTTTCTAACAAGAGCTACCCCTTCTTTAAAATCTATAGCACCGCTTGCACAAAGGGCAGAATATTCCCCAAGGCTAAGGCCTGCCATATAATCGGCTTTAACGCCTTTTTCTTCCATAAGTTTAAAGATAGCATAGCTTGTTGTTAAAATAGCTGGTTGAGTATATTCTGTTTCGTTAAGCCTAGCATCTTCGTTAAAGCAAACATCTGTTATGTTAAATCCTAAAGCATTGTTTGCATCTTCAAATACTTGTTTGCAAATTGGAAAATTATCGTAAAGCTCTTTACCCATATTGTTGTATTGAGCACCTTGACCGCTAAATATAAAACATATTTTCATATATCTTCATACTATTATTTTATAAATAATAGCTTCTCCTTTATATTCTATTTGTTTTAAATTAATCTAATAATTTTATAATAAATTTTATTAATCTTATAAAAAAGTTTATTATATCTAAAAGATTATCTATTAAAAAATAAATTAGTTCATCTATTGGGATTTTTTTATTAACTTTTGATTTTTTAATTTTTTTAATAAAATCACCTTCAATAAATAAATTAAAAAAATGTTATTTATTACCCATTAAAGCATCAAATTCACTAACAAGCTCATCTATAATTTCTTTACTGCTTTGTCTTTTTGATACCATACCAGCAATTTGCCCTGCCATTACAGAACCGTTTTCCACATCGCCTTCTTTAACAGCTTTTTGTAAGGTACCAGCACCAAGCTTTTCTATTCTTTCAATATCAGGTGTTTCTTTTCTTCTTTCTTCAGCCTCTACTGTATCGTAAAGTCTTGCAAGCTTGTTTCTTAAAACACGAACAGGGTGTCCTGTAATTTGACCTGTAATAACTGTGTCTATATCTTTAGCTTTTATTACTTTTTCTTTATAGTTTTCGTGTATGTTACATTCGTTAGAAAGTAAAAACCTTGTACCAACTTGCACACCTTCAGCTCCAAGCATAAAAGCAGCAGCACAGCCTCTACCATCTGCAATACCACCAGCTGCAATAACAGGGATATTAACAGCATCTACAACTTGAGGCACAAGAGCCATTGTTGTAAGCTTACCTATATGACCGCCTGCTTCCATACCTTCAGCAACAACGGCTTTAGCTCCTATTTTTTCCATTTTTTGAGCAAGAGCAACAGATGGTATAACAGGGATAACTGCTATGTTATGCTCGTTAAATAAATCCATATATTTAGCAGGGTTACCAGCACCTGTTGTTACAACCTTAACGCCTTCTTCACAAACAACCTTAACAACTTCATCTGCAAAAGGAGATAAAAGCATAATGTTTACGGCAAAAGGTTTATCTGTTAAAGCTTTTGCTTTTTTTATCTCTTCTCTTACAACCTCTCCTGGAGCATTACCACCTGCAATTATACCAAGGCCACCAGCGTTAGAAACACTTGCAGCAAGCTCACCGTCAGATATCCAAGCCATAGCCCCTTGAAAAATAGGGTATTTTATACCTAATATATCACATAAATTTGATTTCATATTATCACCTTTTTAACCTTTTTATATTTTTGTAAATAAATTATATAAAATTATAGCAAGCCCGCTACCTAAAGCCATACCTACCATAATAGAAATTAATTTTTTTCTGTTGTCATCGTTCATATTATACCTATATTTGAACAAGCATAGATGCCCAAGTAAGGCCACCGCCAAAGCCTGTTATTATTATTTTATCACCTTTTTGCAAAAGCTTATTTTTTGACATTTCAGCAAGAGCAATAGGTATACTAGCAGCCGATGTGTTTCCATAGGTTTGTAAATTTAGGTAAAATTTATCTAAAGATACACCAAGCTTTTTAGCTACCACCTCAACAATACGGCTGTTTGCCTGATGAGGCACTATATATTTAACATCATCTAATGTAATGTTTGCCTTTTTTAAAATTTCATTTACGCTTTTAGGTACTGTTTTTGTAGCAAAGTTAAAAACATCTCTACCGTTCATTTGTAAATAAAAATCTTCTTCTTCTTTTTCTTCTGTGAAAGGATTAACATTAGGTATTTTACCGCCTGTTATAGCTTTAAAAGATGTACCATCTGCTTTTAAATCTTCTGATAAAATGCTGTTATAATCTTTGCTAGCAGTTAATAAAGCACCCCCTGAGCCATCGCCAAATAAAACGC
Organism: uncultured Clostridia bacterium; assembly: GCA_944381435.1. Classification (GTDB taxonomy): domain Bacteria; phylum Bacillota; class Clostridia; order Lachnospirales; family CAG-274; genus Tyzzerella. The sequence continues at coordinate 35,618 of CALWLD010000020.1, forward strand.
AAGTGCCTCTGTCTTTCCAATCTATAAGCTTAGATAAGGTTTCTGCTCCTATAACAATAGCGTTTTTATATAAGCCAGATTTTAAAAATTTATCTGCAACAGATAAGGCGTATACAAAGCCTGAGCAAGCTACGTTTATATCAAATGCTAAAGCATTTTTAGCTCCTATGTTGCCTTGGACTATACAAGCCGTAGATGGTGTTAAATAGTCAGGTGTTATAGTAGCTACTATGATAATGTCTATATCTTCTGCAGATACGTTATTGTTTTCTAATAGTTTTTTGGCTACGTTTATAGCAAAATCTGATGTGTTTTCTTTTGTAGATAAGCATCTTTTAGATATGCCTGTTCTTGTGTAAATCCATTCATCTGATGTATCTACCAATTTAGAAAGCTCATCATTAGTTATAGAGTTTTGAGGAACATAGCTTTCAAAACCAATTATTTTAGAATTAAACATATTTTTCTCCTTTTAAATATTTATGCATTGCTTATGCAATATTTGGCTAACCCTTGTTAAAGTGCCATTAAAGATTTCTTTTTCCTGATTAGAAAGGTCTATAATTATAGATTTCATAATGTTTTCTCTAAACTTTTTATGCATTCTAAAAAGTTTTTTACCTTTTTCTGTTAAGCTAACATTTACAACTCTTTTATCGTTTAGAGATTTTTCTCTTTTAACATAGCCTTTTTTTTCAAGGTTTGTAATAGAAACTGTTAATGTGCCTACAGTTATATCTAAATTTTTAGCTATAGAGCCCATATTTTTTGTTTTACTTTTACCTATAGCCTCTATAGTTCTTATTTCTTTAGAAGACACATCTTTATACTTGTTGTTTTTTAAAAAAGCTTCTTCTAGTTTTATTATATCGTAAAAAACGCTAGATATAAGCCCTCCTATAGTATCTAAAGTTTTTTTCATAAGATAGCCTCCATATACACATAGATATGTAAAAAATCTTTTGATAATCAAAGTATATTATTACTTTTTAAAAACGTCAAGTATTTTTAAATGTTTTTTTATAAAAATGTTTTTATTTTATAATTTATGTGTTAAAATATATAAAATGAAACATTAATTTTTAAACGAGGATACAATATGGAAAAGATAAAGCTTTATGCAAATGCAAAAATAAACCCTATTTTAGATGTTGTAGAAAGATTAGAAAATGGCTATCATAATTTAGAAATGATAATGCAATCTGTAGATTTATCAGATACTATCATAATAGAAAAAACATTTACAAATGATATAAACCTAAAAACAAACATTTATTGGTTACCAACAGATGAAAGAAACCTTGTATATAAGGTGGCTAGCTATCTAAAAGAAAATTATAACATAAAATACGGGCTGGACATAACCATAAAAAAGACAATACCTGTAGGAGCAGGGCTTGCAGGAGGCAGTGCCGATTGTGCTGCAACGTTGATAGGTATGAGAAAGCTATTTAAGCTTAATATACCTAACAAAGAGCTTTTAGAGATAGGTAAAAAATTTGGGGCAGATGTGCCTTTTTGCATAAAAAGAGGTACATACCTTGCAAAAGGTATAGGCGAGATACTAACGCCTTTAAAGCCTTTTCCCCATTGCTATATATTAATAGCTAAACCTCCTATTAGCATATCAACAGCATCTATATTTGGAGAGCTTAACCTAGCTGAGATAAATAAAAGACCAGATATAGAAAAGTTTATTTATTATTTAGATAAGCAAGATATAGTAGAAATTAGCAAAAATTTATGTAACGTGCTTGAAAGTGTTTCTATAAAAAAATACCCTATAATTGCAGATATTAAAGAAAATATGCTTAAAAACGGTGCTTTAGGTAGCGTTATGACAGGTAGCGGTTCAGCTGTTTTTGGTATATTTAAAAGCAAAAAACAAATGGCAATAGCTAAAAAAGATTTAGAAAGAGGTTTAAATCTAAAAGAAGTTTTTGCAACGAGACCTTTTAATACTACTTTTAAGCATAAAAATAGTTTACAATAATTGTATTTTGAAATATAATTATAAAGAACTGTTAGGAGGATATATGCAATTAAGTTTTAAAAAGATATTTTATTTATTAATTACAATATTTATTGTTTTGTTTATATTTTATAATTCTATGCAAAATGGGGAAAGCTCATCTGAAGCTAGCACAGCAGTTTTAAACCTTATAAATGATATGATAAAGGCTATAGGCTTAAGCTTTAAGCTAGAGGGCTATTTTATAAGAAAGCTTGCACATTTTGTAGAATTTTTTATTTTTGGGTTATTTGTTATGCTAACTTTTAAAGAATTTACAAACAAAACTTTTAGCATAATAGGATTTCCTATGTTTTTTGCCTTGCTTATACCTGTTATAGATGAATTTATACAAATATATTCTCCAGGAAGAGCATCTTCTGTAAAAGATGTTTTGCTAGATTTTAGCGGGGCAATAACAGGCATAATTATAGTTTGTTTGTTTTCTAAAGTTAAAAAACGTAAAAAATATAAATATAAATTAAAATTTTAGGAGAAATACAATGGATAAATTACTAGACAAATTAAATAATATGCAAAAAGAGGCAGTTTTGCAAACAGAAGGAGCGGTGCTTTTATTGGCAGGTGCAGGCTCAGGCAAAACAAGAGTTTTAACCCATAGGATAGCATATCTTATACAAAAAGGGGTAAGACCTTTTAACATTCTTGCAATCACTTTTACAAACAAAGCTGCTAAAGAAATGAAAGAACGTGTTACTAACATTTGCGAAGAGGGAAACCAAGTTTTAGTATCTACCTTCCATTCTTTATGTGTTCGCATATTAAGAAGAGATATAGATAAAATAGGATACACAAACAGATTTACTATATACGATGCAGATGATGCAGAAAGGCTTATAAAAGAAATAATGAAAGAATATAAAATAAATGATGATTTATTAAGCCCAAAATCTGTTATAAACGAAATAAGCAGGCAAAAGGACAAGCTTATAACTGCTACAACTTATGCTCAAAATGTATCAGGAGATTTTAGAAAAAAACTAATAGCAGATATATACAGAGCTTATGAAGATAGGCTAAAAAGTAATAACTCCCTAGACTTTGATGACCTTATTTTTAAAACAATACAGCTTTTTGCAAATAACACCGATGTGCTAGATTATTATCAAGAGCGTTTTAAATACATTATGGTAGATGAATATCAAGATACAAGCACAAGCCAATATACATTAGTTAAAATGCTATGTAACAAATATAAAAATATATGTGTTGTAGGTGATGATGACCAAAGCATATACGGTTGGCGTGGAGCAGATATAAATAATATATTAGATTTTGAAAAAGATTTTAAAGGGGCAAAGGTTATAAAGCTTGAGCAAAATTATCGTTCTAGCAAGGTTATATTAGATGCAGCAAATAGCGTTATTAAAAATAACTTTGGCAGAAAAGATAAAAGCCTATGGACAGAAAATAACGAAGGAAGCCTTATAAACTATGAAAAATGTAATTCAGATAAAGAAGAGGCTAACTTTATTGCTAATACCATATTAAACAAAATAAAAGACGGATATGACTATAAAGATTTTGCCATATTATACAGAACAAACAGTTTATCTAGGATATTAGAGGAGCAACTTGTGTTTTTATCTATACCTTATAAGCTATACGGAGGCGTAAATTTCTACGGTAGAAAAGAAATAAAAGATATTATCAGTTATTTAAAAATTTTAGAAAATCCAAGCGATGATATATCTTTAAAAAGAATAATAAATGTGCCAAAAAGAGGCATAGGTGATGCTAGCATATTAAAAGCTTCAGAATATGCACAAGAAAATAACATTTCTTTGCTAGAGGCTTTAGCTAACGCAGATAAAATAGAAGGCTTAGGCAGAAAAACAAAGGCTGTTTCAGATTTTTATAGCCTTATTGAAAAATTTATAGAAAAAAGCAAAAGTTTATCCATTGCCGATTTGATAGATTACATATTAGAAGAAACAGGATATATAGAAGAGCTTAGAAAAGAGGACACAGAAGAAGCTTATGGCAGGATATCAAACCTAGAAGAGTTTGTAAGCAAGGCGGTAGAATACGAAGAAAACATTGAAAACGAAGAAGAAAGCCTTACATCTTTTCTAGAAGAAATATCTTTAGTTGCAGATATAGACAATATGGAAGAAGGGGACAACGTTGTTACCCTTATGACCCTACATAGCTCTAAAGGTTTAGAATTTCCTGTTGTTTTTATAGTTGGCTTTGAAGAAGGCATTTTCCCTACATACCGTGCCTTAACATCTCCAAACCCTTCTGATATAGAAGAAGAAAGAAGGCTTTTATATGTTGGCATAACAAGGGCAAAGCAAGAGCTTTTTATAACAAATGCAAAATCAAGGTTACAACACGGTAGATACATAAGCAATGCTCCTTCTTCTTTCTTTAAGGAAATTCCAACACATCTTTTAAATATTAAAGAAAAAGAAAACAAACCTAAAAGTTTTTCGTTTAAAATAGAAGAAAGTGAATCAAGCTACAGACCAACACCTAAATATAAGCCTAACATAGCTGCTTATACTAAAAGAGAAATACCTGCTCCTAAAAATGTAGTTTTAGATTTTACAGTGGGTGATATGGTTAGACATTTTAAATTTGGCGTTGGAAAAGTTTTAAAAATTGACCCTGCTGGAGCAGACTATGAAGTTACTATAGAATTTGAAAACCTAGGGGTTAAAAAGTTAATGGCTAATTTATCTAAGCTTAAAAAGGCGTAAGAATATATACAGACTGGAGACAAAATAATATTAAAACCTATTACCATAAATACTTAAGTAATTAAGGGTTCTAGGGCAAAGCCCTAGAAAAAGGGTGGTGGGTGGGAATAGATAGTTTCTACCATCTCGCCTTTATCTAAAATATCAAAATTACAAAACGAGTTTGTAGACTTTGTATTAACTTCATATAAAAACAAGTTTTTTAAAATTAAGGAAATATATTTTTATATAAAAACAAGTTTTTTAAAATTAAGGAAATATA
>CALWLD010000021.1 GCA_944381435.1 uncultured Clostridia bacterium
CAGTTTGTTACTTAAAATTTAATTTTCTACCTTAGGTAGTCTTTTTTGTGATGTCTGTATAAATTGGTGCAGTTCAAAGTCTTCACCCTTTTTATATATAATTATTTACTATGGTTGTTACTGCTATGCTTATTTACTTTTTTACTAGTATTTAAGCTCATTTCATCTGCAAATTCTACTTTAGAATTTGTGTTATGCATATTTGTTTTATTAGCTTTTAAATGTTTAGTATTTTTTTTGTCCATATTAAATACCTCCTAATATAAATAAAATTATTAGTTTATATAAAATAAGATTAGCTTATATTTCAAGCATTATATTTTTTATTAATATATTGCCTTTTAAAATATTAACTTACCTTACAATAGATATTATAAGCATATATTTATTTTTTATACGAAGGTATTTTATAAAAATTATAAATCTAAATTATTTTCTTTAAATTCATCAGGCTCTTCTAAAGTAATTTTTCCAAGCCTACAAGCTCTAAATTCATCTATTAATATATAAGCTACTCTTTGTAAATCTATTTCTCCACCTTTTGCTTTAAAGCTTCTTGCTATACCTATATTTTCTAATATTTTTTCTTCTTTTTCATTTTTATCAAAATCTATTTTATAACGTTGTTTTAAGCTATCTGGGTAAATATTTTTAAGGCAATGTATAAGGTTTAAAGCTATGTTATATGTATCTAATATATCATCATTAATAGCTCCTGTAAAAGCAAGCTTTAAGCCTACCTTTTTATCTTCAAACTTAGGCCATAATATACCTGGTGTATCTAAAAGCTCAAAATCTTTTTTTATTTTTATCCATTGTTTACCTCTTGTAACCCCAGGTTTATCTCCAGTTTTTGCTAAAGATTTTCCAACAAATTTATTTATTAAGGTAGATTTTCCAACATTTGGTATACCAACTATCATAGCTCTTGTAGGTACAAAAAGACGTCCTCGTTTTTTAAGCCTTTCTATCTTTTCTTTCATAAGCTCTTTAGATACTTCTGTTATATCTTTAATGCCTTTTCCTGTTAATGAATTTAAAAGTATAACCTTACAACCTTTTTCCTCAAAATATTTTACCCAAAGGTTTGTTTTTTTATCATCTGCTAAATCAACTTTATTTAATATTACTATTCTATATTTATTTTTGGCTAGCTCATCTATGTCTGGATTTTTACTGCTATAAGGTATTCTTGCATCTAAAAGTTCTATAACAATATCAACAAGCCCTATGTTTTCTTGCATCATACGTCTTGTTTTAGTCATATGTCCAGGATACCAGCTAATAGGAGCTGAATATAAAACATCATCTTCATTATTTATGTTAGTATCTTTTTCCATTTTTTCCATAAAATAAATCTCCTTTATTTTTTATTTAGATAATAAAACTACTGTCTCTATATGATAGGTTCTAGGAAACATATCCATAAGCTCTATTTTTTCTACTTTATATCCATTTTCAATAAATCCTTTTAAATCTTTAGCTAGAGAAGATGCCTTACAAGATACATATATTATTCTGCTAGCATTAAAATTAACAATTTTTTCTATAGCTTTTGGATTTATTCCCTCACGAGGTGGGTCTAATATTATTAAATCTGGCTTAATATCTAAGTTTTCAACAATTTTATAAACATCTCCTGCAATAAATGTACAGTTGTTAATATTATTAAGCTTTGCATTTGTTTTAGCTGCTTCTACAGCCTCTTCAACAAGCTCAACGCCTATAACCTTTTTAGCCTCTTTAGCAACTATCTGAGCTATTGTGCCTGTACCACAGTATAAATCAAAAACTACTTGGTTATCTACCTCTCCTATAAATTTTTTAACAATGCTATATAATTTTTCTGCTCCTGCAGAGTTAGTTTGAAAAAATGAAAATAAAGATATTTTAAAATCTAGGTTTAAAAGTTTTTCATAAAAATAATCCTTACCATATAACGTTTTAATATCATCAGCCTTTACAACATCAGCAGGAGAGTCATTTACAATGTGTAAAAACCCTTTTATTTCCCCTTCTAAATCAAGGTTTAATAAGTTTTCTTTTAATTTTTCTAAATCTGTGTTAAAACTACTTGTTGTAACAAGGCCTATTAAAATTTGCTTTGTAAAAAAAGCCTGCCTTACTAATAAATGCCTAAGGCTACCTGTTTTTTTCATTCTATGGTAAAATGTTTCATCTGTATTTTTAAAATAATCTAATACACATTTTAATATTTTTCTTATATCTGTAGAAACTATTTTACAATCTGAAGCATTAACAACTTCATAATAGCTGTTTCTTTTTCTCATACCTAAAGATAGCTCACCATCTATTCCTGTATCACCAAAAGAAAATTCCATTTTGTTTCTATAGCAGTTTACATCAGGGCTTTTGTTAATTCCTAAAAACTCAAAATTTGTTATCCCTTCATTTTTCAATATGTTAAGCACATTATATTTTTTAAATTCTATTTCTTTATCATAAGAAATATTTTGGTAAGTGCAACCTCCGCATAAGCCAAAACAGCTACATTCTGGTTTTATTTCATAGTCTGCCTTTTCAACTATCTCTAACAGCCTTCCCTCATATTTTTGTTTTTTCTTTTTTACAAGAGCTTTAACCTTTTGCCCTGGTATAGTGTTTTTTATATAAACTTTATTTCCATTAACAATGCCAACACCTTTGTTAGGAAAAGTTATATCCTCTATATTAACTATTTCTTCTGTTTGTTTCTTAGCCATAATTTTCTCCTTATAAAATAACCTAAAAAATATATATTATACATAATAATAAGACTTTATTTTAACATTATTTATATTATATATTTAAACTAAAATATATTCAATATAAAATGTAAAAATAAAGCCTTAAATTTATATAGTATATAGCTTATTTATATATAGTTCCACCGCCTAGAACATATTCGCCGTCATAAAAGACAGCTGCTTGCCCAGGAGTAACTGCCCTTTGAGGTTGTTCAAAGATAGCCTCAACCATATTATCATCTATCTTTCTTATTATACAAGGTGCTTGTTTTTGGCTATATCTAAGTTTACCTAAAACTTTAACCTCCCCTTGTATATCTTCAACACTCATAAAGTTAAAATCTTTTATTAAAACACTATTTTTAAATAAACCATCATTTTCAGTTAAAACAATTTCGTTTTTATCTGCATCTATGCTAGACACATACATAGGTTTACCAAAGGCTATGCCAAGACCTTTTCTTTGTCCTATTGTATAGTTAGTAATACCTTTGTGTTTACCTAATATATTTCCATTTATATCTACAAAGTTACCCTCTTTAACATTAATATTAGAATTTTCTTTAATAAATTTTGCATAATCTCCATCAGGCACAAAGCATATATCTTGGCTGTCTGGCTTATTAGCAACTATAAGTCCTATATCTTTTGCAATTTTTCTAACGGTATCTTTGTCATAATCTCCAATAGGCATAAGAGTTTTTTCAAGTTGAAATTGAGTTAAGTTGTAAAGAGCATAGGTTTGGTCTTTAGCCTCTGTATTAGCTGTTTTTATTGTATATCTATTTGTTTTAGGGTGCTTAACTATCCTTGCATAATGTCCTGTAGCAATATAATCTGCTCCTAAAGCTAAAGATTTGTTTAACAAACTTTCCCATTTTACATATCTATTGCAGGCAATACAAGGGTTAGGTGTTAAACCTTTAGAATATTCATCAATAAAATAGTCTATAACTTTTTCTTTAAATTCTTTTTTAAAGTTTAAAACATAATAAGGTATATCAAGCATTTTTGCAACATTTCTAGCATCATCTACAGCAGAAAAGCCACAACAACCTCCGTTATCTTCTAGGCATTCTCTTTTTTCATCTTGCCATATTTGCATTGTAACGCCTATAACATCATATCCTTGCTCTTTTAGTAAATAAGCAGTAACAGAGCTATCAACTCCTCCGCTCATACCAACTATAACTTTTTTCATAACTCTCTCCTATTCTTCATTTGGAATGTGATGATGATGGTCAGAATCTTTAGGTGGTTCTAAACCTTCTATTGTTAAGTTATTTTTTTGTGCATAATCCCATAAAGCAGATTGTAACGCCTCTTCTGCAAGGCAAGAACAATGTACTTTAACAGGAGGTAGCCCATCTAAAGCTTCCATAACAGATTTATTTGTTATTTTTAAAGCCTCTTCTATAGTTTTACCTATTATAAGTTCTGTAGCCATACTGCTTGTAGCAACAGCAGCTCCACAACCAAAAGTTTTAAACTTAGCATCTTTAACAACGTTGTCTTCTATTTTTAAATAAACTTTCATTATATCGCCACATTTAGCGTTACCTACAGTTCCAACACCGCTAGCATCTTCTATTTCTCCAACATTTCTAGGGTTCATAAAATGATCCATTACTTTTTCACTATATTGCATAATCTTATCTTCCTTTCAATTTATTAGCATTTGTTTAAATCATAGTTATTTTTTATTAGCTAAAAATTCTTCATATAAAGGCGACATTTCTCGCATTCTAGCAACGATAGGAGGTAGTTTTTCTAATATGAAATCAACATCTTCTTCTGTATTGTATAAGCCTAAAGAAAGTCTTAAAGAGCCGTGAGCCTTTTCGTGAGGAAGCCCTATAGCTAATAACACGTGTGATGGGTCTAAAGAGCCAGATGTACAAGCACTTCCGCTAGATGCACAAATACCGTTCATATCTAATAGTAATAAAACAGATTCACCTTCTATAAACTCAAAAGATATGTTGCAGTTTCCAGGCATTCTGTTTTCTCTGGTTCCATTTAACCAACAATATGGGATTGTATTTAAAATACCATCTATTAGTTTATCTCTTAGCTTAGTAAGTCTTTCCATTTCTTCATCAAGCTCATTAACTGCAAGCTCAATGGCAGTTCCCATACCTATTATGCTATCTATATTTTCCGTACCAGCTCTTCTATTTCTTTCTTGAGCACCACCGTGGATTAAAGGTGTAATTTTTATACCTTTTCTTATATATAAAGCTCCAATACCTTTAGGTCCATAAAATTTGTGAGCAGACATAGATAAAAGGTCTATGTTCATATCTTTAACGTCGATAGGGATATGCCCTACTGCTTGCACTGCATCTGTATGGAAAAGTACATTATGTTCTCTAGCAATTTTCCCTATCTCTTTAATAGGATTTATAGTTCCTATTTCGTTATTCGCAAACATTATAGATATAAGAATAGTATCTTTTCTTATAGCTTTTTTTAGCTCTTCTAGGCTTATATTGCCTTCTTTATCAACAGGCAAATATGTTATTTCATAACCTTTAGTTTCTAAATATTGACAAACGTGTAATATAGCGTGATGTTCTACATTAGTTGTTATAATATGTTTTCCTTTATCTTTATAGCTTTCTGCAATACCTTTTAATGCCCAGTTATTAGCCTCTGAGCCACCGCCTGTAAAATATATTTCATTTTTATCAGCATTAATAGCCTTTGCAACTTTTTCTCTGTTTTCTTCTAGGTTATCTTTATTTTCTCTTGCTATTTTGTAAACGCTAGATGGGTTACCATAAGCTTTTTCTAAATTATCAATCATAACTTTTAAAACTTCTGGTCTTATTTTAGTTGTACCTGCATTATCAAAATAAATTTCTTTTTTCATAAAAACCGTCTCCTATTCATTATTTGTTATTAGGTCTTTAAGGCTTATAGAATGAGCAGCTTCTGCAAGTTTGTCACTTATCATTTCCCAAGCATCTCTTACTACACATTCACTGCAGTTAGCTTCACCACATTTTTTCTTTGGTGGCTGGTTTTCTAAACAATCTACAAGTGCAAGGCTTCCTTCTAAAATCTTAAGTAAATCTCCAACAGATATATCCTCTGGTTTTTTATTTAAAATATATCCTCCTTGTGCACCTCTAATACTTTTTACAACTTCTGCTTTTTTAAGTATTGCCATTAATTGCTCAAGATAATTTTCAGGTATGCCTTGTCTTTGTGCTATACTCTTTAAAGATACACATTTTTCATTTTCTGTATGCATAGCTAAATCTACCATAGCTTTTATCCCATATCTTCCACGCGTCGAAACTTTCATATTATCCTCCTACAATGTATAAAAATATAACTATTATAATATTAAATTTTATAAAATGTATTTATATAGTTTTATCGAAATAACATAAATGTTAATAGTATAATATTTATCTAAATAAATATTATACTATTAACTTACCACTTTATTTTAATAATGTCAAGTATTTTAGTATAATTTATTTTTTGTTCTAAAATAAGTTTAAAAGAATATTATTTATTTATCTAGTATTTTAAGTAATTAAGGAGTTGTTTATATTGAATAATAGTTTAAAAAATATCCCCAAACAATTTTTAAAAAATTTACCAATTAATCCTAATTATAACACAGAAGTGTACATATCTTCAACACAAATTAATAAAAAAAATAAAAATATGTCAAATGATAACATTTGGATTTTAATCATTATATTAATAATATTTGATGTTATTTAATATTATCTTTAATTAACTTAACTAGGTATTAAATTTATAGCGAAAACTATATAGCTTTTATCATAAATTTAATACCTATACTTTTAATATATATTGTACTTCTATCTGCCCTTCTTCTATTCTGCTTTCACGCTGAAAGCCTGTTTCTATAAATCCTAACTTTTTATAAAAGTTTATAGGTTCTTTATTATTTTTAAAAGTCCATAAAACTATGTTTGATATATAACAATCTCTGCAAAAAATTTTTAATGTTTTTAATAATTGTTGCCCTATGTTGTATTTTATATAATCTTTAGATACATAAAAAGATATTATTTCTATGCTATTTATATATATTTTTTTATATATAATATATCCAGCTATTTCTTTATTTTTTATATTTTCTGCTATAAATATATTGCCTTTTTCTTCTTTTAATAAATTATTTAAAAATATTTCTTTATCTTCTATACTAAATTTATCTATAGTAGAAGATAATAAAAAATTAGAAAATGCCTTTTTTAAAGAAAAAACATATATGGTTGCAATATTTTTTATGTCAGTTTCTGTTGCTGTTTTTATATTTATCTTCATAAAATCACACCTTAAAGTATATAAAATACCCTATCTTCATAAAGATAAGGTATTTTATATACTAAATTATAACCCTAAAAATTTTTCTTCAAATTCCTCTATAGGTATAGGCCTAGAAAATACATATCCTTGACCTATCTCACAGCCTAAATCTTTTAATAGGCTTATTTGTTCTAATGTTTCTATCCCTTCACATACAACTTCTAAATTAAGATTTTTAGCCATATTTATTATGCATTCAATGATAACTTTGTCTTTTGGTTTATCTTTATCATCTGTTGTAGAATCTAAAAATCCTTTATCTAGCTTTATTATATCTACATCTATCTCTTTTAATAAATTTAAAGAAGAATATGCCGAACCAAAATCATCTATAGATATTTTAAATCCACTATTTCTAAGAGCTTGTATAAACTCATTTAAGTGATTTAAGTCATCAGAAAATATATTTTCTGTAAGCTCAAATTCTACAAGATTAAGAGGTATATTGTATTTATTAACTAATTTTAAAACTGTTTTTATAAAGTCTAGGCTTATTGTATGTGCTCTAGAAACATTTAAAGATATAGGCATAACATTTATACCTTCATTTAGCCACTGTTGTATTTTGATAAATATTTGTTCGTATATATATAAATCTAAATTAACAATAAAGCCATTTTTTTCAAAAATAGGTATAAAATCATTAGGATATATCATTTCACCATTTTTTTGTTGCCATCTAACTAACGCTTCAGCTCCACAAACTTTGTTTGTATTTAAGTCAAACTTAGGTTGTAAATATGGTAAAAATTCATTGTTTTTAAGAGCATAGCTCATTCTGCCTTCAATTAATTTTTCTTTAATTATAGCCTCGTTCATTTCAGATGTATATATAGCAAACGTATTTTTATGGGAACCTTTTATTGTTTTTCTGGCAATATTAGCCTTATCTATTATAGCATTTAAGTCTTTGTCATATTCAGATATTTTATAAATACCGCATATAACACTGAGCTTTATATCGCTAAAGAAAAATTTTTGCATCTTTTTAGTTTTTTCACTTCCAGAAATTATTCTTTTTTCTAGCTCTTCATCTGTATCATATTTTATAATAGATAAAAACCTATCATCATTAAATCTACAGAATATTTCACCTTCTCTTATATTCTCATATAAAAGCATAGCAAATGTTTTTAAAACATCATCACCACGAACATATCCAAAAGTATCGTTTATATACTTAAATTTATCTATGTCCATATATAAAAGTGCATACTTTTGTTTGCTAGATTTTAGGTTATTTAATATATTGTTAGCTTTTATTTTAAACTTTGTTATAGAAGGTATACCTGTTAAAGAATCTGTGTAGTTTATTTGTTCTATATATTCAGATATATCTCTAGCACATACAATATATGCATTTTGTCCATCAATCCATTTTAATTTACTGCAGGTAGCCCCTAACCATATATCTGATAACTCACAGAAGTATTTTGTAGAATTATTGTCTAAATGTTCTATAGAGCTTCTAATAGGGCAATAATGACAAGGCTTATCATACCCTTTTAACTTATAACAAATTTTATTAAGCTCTGGGTTATGCATAATTTTATTAACCTTTTCATTAAAATATAAAAGCTCAAAGGTGTCCTCTTTTATTATGTAGGTATATAACTGTTGGTTATCAACTATAGCGTGGTTTATTTCACTTTCTGTGCTAAATTTTCTATCTGTTTTATCTTTTAGTATTTGTGTTCCTATAAGCCTTGCAACAAAGAAAGCTCCTTCTATCTCTTCATTAACCCAGTTATAGCCTGTGTCATAGCTTTCAAATCCAACAAACCCTTTAACCTTACCTTGTTCCATAAAATAACAAGAAAAATATAGTTTTATTTTATCTCTTTCATATATATATTCTTTTATATACTGATTTTTATCGATTTCTTCAATATTTTCATAGTATAAAAATGGTTCATCTCCATAAGCTTTTAGATATTCTTTTTCATCAAAAGGTATATTTTGTTTTTTTCTTTTTAAAGGTTCAAGCCCTGTATCGTACCATTCATAAGTGTTAGATACAAATTTACCATCATTTGAAACTTCAAAAACATAAGACCTGCTAATGTTATATGTTTTACATAGAGTAGCCAAAATTAAATTTATAGTAGCTTTCATATCTTTAACTTGCAAAAACATTTCAGAAATATCTATAAGAACATTTTCATATACAGATTTTCTTTTAGAATTTCTTATAGCATTTTCTTTATCACAGTCTTCTTGTATTTTTAAAAGACTTATATGTTTCATATTTTCTTCATATAGTTTGTACTGGTCTTTACCTTCATTTTTCGCATTATAAACTGCTATGTCTGCCTTTTCCAAAAGCTCATTATAGCTTGTTCCATCTTTAGAATATAAAGAAATACCTATGCTACCAGAAATGCGATACTCTCTATTTTCTATATTATAAACTTTTCTAAATATATTACAAAGATTTTTAGCAATGACTTCTATTTCTTCTAAACTTTTAATATTTTCTAAAAATAAAACAAACTCATCTCCACCTATCCTAGCTAAAGAATCTTGTTCTCTACATATGTTGGTTATACTATTAGCAATATTTTTTAAGACAGCATCACCAAATATATGTCCAAAAGTATCATTTACCAATTTAAAGTTGTCTATATCTATTATAAATAAGGCGTGTTGATTTTTATTGTATTTATTTATAGATTTATTTACTATCGTTTCTATAGTAGTTTTATTATATAGCTTTGTTAAAGGGTCTCTGTTAGACTTTTCTCTCAGCTCTTCTATTTCCTTTTTAAATTTATCTATATTGGCAATTTTACCAACTATTTTATAAACATTACCGTCTAAATCATTTATTATAAACCCTTGATATAAAGCCCAGTTATATGTTCCGCTATTATTTTTAATTCTTATTTGTCCACCTAAAAAAGTCTCATTTCTTTTAATAGATTTTATAGAATTAATAAGCTCTTTTAAATCATCTTTATGGATAATATCTGATTTTAAAATATTTTTTATAAAATTATCTTTGCTAAAGTCTAAATCGAAAGTTTCTTTATATTTATATGATACTTTAAATTCATCTTCTTTTATGTAATATTCAAATATTATTTCATCAGACATTTCAGATATTATTGCGTACTGTTCTTTTTCAAGTTCTAAATCGCTTAATATCTTTCTATATTCTGTCATATCCATAGCTATACATTGATAAACAGGTATATCATTTATATTTTCAAGATATTCACCTGTTAAAGATATACTACATTTAGTGTTATCTTTTTTGGTTATTTTATATTCTATCTTTATTTTTTCTTTTATATTTTTAGCCTCTTCTATTGCTTTTAAAACATATTTAACATCTTGATTATCTATTATTTTTATATAGCTATCTTCAAATTTATTTACATATTCATCTTTGTTATACCCTGTTAATTGATAAAAACCTTCATTTGCAAATAATATACTTAATTTATCATCAAGTAATATTTTTACAACACCACCAGGAACACTATTTATTATCCCATCTAGCTCTCTATTTCTTTTAATTTCTGTATTAATTAACTTTTTATTTTGGTTTAATATTATGCCAAACAAATATACAACTAGCAATACTATAATAGTCATAACTTGAGTTAAAACAACCATTAGTATCCTGCTGTTGTCTTTTAAATATGTCTGTACATATTCAAAAGACATTATTTCTGCTGTATAAAATTCTTCTGTTGGATAAAAAAAAGCATAATATTGTTTATTATCTTTAGAAAAATTTATTTCAAAAGATTTTTTATTTTTTATTTTTTCATATAAATCTTCTTTATAGCTTAAGTTATCTTTAATTTCTATACTGCTAGATGCATCTTTTATATTTTTAATTCCAAACAAATCTTCACCAAATAGAATATTTCCTGAATGGTCAAATATATATGTAGAAAACTTATATCCTTCTCCATTTTTAAATAAATTATTAAATTCATCTTCATTTATGTAATTTGATATAGCCCCTATAACAACATCATTGTTATATATAGGTAAAATTATTTCAAGCCTTTTATTATCACTTGTTATATCATATATATATTTAATGTCATCTTCTTTAGATACTTGGTTATCACCATTACATATGCTTTCAAGCTCTTCTTTTGTATATATAGCAAAGCTATCTTTGCTTATTTTTGTACAATTATAAAATTCCTGCTTTATGTCTTCATTTATATCATTTATTTCAGAAAAATAAGCACTTCTAATAACATCTAACTTACTTACAGAATTTTTTATACGACTTTCAAAAAGTTGAGAATTTATATAACTGTAAGTAAAAGCTTCTTTTTCACTTTTTTCTATGAAATCTTCATTTATTTCTTTGTTGTATCTATAAAAACAAGTTAAGACTAATAATATACTAATAAAAACACTTATTAAGATTTTAGCCAAAATCCCATCTTTTATTTTCATCTACATTCTCCTAACCTTTACTGTTATTTATAAAACTAATTTTATAAATCCCCAAAAACAGTAGGTAATTTTTCTTTAAATTCATTTAATATAAGATTAGATATTTCTCTAATTTGTGGGTGTGCTGTTTTATCAGTTCTAAGTCTAAAGAAATGTCTCCAAGCTCTTAAGTTCATTGTAACAACAATTTCTGTTTTTAATGAATTTGGCAAAATAGCTCTTGCTTCTTCTGGTTTTGCACCGTTTTCTATAAGTATATTATAGTTTTTTTCTATCATAGACATAGTATCTAGCCAAATTTGCTTATTTTTCTTATCTTCTTCACTATCTGATGAGAAAAAACAAGGTTCTATAAATGTAAGTTCGTTACCAAATCTGTCATTGCAATAATTGCAATATCTAGTGCTTTCTTGAGAATAGCTAGCTATCCTATGTCTAACTATTTCGTGAGTAACCCCTCTATCACAAATTATCCTTACAGTTATTTTTTCGTGTTCTATAACAGATTCGTGGCCAAGCTTTAAAATATTAGTTACAAATTTTTTTGCACTTTCACTATCTATTAAGTTTTCGCTCTTATAACAAGTTCTACCTGCTCTTTCTATAGCTTTTAAAATTTTATCTTCATCTAAATCTTGTTCTATAAAAAATGTAGGTTTTATAATTTTCATATTTATCTCCTTTTAATTATATAGGTTGTCTTCCTTGTAATGCCCTAGATAAGGTAACTTCATCTACAAACTCTAAATCTCCTCCAACAGGCACACCGTGAGCTATCCTAGAAACTTTTATACCAATAGGTTTTAAAATTCTACTAATATACATAGCTGTTGCCTCACCTTCTATGTTAGGGTTTGTAGCAAGTATAACCTCTTGTACAGTATCATCTTTGAGCCTTTCTAAAAGCTCTTTTATTTTTATATCTTGAGGAGTTATGCCTGCCATAGGCGATATTGTTCCGTTTAATATATGGTACATTCCCTTATATTCTCTAGTTTTTTCATAGGCTGCCATATCACGAGGGTCTTCTACAACCATAATAGTAGTTTTATCTCTTTTATCATTAGCACATATATGACAAGGGTCTGTATCTGTAATGTTACAACAAATAGAACAATATTTTATGCTATTTTTAGCATCTAATATACTATCTGTAAGAGCCTTAGCATTTTCCATAGGCATATTTATTATATAAAAAGCAAGCCTTTGTGCCGACTTGCCCCCTATACCTGGTAATTTTGATAGCTCCTCTATAAGCTTTGTTACTTTGTTACCATAATAATTCAATCAAATCACCTCTAAAAAAGACCACCAGGAAGTCCCATTCCACCTGTGAATTTACTCATTTGGCTAGATGCTGATTCTTCAACTTGTCTTATAGCTTCATTTACAGCTGTTAATATTAAATCTTGTAACATTTCAACATCATCTGGGTCTACTACATCTTTATCTATCTCAATACTTTTTATTTCTTTTTTTCCTGTTATAACTATTTTAACTGCTCCGCCACCGCTAGTTGTTTCAAACTCTTTATTTTCTAGCTCAGCTTGCATTTCTTCCATTTGTTTTTGCATTTTTTGTGCTTGTTTCATAAGGTTATTCATATTCATACCACCAGGGAAACCTCCACCAAAACCGCCTCTTGCCATAATTTATTTCCTCCTTAAAAAAGTATTATTTATTATATTTAATTTTAAACTATTTTTATGCTTAAATCAATAAAAATTTTAATAATATTTAATTTGTAAAATTATAATAATATTTAATTATTAATATTCAATGTCTACTATCCCTTCTGGAAAATAATTGGCTATATCTTCCATAGTGTTATTTTTTTCTTTAATATTAATTTTAGGTTGGCTGTTTACAACCTTTTTATACTCTTCTTTATATTTATTTTCTGATATAATTTTTATTTCATATTGTTTATTAAAAAGCTCAAACAAAGCATCTGTTATTTCAGCTTTTATATTTTCTAACCTTGGTATAAATGCATCTGTAGAGCATACTAAATATAAAAATCTATCTTCTAAATTTTTAGGCTTACAATTATCTAAAAAAACTCTTTCTGGCATTGTAAACTTATTTTTAAGCATATCAAAATTTTCAATAGCAACTTTTATATCATCTAGTATAGCAAGTTCTCTATCCTTGGTTTCTTCTATTTCTTGTACAATATTATTTTTTTCAATATATACAGTTTTTGTACTATTTTCTTCTAGCTTTTTTTCTAAAAAGCTTATTTTTTGTTTTATATCTGTGATATCTTCACTAGGCATTGCTATGCATTGCTTTATACAGCCTGTTTCTAGCACAATTCTTTCATCAAAAGAATATTTTAAGTTATTTTGTATGGTAGAAAAATTTTCTATAAGCTTTATTAAGCGTTGAGGCTCTATATTTTCAGCTTGTTTTTTTAATCTTTCAAACTTACTGTTGGAAATATTTAAGCTGTTATTATTTGTAGATATAGAAGCTACCAAAAGATTTCTTATATGTTCTATTAAGTCAGATACAAATTGAGCTATATCTCTACCATTTTGTATAATTTCATCTATCATATCTAAAATATCTATAGTAGAAAATTTTACAATAGCATCTATAAACCTAAAAAATATTTCATCATCAACAGCACCTATTAGCTCTAAAACTTTATCAAGGCTTATTTTTTCGTTATAATAAAAAGATATACATTGGTCTAATATACTAAGAGCGTCCCTCATAGCACCATCTGAAACTTTAGCTATATAATCTAGTGCATCATCATCTATCTCCACATTATCATTTTGCATATATTTTTTCATTGTATCTGCAATTTCTTTGCTAGATATTCTTTTAAAATCAAATCTTTGGCATCTTGATAATATAGTTACAGGTATTTTATGAGGGTCTGTTGTAGCTAAAATAAATATTACATAGCTAGGAGGCTCTTCTAAAGTTTTTAATAATGCATTAAATGCACCTATAGATAGCATATGAACCTCATCTATTATGTATATTTTAAACCTACCATCTGTAGGAGGATATTTAACCTCTTCTCTTATTTCTCTAACATCATCTACACTGTTATTACTTGCTGCATCTATTTCTATAATGTTTAAGCTTCTATTTTCATTAAAAGAAATACACATATCACATTTATCACAAGGAGAATTATCAATGGGGTTTTTACAGTTTAAAAGCTTAGCCATTATTTTAGCAGTAGATGTTTTTCCCGTACCTCTTGTACCACAAAACAAATAAGCGTGGCTTATTCTATCAGATTCTACTTGATTTTTAAGTGTTTTTATTATATGCTCTTGCCCTATAACCTGGTCAAAATTTTTAGGTCTAAGCCTTCTATATAAAGCAGTGTATCCCATTTGTTCACCTCCTTAAGTATATTTTCCAATGCTTAATATAATTCTATCTTTTTTAGTTTTACCTATAGTTTTTAAAACTTTTATTCTTCCAACACCCCTAAGGGTTATTATATCATTTTCTTTTATATTTTTAGCTCCATTAGTTTGTATTACAAAATTAACAAAAGCCTTTTCACCTTTAATATAGTCTGAAATTTTTCCTCTTGATATATTAAAGGCAGAAGATAGCACAGCATCTAGCCTTATAGAAGATACTATTATATTTTTTTCTTCTAAATTAGCCTTTGGTATATTACAATCTTCTAACTTTAGAATTTTAGTTTTAACCTTTGTAGATGCAACTTTTTCTAAATTAATATTTACATAGTCTATTATATCATTACATAAAAAACAAAACGCCTTATTATCTTTTAATAATATATCTCCAACTTTGCATCTATCTATCCCTGTTCCTAAAATAGAGCCTAAAAAATCTCTGTGTGTAAGCTGTTTGCTATATTTTTCGTTATAACTTATCTCTAAAATAGATAAAGGGAAATCATCAAAACTAGGCTCTATATATTCAGGGAAAAAACCTATGATAATCCTTTCAGCCTCTTCAAAACCTCCAAAATGCAACATCTTTATATTTGAATATTCTTTTGATATAATGGTATTAAATTCTAAATATTTTAACATAGGTATAAACTCTGTAAATGTAGGATCATAGTTTTTTTCACAAAAATTTAACTGGTCTAATATTTTAGAAAATAACATTTTATCTTCTTTGTTTGTTATATTCGCTAATATTTTTTGCTTATTTATCATATAATTATCCTTCTTTAAAAACTTAGCAAAAGCTCTAGCAGTATAAATACTAGCTAGAGTTTTAAAATAAACTAACTACCTTATAAGAAAACTAAATAATATATTTTGTATAACTTGTAATAATAGCACTAATATGATAGGGGAAAAATCCAGCATCATACCGCCACCTAAAGGTGATTTTTTTAACAGCTCTCTTATAGGGTGCAAAAGAGGCTCTGATAAAGCATATACTATTTTTACAATAGGGTTATCTCTTCCTAAAGGTACCCAAGATAATATAACCCTAATTAATATTACAAACTCTATAATCCTTATTAACATTTGAAAAGATTCATATATTAAGATGTTCATTTTATCGCCTTCCTTTTATTTCCACATAGAGTTTGGTATTTTTATACCGCTAGCTTGTAATTTATCTTTAAGCTCTCCAGACATTTCCACATTAACAGGTGCTATAATCATTATTTTATCAGATATAAGCTGTATATTGCCCTCTAAAGCATAGCTAGCACCACATAAAAAATCACTTATACGTTGTGATATTTCATATTCTACATTCTCAAGATTAACAACAACTATGTTTCTGTCTTTTATTTGTAAAACAACCTCTGCAGCATCTTCTAAGCTAGCAGGATTAAACATACAAACCCCCATTTGTACGCTAGTGTTTATATTTACAATATTAGAGCTTGGCCTTTTTGATGAATATCTATTAAAAGATGTAACGTTGCTGTTAGTTTGTCTTAATGGTTCCCTTTCCATTTCTTCATCTACAAACTCTTCCATATCGTCATATTCATCGTCGTATTCATCTCCTAAAAACATATTCTTCACTTTATCTATTATACTCATTTGTTATTCCTCCAAAAATTAATAATTTCTTTTTCCAAAAATACCTGTGCCTATGCGTATCATATTAGCCCCTTCTTCAATAGCAATAGAATAATCATTTGTCATACCCATAGATAAATACCTCATATTTATATTATCTTTATTTTTTGCCTTTATGTCAACAAATAATTTTCTCATTTTTCTAAAATATTGTGCGTTTTGTTCTATGTTTTCAACAAAAGGTGCAATACACATAAGCCCATTTAATGTTATATTTTTAAAGCTTTGCATATTTTCAAGAAAAAATGGTATTTCTTCTTCTTTTATACCATTTTTAGAGGGTTCATTTGCAATGTTAATTTCTAAAAGTATAGGTATATTTTTATTAATGTTAAAAGCTCTTTTATTTATTTCATTTAAAAGTTTTAAGCTATTTACAGATTGTATAAGCTCTACTTTATCTATTATATATTTAACTTTGTTGGTTTGTAAGTTACCTATAAAATGCCAAGATGCATCTTGTATGCTGTCATATTTTTCTAATAGCTCTTGGGCTTTGTTTTCACCAAAAGTTTTTATGCCAAAGTCTTTTAAAATATTTATTCTTTCTATATCTATAGTTTTTGTAACACCTATTATTTGTATATCGCTAGATTTTCTGCCTGCTTTTAAGCAAGCCTTTTCTATGTTGTTATTTATTTCTTCTAAATTTTTTTTAATTATTTCTCTATCTGTCATTTAGTAACCATCTCCTCACCTTTTACAACAGATATATCAGGAGCATATCTATCATAAAGTTTTATGCTAGTATTAAGGCTAGGTTCTAGTATTATAAACTGGTCATTTTGTACAGAGCTTTGCGTATCTATACTTTTAAAGGTATAAATACCAGAGTTTACAACATATATACCTTTTTTAGTAAATATTTCGTTTAGCTGAAGCTCTTCTTTTGTTTCTGGGTGCACTATAACATCACCTATATCTATAACTCCTTTATATATAGAAACATAAGTATATTCCTTTGTTTCATCTTGCCCTGAAGTTTGAACAGTTACATTGGTTGTTTCTCCTGTTGGAAGTTTTTTTATTATAGAATTGTTAGATATATAGGAAGTTGGAACTTTTAAAAGCTCTTCTTCTGATATTGCATTTAAGTTTATTTTAAATCCTTCTTTAGGCTTGCTAAGCTCAAATGTAACGTTTCTATCATCTATAAAATCTATCATATTTTTATTAGTTTTCATAAGAACATAGCTTTCGTTTTCTTTTATATCTATTTTTTCTATTATAACTTCTAAAGGTTTTAGCTTTCCATCGTCATTAACATATATAGTTCTTGTTTCTCCTTCTTTCCAGGTAGATACACTTTTTGATTTTATATAACTTGCTATGTAAAACTCATTACTTTTAACTACTTTAAAAACACTGTCCCCTTCTACAACATTTATTTTATAATCTTCTTGTTCTTCTGGTTTCATAAGTGTTTGTTCTTTTGTAAGCTTATCTTTGTTTTCCAAGGTAAAAACTTCCTCTAGCCCATCTGTGTAATAAGATACTATGCCACTTTCCTTAGCTATTATATTTTCCATATTTTTATTTATTTCTTGTTCTTTATCTGTTTTCTGGCTAGATAATTCTTTTACACTGCCAGTGTTTTCTGATAAAAGCATCTGGTTTCTTATTGTAATATTTTTATTAAGGGAATCTTTTAGCTCATATATTTTAGATATGTTATATGTTGAAAGCTCACTTATAGAATTATCTAAATTTTTTTGCATTTGGCTATCTATCTTTTTAACATCTTCATAAAATATAGATAGCTCATCTCTTTGCTCTTGTAGCTGTAATATTTTTTCGTTTATAGCCTCTACATCTTCTTCAGCAGTTTTTATAGCATCTTCATTTTTTATAGTTGCAACATTTTGTCCTTTTTTAACACGTTCGTTTTCGCTTATATTAAAGGTTAATATACCGTTTTGGGAAGTATTATAAACAACCTCATCTCTAATTATAACGCCTTTTATTTGGTCGCTATCTTCTATGCTTCCATATTCTACTGTTTCATAGTCTATAGGTGTTTTGTTCATACTTTTAAATACAGAAACACCAAAATATGATATAATAAAACAAAACATTACAAAAGTAAATAACTTTGATATTATATTAAGCCTTCTGTTTCTAGGCTTTTTATTTGGCCTATATATTTTTTTATTAGTTATAACTTTTCTATCATATTCATTATATCTGTCGTATCTGCTATATGTATTTGTTTGATATCTATATCCTCTGTCATAGCTGTATCTATCATTATATTGCCTTGTTTGCCTTGTATAAGTTGGTAAATTTTGTCTTGTATAAGTTGGTAAATTAGGATAATTTTGTCTTGTTGTTCTTGCATTTTTTATATTTCTAGCTGTATTTATGTTCCTTACATTGTTATAATTCCTAGAATTTTTTTTCCTTTTATCCATAATTCACCTCCTTATTTTAATAGCTTGTAATATATTTTACCTTTATCTTATATAATATATAAATAAAAAGTAAAGTAGTGATAAAATGAGATATCTAAAAAATTTAAGCTATTACATTATACCATTGTTAGTTGCATTTTTCAATATATTAATTATAATTGTACCTAATATTGTTATAACATCTGCTAAAGACGGACTTATGCTATGGTTTAATAAAATTATTCCCTCAATTTTGCCTTTTTTAATTGGAACAAACCTTTTAATACACTTAGGTTTTATAGATTTTTTGGGAACTCTTTTAGATTCTTTTATGAAAAAATTCTTTAGAGTATCTGGTTGTGGAGCATTTGCTTTAGTGCTAGGTATGCTATCTGGCTATCCTGTAGGTGCTAAAATAACAGCTAGCTTAAGAGAAAATAACAAAATTTCTAAAACAGAAGCTCAACGTTTAATAAGTTTTACTAATAACTCTGGCCCTCTTTTTATAATAGGTGCTATCGGTATAGGAATGTTTAATAATGTAAACATTGGATATTTAATACTTATTATACATTATATATCTGCTATAACCGTAGGTTTTTTATTTAGATTTTATAAGCCTTTAGAGGTAACTCTTATAAATAAAAATACCTCTTTTAAAGATGCTTTTTTAAAGCTAAAGCTTGCAAGGCTTAAATCTAACAAAACCATTGGTCAAATCTTATCTGAAAGTGTTAAAGATAGCCTAGAAACAATAGCAATAGTTGGAGGTTTTGTAATTTTATTTTCTGTTATATCAGCACTTTTGCAAGTATCTGAAATTTTTGAAAAAATAGGAAATATAATTTTAATAGATAATTTAAAGCCACTTTCTAACGGCATATTTATAGGTTTTATAGAAATAACAAACGGTATAAACATAGTATCTTCCTTTAACAATATATATAGCATAATCATAACTTGTGCTTTAGTATCCTTTTCTGGCTTATCTATAATAGCACAAACATCAAGTATGATTTTTAAGTCGGATATAAAAATGAGCATTTACATATTTGCTAAAATACTACATAGTATTTTCTCTGTTATATATGCTATAGTTTGTATACCTATTTTTAATAAGTTACTTGTTAATAGCACATCTTTAGCCTTTAATAATTTTAATGATAAACCGTTAAAAACTTCTCTATCTTGTTTTTTTATTAGTATATTAATCCTTTTTTTAATATCTATATTTTGTACATATAAGTTAAAAAATAAAAAATTTAAACTAAAAAAATTTAAGCTTTGACAAACCTTGTAAACTTAATATATAATCATTTATATTAAATTTATAGTTAAAGGTGAAATATGATAGAAATAAAAATTAACGAAACTAACGAAAACCAAAGGCTAGATAAATATCTTTTAAAATTTTTTAACAAAGCCCCAAAATCTTTTATTTATAAAATAATAAGAAAAAAATACATTAAGCTAAACGGTAAAAAAGCTAATGGTAACGAAATACTTGTAAATAACGATATTTTAAATATTTATCTTTCAGATGAAACTATAAATAGCTTTAAAGAAGATAAAATAATAGAAAAAACTAGCCAAGATTTTAAAATTATATTTGAAGATGAAAATGTTATATTATGCTATAAACCAACAAACCTTGTTTCTCAACCAGATAAAGAAAACAAAAACAATTCTTTAAATGACCAGCTTATATTTTATATGTATAATAATAATGAGTATAGCAAATCTTCAGATTTTACCCCTTCAATATGTAATAGGCTAGATAAAAACACAAGTGGCATTGTAACTTTTGGTAAAAATTTAAAAGCTTTGCAAGCTTTAAACAATGCTTTTAAAAATGATTTAATAGATAAACATTATTTAACAGCTGTTTACGGCAAAATAACAAAGCCTAACATTATAGAACTTTATCACAGAAAAGAAGGCAACAAAGCTATATTATCAAAAGATTTTATGCCTAATAGCACAAAAATAATAACAGAATATAAACCTATAAAAACAAAGGATAATAAAACTTTGTTAGACATAAAGCTTATAACAGGCAAAACTCATCAAATAAGAGCATCTTTAGATTTTATAGGCCATTCTATAATAGGCGATAAAAAATACGGCAATGATAAAGAAAATATTTTTGGCTTAAACCATCAGTTTTTACATTGCTACAAAATATCTTTTAAAGAACAAACAGGTTATCTAGATTATTTATCAAATAAAACTTTTGTATGCAAATATATGAACAAATCTTTTAAAAAAGTTTTAGATTTTTTTGATTATTCTATAGATTAATAAAGGAGTAACTTATGAAAAATGTAATAATATATACAGATGGTGCTTGTTCAGGTAACCCTGGAATTGGTGGATATGGTGCTGTTTTAATGTATAAAGAAAATAGAAAAGAAATATCTAAAGGATATAGGCTAACAACAAATAACAGAATGGAAACTTTAGCTGTTATAGAAGCTTTAAGGTTGTTAAAAGAGCCTTGTAACGTTAAGTTATATACAGATTCTACCTATGTGGCTAACTCTGTCAACAAAGGTTGGGTTTACAACTGGCAAAAAAACAACTGGAAAAACTCTAGCAAAAAAGAAGCACCTAACAAAGATTTATGGCAAGAACTTTTACCCCTTTTAGAAAAACATAATGTAGAATTTATATGGGTTAAAGGCCACGCAGATAACGAAGAAAATAACCGTTGTGATTTTTTAGCAAGGGAAGCTATCAAAAGTGGTAATCTTTTAGAAGATGAAAATTATAAACAATCTTAATATTTTTAACATAGGGGTAGATTTATCTACCCCTATTAACTACTTATTTGTTTTTTTAATCTTTTTCTTTCATATATTCTAGATGCAAAAAGCTTTATAGTTGCAAAAACAGGAACAGCAAAAACCATACCCCATAAGCCAAATAAATTGCCTGCAATAGATAAAGCTATGATAACAATAACAGGGCTAAGCTCAACGCTTTCTCCAACAACTTTAGGTGCAATAAATATTGTATCTATCTGTTGTAAAGCTAGCATACCTATAGATGCATATAAAGCTTGTATAGGCTCTCCGCTTATAAAAGCAACTGTAATAGCCAGCAAGAACCCTACCAAAGCTCCAAAATATGGTATTACATTAGAAAACCCTGATATTATCCCTATAATTACTGCAAATTTTAAACCTATAGCAGATAATACAATGCTTATAAGGATAGCCATAATAGAAGCATCTAAAAGCATACCTCTTATATAACCTGAAAACACTGCGTGTACATCACCTAGCCCATCTTTTAATACTGTATAAAATCTTTTAGGTAAAAAAGTAGAACCTATGTTTTCAAGCTTTGTTTTTATAACCTTTTTATCTTTTAAGAAATAAAAACATATTACAATGCTTATAAGAACATTTATAACCCCATTACCTATTGATGTAGCAATAGATATAATGTTATTACCTATGTCATATACAAAAGATGTAAAGCTTTTTGTTATTTTATTAAGATGAGGTGATATATATTTTTCAAAATTTTCATTGCTTATTAGCTCACCCTCTATCTTGTTATAAAAATTAGTTAAATCTTTTTGAAAACCAGATACAGATGTTTCAATTTTGCTAGCAATATTATCTATAAAGCTACCTGCTCCGCTGTTGCTAATGCTATTTACTAAAACACTGCTAAGAATAGTTATTATAATAATTACTGCTAAATATGTTAAAATTGTACCTTCTAGTCTTCCTTTTTCTTGTTTTTCTTTATGCTTTTTCTTTTTAATTTTCTTTTTGATTTTTATATTTTGTATTTTTTCTTTTAAGTATTTATCATATATTATTTCATATTTTTTTTGAAAAAAATCTACAACAGGGTCTAATAAATAAGCAAACACAAAAGCTATAACAACAACTATTATAGTTGATAAAAACCAACCTATACCATCTTTTATATTTTGTGTTATTAACCCAAGATTTTTTAATATATAAGCTATAAAATCAATACCATATTTTAAAGCATATATCATAGCTAAAGTTACCACAATATGAAATGCTATAATTAAATACTTTTTATTCCACGGCAATTTCATTTATTATTATCTCCTAGTTTAGTTGTTTTAAAAGTTTTAATAAAAATTTCCAAGTTCTGTCAATAGAAGATATGCTAGCTCTTTCATCTGGTGTATGAATATCATATAAGTTAGGCCCAAAAGATACTAAATCTAGGCTAGGCATTTTTTTAGCAAATAAACCACATTCTAAACCTGCGTGTATTATTTCTAGCTTAGGTTCTTTGTTATATATTTCTTTGTAAACTTCCACACATTTATCTCTTATTACAGAGTCTTTTTTATATTCCCAAGCTGGATAATCTCCTCTAAATTGTATTTTACCGCCAATACTATTTATAAAAAGCTCCACTTGCTCCATTATAAGCTCTTTTTTAGAAGAAACAGCACTTCTTATAGATGCTATTATTTCAATGCCATTATCTGTTGTGGAAACAACGCCTAAATTTATAGAGCTTTCTACAAGCCCTTCTATGTCTGTGCTCATAGTTTGAACACCATTTGGCATTATCATTATAGCATTTATTATTTTATAAAAATCTTCTTTTGTAAATGATTTTTCTGCTTTATCTACAGGTGCTATTTTAAGTGATAAGTTAGCATCTGTATTTTTATATTCTTCTTTATAAATTTTTTCTATTTCTTTTAATTTTTCATTTAATAAATCTAGGTTTTTATCATCTAAAGATATAATAGCCTCTGCCTCTCTAGGTATAGCATTATCTTTAGCACCACCTTCTATTTTATTTAAAGAAAAATCTATATTTTTAGCTAAAGAATTTAATAACCTAGCTAAAAGCTTGTTAGAGTTAGCTCTGCCTTTGTTTACATCTATGCCAGAATGTCCTCCCATTAAGCCATAAACACCTAGACAATAAGAATTATTGCTATTATTTTCAAAGCTTACAGGTATATCTATAGTACATTTTATACCACCAGCACAACCAACAGTAAATATCCCTTCTTCGTCAGAATCTATATTTAAAAATATACTAGCCTTTAAATCACTAACATCTAATGCATTTACACCTTCCATACCAGATTCTTCACAAGATGTAAAGATAGCCTCTATAGGTGGGTGTTCTATGTTGTTAGAATCTAACAACGCTAAAGCCATTGCAACTGCTATGCCGTTATCAGAGCCTAATGTTGTTCTATCTGCTTTTAAAATATCCCCCTCATATATTAGCTTAATAGGGTCTTTTAAAAAATCGTGTTCTACATCTTTATTTTTTTCACAAACCATATCTGTATGACCTTGTATAGCAACAGTTTTAGCATTTTCATAGCCTTTAGTACCTGGTTTTTTTATAACAACGTTAAAAGCATCATCTGCCCTTGCCTCTAAGTTTCTTTCTTTAGCAAAATTAACTAAATATTCGCTAATAGCTTTTTCGTGAAAGCTAGGTCTTGGTATTTTGCTTATTTCCTCAAAAAAATGGAAAACTTTAGCACTTTCTAAATTAGATATATTCATAATATTGTACCTCCGTTAATTTAGTTTTTAAAGCTATGGATAGGAGCAGGTATTCTGCCTCCACGTTTAATAAATTCAGAGCAATTAGCCTTATTAACAGGCATTATAGGAGCTTCTCCTAAAAGCCCACCAAAAGATACCATTTCCCCAACACCTTTACCTATAACAGGTATTATCCTTACTGCTGTTGTTTTGTTATTAACCATACCTATAGCCATTTCATCTGCTATAATAGCAGATATTGTATGCTCATCTGTATCTCCAGGTATAGCAACCATATCAAGCCCAACAGAGCAAACGCAAGTCATAGCCTCCAGCTTGTCTAATGTTAAAAACCCTTTTTTAGCTGCCTCTATCATTGCGTGGTCTTCGCTAACAGGGATAAATGCACCGCTAAGCCCTCCAACATAAGATGATGCCATAACACCACCTTTTTTAACGTTATCGTTTAATATGGCAAGAGCAGCTGTTGTGCCGTGAGCCCCTGCATATTCAAGTCCCATTTCGTTGAAAATTTCAGCAATGCTATCACCAACAGCAGGTGTTGGAGCAAGGGATAAATCTATTATACCAAAAGGTATGTTAAGCCTTTTAGATGCTTCGCTAGCTACCAGTTGCCCTGCTCTTGTTATTTTAAATGCCGTCTTTTTAACAGTTTCACAAAGCACTTCAAAATCTTTGCCTTTAACCTTTTCTAAAGCCTTTTTAACAACGCCAGGTCCACTAACGCCTACGTTTATAACAACATCTCTTTCAGAAACACCGTGAAAAGCTCCCGCCATAAAAGGATTATCTCCAACTGCGTTACAAAATACAACAAACTTGGCACAAGCCATAGAGCTGTTATCTTTTGTAAGGTAAGCCATTTCTTTTATTATTTCTCCCATTTTTCTAACAGCATTCATATTTATACCATATCTAGATGAACCCACACAAACAGATGAGCAAACTCTTTCTGTGCTAGCTAAAGCCTCTGGTATACTTCTAACAAGATGTATATCTCCCTTTGTGCTACCTTTTTCTATTAAAGCAGAATAGCCTCCTATAAAGTTTACGCCAACCTCTTTTGCTGCTTTATCTAAAGTTTTCGCAATTTCAACAAAATCTTGTTGTTTACAATCTGAGCCTATAAGCCCTACAGGCGTTACAGATATTCTTTTATTTACAATAGGTATGCCATATTCTTTAGATATATCATCACCTACAGATACTAAGTTTTTAGCATTTTTAGTTATTTTGTCATAAACTTTGTCTTTTAGCTTATTTATATCAGAATCTATACAATCTAAAAGGCTAATACCCATAGTTATAGTTCTAACGTCTAGGTTTTCCTCTTCTATCATTTTGTTAGTTTCTTGTATTTCAAAATTGCTTAACATATAATCCCTCCAAGTTAATTAAATTCTGTGCATACTATCAAATATATCCGCTCTTTGTAATTTAATTTCTACACCTATGTTTTGTCCTGTTTTTTCTATGTCTTCTATAACTTGGCTAAATCTATCATCTACGCTAGATATGTCTACAATCATAGTCATATTAAAATAACCACTTAATATATGCTGGCTTATTTCTAATATATTAATATTATTTTTAGCTAGAAAACCACATACTTCTGCAATAATACCAACTTTATCTTTACCTATAACTGTTATTATCCCTTTCATTTTTAACCCTCCAAATTAATCTATAGATTTTATAATTAATAAATAACCATTTTTAACGCTAACGCTAGCACAATCTTCTAGCATAACATTACTAATACCTAAAGATTTACCTATGTGCATAGTAGCATTATTTAAAGGATATTCAAGCCCTTTTGTGCTAACTCCTTCTACAATAGAGCTAATAGGCATTAGGGATACTAAATCACCCTTTTTACCCTGTATTTTAAATTCATTTTTTGTAATATTAACTGTGTTTTTGCTATCTATAATAGTGGCTTTTATGTTTTTATCCTCTGCTTTTATTAAAAGATTAATGTTAGCAAGGCTATGGTCAAGCCTTGTACCTATCCCACCTAGAATAATTATTTCATCAGGGTTTAACCCTAGGGCAAAATCTATACAAAGCTCCATATCTGTTTCATCTTTTTTAGCATCAAATTTTTTAAATACAACATTTTTAGTTTCAAAAAACTGTATTATCTGAGGCACTGAAGAATCTAAATCACCTATTATATAATGAGGCAAAATACCTTCGTTAAATAAATATTTGCTTCCACCATCGCAACATATAATCACATCGCTAGGTTTTAATATATCTTGTATAGCATTGTTATCTATATTGCCATTTCCTATAATTAATATTCGCATAATATCACCTAAAATTTTTCAAATATATCTTTATATTGTTTAATAGCTAAGGCTTTATCTTCTTTTTCAAATATATCAGAGCCAACAACAATAACATCAGCACCTGCTTTTAAAGCTTTTTCCACATTGTCAAGCTTTATACCTCCGTCTATTTCAAGCTCACATTTTAAGTTGTTTTCATTTATATATTTTCTAATTTCAGATACTTTTTCTAGGCTATCTTCCATAAATTTTTGACCACCAAATCCTGGCTCAACGCTCATTACAAGTACTAAATCTAGGTCTTTTAGGTAAGGTAAAATTTCCTTATAGCTAGTTTTAGGTTTTATAGTCATTCCTACTTTTTTGTTAGCATCTTTTATTTTCTTTATTATTTCATTGTGCTTGTCTGTTGCCTCGTAATGAAAGTTTATAATATCACAACCTAAAGATATAAATTCATCTATATATCTTTCAGGTTTTTCTATCATAAAATGTGCATCTAAGGTTAGGTTTGTAACTTTTCTAATGCTTTTTATAACAGGCATACCTATAGATATATTAGGCACAAACATACCGTCCATAACATCTATGTGTACATATTCTATGCCTTCTTTTTCTAATATTTTTATTTCTTCTTCTAGCCTTACAAAATTAGCAGATAATATAGATGGTGATAACTTAATCATATTTTTACTTCCTTTCTAATATTTCATTTAATAACCTAACATACCTTTCGTAACGTTCTTTAGGTATAGCTTGTCCTATTTGTTCTTTAATAGCACAGTTAGGCTCGTGTATATGTTTACAGTCGTAAAATTTACAATCTCCTAAAAATTCTCTAAAATCTTTAAAATAATAGTCTAGGTTGTCTTCTATAAATTCCATACTAAGAGAGGTAAACCCTGGAGAATCTACAATATATGTATGTTCCCAAGCCTCCAAAAGCTCTACCTGTCTTGTTGTATGCTTGCCTCTTTCTATCTTTTTGCTTATATCTCCTGTTTTTAAGCTAGCATTTGGAAGTATCGCATTTATCAAGCTAGATTTTCCAACCCCTGAAGGACCTGCAAAAACAGTAACCTTTTTATCCATAAGCTTTTTTAAATCCTCTATACCTGTGTTATTAAGGGTGCTTGTAAATGCTATTTTATATATATGGCTGTATAAATTTTTTATTAAATTTATATCTTCCTCACTAGCTAAATCACATTTGTTAATGCATATTATTATGTTTTCAATATTTTGGCTTTCTGCTAAAACCAAAAACCTATCTAATAAATCTATATTAATGTTAGGGCTAATGATAGAAAAAGTAATAACAGCACAATCTATGTTAGCAACACGTGGTCTTATAAGTATGTTTTTACGCTCTAATATTTCTTCTATAATCCCTTTGTTATCTTCTAACAAAGATATTTTTACATAATCGCCAACAGTTGGTGTTATTTTACTTTTTCTAAATATACCTCTAGCAGAACATTCTATAATGCCCTTATCTGTATCTATAAAATATAAACCGCCAACACCTTTTATTATTCTTCCTTGCAACATATATACCTCGCTAATTTTTCTTATGGTAAATATTATATAATATTATTAAATTTTATACAATATAAAATTAATTAAATTTAAAAATTTAAAGTAAAATAAATATATTATTATTAGATGTAAATTTAAGTCACTTTAAGCATTTTTATATATTTATCTTACATTTTCATACTTTTGGTATTTAATAACAAGTTTATATATGTATATGTACGTATATTTGTTAAATTTTTACAAATGTATACCTAATTTATTTTGTTAATTTTACACTAATTATTTTTTTCTTATTGACTTTTTTATATTTTAATCTTACAATATTATTATACAGAAAAATAATGTATATTTTATGTTTATTTTGCATTATTTTATCTTTATATAAATTAGGAGGTTTTAAAATGAAAAGAAATTTATACAATAATTCTTTAAAAGCAATCGCTATCGGTATGGCTGTTGCTATGGGGGGTTCTACTGCTATTAGTGGTGTTGTTAATAGTGCTGTTGTAGCTTATGCAGAAGCTCCAGATTTTACTGCTTCAGCAGAAAAATCTGTTAATGATTTAAAATTAACTCTTACAGGTAATAGTGCTAAAAATTTTAATCATTCAGGCGGGTCTTTAACTGCATTAAAAATAACTAGTGGAGATGGTTCTGTAGTTTATGTTGATAGTTCAAATCCTACAAGCGATGGAATAACTTTAGGTGAAGCTTCTAGCTCTAATACTTTAGAAATAACTGTACCTAAGGCTCAACTTAAAAATTTAACAGGTGAGGAAACTGAATTAAAAATAGTAACTCTTACAAGTAGTGA
This sequence comes from uncultured Clostridia bacterium, assembly GCA_944381435.1. GTDB lineage: Bacteria > Bacillota > Clostridia > Lachnospirales > CAG-274 > Tyzzerella. Next base: position 29,175 of record CALWLD010000021.1, read on the forward strand.
TGTAACATTTGATAGCTCTAATTTAAATATAGCATCACCTGAAGATGGTGTTGTAGTTACTGTTAGTGGTAGTTTAGGTATTGATGTTGTTAAACCTACTATTAAAAGTGGTGTTGTTGAGAATGCTAACAAAAAAGAAATCGTTTTAACTTTTAGCGAAAACATTAAGGCAGAAACTGCTCCAACAGCTACAGATTTCACTGTTAAAGTTGGTTCTGATAGCCAAAAAGACAATGTTGTTACTGCTGTAAATTTTGCTACTACTGCTACAGGTAATACTGCAACATTAACTTTAACTGATGACATAGTGAACACTGACGTTATAAAATTAACTTATACAAATTCTGGTAACAATATAACTGATGATGCAGGTAATGTACTTGAAAATGTAAGTGAGGCTATTGCTATTACTAATAACGTTGCAGCTCCAAACCAAGCCCCTACTATTTCAACAGGTGTTATAGAAAATGCTAAACCTAGCGAAATAGTTTTAACATTTAGCGAAAACATTAAAGTTTCAGCTGAAGATAGACAACCTGCTAAAGAAGATTTCACTGTTATGGTAGGTGAGCAAAAAGTTAATGTTACAGGTATTTCTAAAATTTCGACTACTGCTGATAGCTCAGCTGTTACTTTAACATTAGAAAAAGCTGTAAGCAAAGGTGACTTAGTTACAGTTGCTTATGTAAAAGGTACTAACCCTATTCAAGATGCAGATGGTGCTGATTTAGAAAATACATATTCACCTGTAAGCATTACTAACAATGTACAAAATGAAATAGTTAGCGTTACAAACACTAACGGAACATATACTTTTGTAAAAAATGAAGATGGTAAAAGTGTTACTTTAACAGGTTTCTCTAAAACAACTGTTAAATCAAGAGCTACTAACACTGTTAAATTTGAAAACGGTGTACTTACAGAAAATGATAAAACATATAACTTAACTGCTATTGGTGATGGTTCTAACTCTTTAAGCGAAATTGATAATAAAGCTTTAGAAAATAACACTAAATATGTAACAACAGTAAAAGCAAACGCATTTAAAGGTGCTACTAACCTTACAAGCATAAACTTAGAAAGCGTTACATCTATAGGTTCTAACGCATTTAATGGTTGTACAAGCTTAAAAGAAGTTAAATTAGGTACTAACAACGGTAACAAAGCTATAGATATACCTACAAATGCATTTAACGGTTGTTCTGCTCTTTCTAAAGTAGAAACTAACACAGCTAGCCAAGATAAAGTTAATGATGCTGTTAAAGAATCTGGTAGCAAAGATGTAACAGTTACTGTTCCTAGCAATAACAATAACAATAGTTCTAGCGGTGGTAGCTCTGGCGGTGGTGCTGTTATAAACGCTAAACCTAACGATACAACTACAGAAGGTACAAGCTCACAAGAAACTACATCTACACCTATTGTAGAAGATAAAGACCTTACTTTAGATGTTATCAGCTTACCTAGCGTAGAAGGTGAAGCTAAAGTGTTTGGCGATGTAGATGCTAACCATTGGGCAAAAGCTCATATTGATAAATTATCTACTGCTGGCGTTATAAACGGTGCTAATGGTATGTTTAACCCTAACGGTCAAACTAAACGTGCTGATGTTACAATTATGCTTGTTAATCTTTTAGGCTTAAGCCCAGAGGCTAACAATAAATTTGCTGATGTAAACCCTAGTGCTTATTATGCTCCTTATGTAGGTACTGCATCTACTTATGGTATCGTAAATGGTTCTAACGGTATGTTTAATCCAGAAGGTATCATTTCAAGACAAGATACTATGGTTATGATAGCACAAATCTTAAAATCTTTAGATTTAAACGTTAATACAGATGCTACTGTATTAAATCAATTTAGCGATGCAAGCAAAGTTGCTCCTTATGCTAACGAAAGCGTTGCTATCTTAGTAAATTCTGGTATCATTTCTGGTAACAACGGTAAATTAAATCCAACATCTCCTGTTACTAGAGCAGAAATGGCTACTATTATGTCTAAATTATATGATGTTTTAGCAGAAGCTAAATAATCTAACTATTAAAATTTAATAAATATTTATATAAAACAAGTACTTCCTTATCTTGAGTGAAGTGCTTGTTTTTATATTATAAAATAATATATAAGTTTAACTAACCTATATTTTATAAATCCACGTTTATTATAGCATTATATACAGAACGGTATACTGGGTTAGAAACTTTACCCAACTTGAATTTAATATAAAAACATATAAATTTGAAGAATAACAAAAAAGGCTATAGACAAAGCCTATAGCCAAAAATATCCTTAAATAAGTTAAAGCAATATTTTTAATTTTCTCTGCTATTTAAAATAGCCAATAACCTTAATAATTGTAATATACCTGTTAAAGCTGCTGCAACATAAGTTAAAGCTGCTGCGCTTAAAACCTTTTTAGAGCCACCTATCTCACTTTTTTGTAAGAAAGAGTATTCTTCTAACATATCTAAAGCTCTTTTAGATGCATTAAACTCCACAGGTAAAGTTATTATTTGAAAAATAACAACAGCAGTAAATAAAAATATACCTATTTTTAGCATTAAAATACTACTACCCATAAATCCAAATATTAATCCTATTGTAATCAAAAACCAAGATAACTTTGAGCTAATTCCAACAATAGGAGCAATGCTACTTCTAATATTAAGAGGTACATAGCCATAATGATGTTGTATAGCGTGGCCTACCTCGTGAGCTGCAACGCTTAAAGAAGCAATGCTATTTCCTTTATAAATATCTTGTGATAACCTTACAACCTTTTTTGTAGGGTCGTAATGGTCTGTTAGCCTACCACCTACCATTTCCACAGTAACATCGGATATACCAGCAATTCTTAAAAGATCTCTAGCAACATCTGCACCTACTAAACCTTTGCTATTTTGAACACGAGAATAATGGCTATAGGCTGCATTAACTTTCATTTGAGCAATGCTAGCGATTATTATACCTGGTATTATTATAAACATTGTGGGGTCAAAAAATATTCCATATGGATACATAATAAACACCAACCTTTTTTATTTTTACAATTAAAAGTATTTCGCTAAATTTTTAGCTTAATAAATATTTTAGCATAAAATTATATTTTTTTCAATAGTATGCCCTCTCAAATAATCAGATGTTTTCATTTTTTTACCACCTTTTGCTTGCATCTCTTTTATTATTATAGCAGTATCTTTTGTTTTAACAACAAAACCATCTTTTTGTATATCAACAATTTCTCCAACATTACCATCATAACCTGTTATTTCTTCTGCATCTATTATTTTAAAGGTTTCATCTTTATATATAGTATAAGCCATAGGCACAGGATTAATACCTCTTATTAAATTTATTATATCTTTTGTGTTGTTATTCCAGTTTATATGTCCTAAATCTTTTGTTATCATAGGTGCGTATGTTGCTTTATCATCATCTTGTTTTATAGCGTTTACCTCACCTTTTTCTATTAAATCTATAGCTTTAATAAGTGCTTTAGCACCTACTATGCTCATTTTGTTATGAAGGGTTTCATAAGTTTCTTTAGGCTCTATGATTATTTCTTCTTTCAAAATCATATCACCTGTATCCATACCCTTTTCCATATACATAATAGTTACGCCTGTTTTTTCTTCACCATTTATTATGGACCATTGTATAGGTGCAGCACCTCTATATTTAGGAAGTAATGACCCGTGAACGTTTATACATCTATATTTTGGTATATTTAAAATTTCTTCAGATAATATCTGTCCATAAGCAACTACTACAAATAAATCTGCATCTATCTCTTTTAATATTTTAACAAATTCTTCATCTTTTATTTTTTCAGGCTGATAAATTTTTTCTATACCATTATCAAGTGCAAATTGCTTTACAGGCGTATTAACTAACTTTTTACCTCTGCCCTTTGGCTTATCTGGTTGCGATACAACCGCCACAACATTATGATGTTTTATAAGCTCTTTTAAGCTTTCCACAGCAAAATCTGGTGTACCCATAAAAACTATGTTCAAAAAAATCACTCCTTATACTTCTTCTATCTCACCTTCTACTTTATCTATATAAAGTATACCGTCAAGATGGTCTATTTCGTGGCATAAAGCTCTTGCCATAAGCTCCTCACCTTCTACTATTATTTTTTCACCATCTCTATTTAAAGCTTCAACTTTGCAATAATTAGGTCTTGTAACGTTACCTGCTTTGCCAGGAACACTAAGGCAACCTTCTTCTCCAAATTGCTCTCCGTCTGTTTCTATGATAACAGGGTTTATAAGCTCAATTATGCCATCACCTATATCTATAACTACAACACGTCTTAAAACTCCAATTTGAGGTGCAGCAAGCCCAACACCATTAGCATCATACATAGTATCTGCCATATCATCTAAAAGTTCTAATATTTTATCATTTATTTCTTTTACTTCTTTTGATTTTTTTCTAAGTACCTCATCTGTTGATAACCTAATATTTCTAAGTGCCATATTTTTCCTCCTTTTATTGTATATAGTTAGGGTTTAAGCTTAATATAATGTTTATTTTGCTTGTGTCCATCTTATTTTTTAAAATATCTACACAATATATAACAAAATTTTTAAGCCTTTCTTCTTCCCCTGCTTTTATTATTATTTTATATCTAAATTGTTTGTTTAGTTTATAAATATATGCTTTTGCTACATCTGATATATAAAAATTAGTTTTTTGATTATAATAAGACATAACGCTATGTAAAAAATTTATAGCCTTTATAACCATATTTTCATTTTCTCCACTTATCATTATAAAAAATATGTTAGAAAAAGGTGGATAAAACATTGTTTTTCTTTCTAATATTTCTTTTTCATAAAATCCTTTATAATCATTATTTTTAGCAAACTTTATGCTATAATGCTCTGGAGTATAAGTTTGTATAAAAACTTTTCCTTTAATATCTGCCCTTCCTGCTCTTCCTGCAACTTGGGTTAAAATTTGAAATGTATTTTCACTACTTTTGTAATCTCCTGTGTTCAAAGTAATATCTGCCGATATAACACCAACTAAAGATACTTTAGGAAAATCTAAGCCTTTAGCTATCATTTGAGTACCTATTAATATATCTGCTTTATGGTTTTTAAAGTCTTCTAATATATCTTGGTGGCTATTTTTCTTAGATGTTGTGTCCATATCCATACGCATAACTCTAGCATCTTTAAAATATTTCTTTATTTGTTCTTCTATTTTTTGAGTTCCAACACCAAAATATTTTATATATTTAGAATTACAACTAGGGCAATTTTCTGGAACATTTTGTATATCATTACAATAATGACATATTAACCTATGCTCTTTTAAGTGATATGTGTAACTTACGTTACAGTTTTTACACTCCATAACATATCCACACTTTCTACAAGATACAAAGGTAGAATGTCCTCTTCTATTTAAAAAAAGTATGGTTTGCATATTGTTTTTTAAATTTTCTTTAATAGCTTCAAAAAGTGGTATGCTAAATATAGACATATTGCCTCTTTCTAGCTCTTTTCTCATATCTATTATGTTTATATCAGGCATATTTTTATTAACTCTTGTATTAATTGTAACAAGCTCATATTCCTTGTTGCTAGCCTTATAATATGTTTCTATGCTAGGCGTCGCACTGCCAAGAAGAAGAGTAGCCTTTGTTAGCTTGCATATTTCCTCTGCTATTTCTTTTACATTATATTTAGGCGTACTTTCAGATTTATAAGTGGCTTCGTGTTCTTCATCAATTATTATTATACCTAAATTTTCAAAAGGTGTAAATATGGCAGACCTAGCTCCTACCATTATTTGAGTTTGTCCATCTTTAGCCTTTTTCCATTGGTCAAATCGTTCTCCATCGCTTAATCTAGAATGGGTAACGCTAACTTTTTCACCAAATCTACCTATAAATCTTTCAACAGTTTGAGGGGTTAAAGCTATTTCTGGTACAAGCACAATAGCTTGCTTATTTTGCTTTAAAACTTCATCTATTAGCTGTAAATATATTTCTGTTTTCCCGCTACCTGTTACGCCGTGTAAAAGAATTGGCTTATTTTCATCGCTTCCTATTTTGGTTTTTATAAAATTAAAAGCTTCTTGTTGCTCTTCATTTAATTTAAGGTTTATTGTTTTATCATATTTTTCAATATTTATAGCATTTCTATTTATCTTTTTAGTGGTTATTTTTATAACACCATTTTTTTCTAATGTTTGTATAGGGCTTAAGCTAATATTTAATAAATTTTTTATTTCATAAACACTGGCATTATCATTTTTTAATAAAAATTTTAAAACTTTACTTTGTTGATTATCTTTTTTTAATATTTTATCAATTAATGTATAAATATCTTTGTTTTCATAATTTATGTTGGCATATCTATTAGTTTTATCTTGCATTATTTTAGGCATAATACATTGCAAACACTCTGATAAGCTACAGTAATACTTATCTTTCATAAATTTAGCAAGCCTTATCATATTTTCGTTAAATATACTATAGCTATCTGGCAAACTATGTATTTGTTTAATGCTGTTATAGTCTATATCTGTAGTATCAGTAAAGCCTATAATATATCCTTCTCTCATACGGTTTCCTTTACCAAAAGGCACAATAACTCTCATACCTATTAAAATATTTTCTTTTAAACTATCAGGAACCATATAATGAAAAATTTTATCTACATTTTTATTTGTTATATCTATAATTATTTCTGCAAACATCATAAATTTTCCACCTTATTATAAGCTTTAATGTATATAATTATATAAAGACTTAGGCTATAGACAAAAGTCTACAGCCTTTAAAAATATAAAGCAAAGACAAATATTGTGCTTAAAATTTTTATTAAAAAATAAAGTTTTTAAAATTTACTTTTTAATATTTTATATTATTATAAATCTTCTTCCATATTTTCTAATTCTTCTGTATTTTCTAATTCTTCTGTATCAGCTTCTAAATCGCTATTATCTTCTTCATCAATTTCTAAATCATTAAGGTCTATATCTTCTTTTTTCTTAGGTTTTTCTATATCTTTGTTAAATACTAAAACAGTACCCTCACCTTCTGGAACTATCTTTATTTTATTGTGTAATATTTCATCAACGGCAGTAGATAAAGGTTTTCCTGGTTTACCTGTAACCATAGGCTCATCACCTTCTATAATTTGTCTTGCTCTTTTAGCTGCTGCTATAACTATTGTATATCTGCTAGTTACCTCATCACTTTCATTGCTACTATGGTTTAATACGTCCATTAATTCTGCATAAGATGGCTTTAACATCTATTGTTCAACTCCTTCTAAAAATGTATTTATTAAATCTATATGCCTTTTAGCTGACATTTTTTCACTTTCTACTATATTATTAATATTATTAACTGCTTCTTCTACTATGTTGTTAATAACTATATAATCGTATTTATCAATAAGCTTTATTTCTTCCCTTGCTCTTTTCATACGCATATTTATTTTTTCTAAAGTTTCTGTAGCTCTTTTTTCTAGCCTATTTCTAAGCTCTGTTATATTAGGTGGTGTTAAAAATATAAGTATTGCATCTTTATATCTTTCTTTTACTTGTAAAGCACCTTGCACTTCTATTTCTAATATAACATTTTTACCCTGTTTTAACTGTTCTTCAACATAAAATATAGGTGTACCATAGTAATTTCCACAAAATTCTGCATATTCTAAAAGTTCATTTTTTTTAATCATCGTTTCAAATTCTTGTGTATTTCTAAAGAAATAATGAACTCCATCTATCTCGCCCTCTCTAGCTTGTCTAGTCGTAATAGATGTAGATAGTGCATAAGATGTATTTTTTATAAGCTCTGATACAACAGTACCTTTTCCTGCTCCAGACGGCCCTGAAACTATAACTAAAAGCCCTTTTTTATTCATTATATCCCCTCCTTTAAAATTTATTCTACATCATTTTCGTATTGATAAGATTCGCTGTTATCTTTTGTAGCTATCCTGTTAGCCATTGTTTCTGGCTGAATAGAAGATAATATTATATGCTCACTATCCGTTATGATTACAGCTCTTGTTCTTCTGCCATATGTAGCATCAACAAGCATACCCTTGTCCCTAGCATCTTGTATAATTCTTTTTATTGGGGCAGATTCTGGGCTTACTATTGCTATTATCCTGTTTGCTAAAACAATATTACCAAAGCCAATATTTATAAGCTTTATACTAGACATAAAACTCCTCCGTAAAATTATTTTTAAATATAATTAATATTTATTATACTAAAAAAATCAAATTATTTAAAGTCTTTTTTTATTTTTCTTAAAAAAATTTTTTAAAATTGAATAATATTTATAAGTAAGTTAATAATAAAATTGGAGGTGTTATTAATGAATAACGATAATAATTTTTTAAGGAAAAATGGATTTTCTATTGCAATATGCTCGTTTATTGCAATAGCTATTGTAGCAAGCATTTATGTTTCTTATAATAACTTTAATGACAACAAAACAGCAGAAATAGAAAATGAAACCGTCATAGAACAAGTTAATAAAAGTAATGTAAAAAGTTACAAAGAAACAGAAACCTTAACAGAGGCTACTACAATTTCTACTACAGAAAAAATAGAAACCACTACAAAAAAAGTAGAAACTACTACAGAAGCTACTACACAACAAGAAACTAATATCTCATCTAACAAAGATGATGATAAAATATTTAGCTTATTTGATGATAGCAAAGAAATGTCTTGGCCTGTATTTGGGAATATTGTATCAAATTTTGATATAACAACAGGTGTTTATGATAAAACATTAGAGCAATATAAAATAAGCGATTCTATATGCATATCAAGTCCTGCAGGTACAGATGTTAAGGCTAGTGCTGAAGGTATTGTTGAAAATATATTTATAGATGATGAGCTTGGTCAAACTGTTGTTATAAACCATGGTAATGGCTGGGTATCTACATACAGTCAGCTAGAAGAAGATGTTCTAGTTGCTGTAGGTGATATTATAAAAGAAGGCGAAGTTTTAGGAAAAGTTTCTGAGCCTACAAAATATGGAGTTGCTCTTGGCCCTCACCTAGACTTTAAAATTTTAAAAGATGATACCCCTAAAAATCCTACAGAAGTTTTAGCTCAAATAAATGAATAAAACAATATTTATATATAACTATAAATACTTTGGTTTAATTATAAAATATAACATCTATACTAAGATAACTAACTAATAGATGTTATATTTTATTTTAATGTATTTAAAATATTGTTTATTTATATCTTCTACACAATATTATAAGTATTGACTTTTTATCCTTATCTGTCTCTATTATATAAGCTGGTTAATTAATAACTTAATTATATCAATACATATTTTATAAATTTGAATATTTTAATACCATAAATTAAACTTGTAGCTTACTTAAGCTTTATAATATATTTTTATGTTAATTAATAAGATTACTATTACTTTAATTTTTTTCCATTATTGCTAAGATATCTGTTTTTTATCTATTTGCTATCACTACACATAAATGATAAATGTACTATTTTAAAGTTATTTAGTCACTTATTATATTTTTTATAATCGATTTTTCATAGGGTCTTTTATATAGTTTTTATTTTTGTCTATTGTATATATAATCCCTTATATACTAAAAATATCTATTTACATATTCAAATTTTTAATTATCCTATATATATGATAAAATATTATTATCTATTTTTGATACCTCCTTTGTTTTTATATGATTTGAAAATCCATATATATTTTACAATAAGATGTTATTTTTTCTATTAATAGGCACAGTCTTTTTGGAATCATCTGTTCTAAGATAGTATTCTATATACAAAAAAGCAAAGTAATAAATAATTACTTTGCTAAAATAAAGGCGACACCCAGATTTGAACTGGGGATCAGGGAGTTGCAGTCCCATGCCTTACCACTTGGCTATATCGCCATATAATTAATTATATTAATTTATTAAATAAAATATTCCTAAAAAATAAATTAAATGACCCGTAGGGGAATCGAACCCCTGTTTTAGCCGTGAAAGGGCCACGTCTTAACCGCTTGACCAACGGGCCA
>CALWLD010000022.1 GCA_944381435.1 uncultured Clostridia bacterium
TGAAGTATTAGAAATAAAAATAGAAGTGCTTTAAGCACTCCATTTTTCAAGGTTTTTCTATTTATGATTTTAAATTTTTAGTTATAAATTCATTTATAAAATTAACGGTTATTTCTTGTTGTTCTTCTCTTGTTATAGTTCCCTTTCCATCATTTTTTTGATGTCCATAATTCCCAAACATAGAATGGTTACCACCTTTAATTTCTATCTCGTTATCTGTATTTTTTAATTTTTCTTTATTTAATATTAAATCTTCTGAGCCATATAAAACTATTGTTTCATCTAAAGGTATATCTCCATAAACATAAGCACCAAGTAAAATTACACCGTCTATTTTATCTAAATTTTTAGAAGCATAATAACTAGACATTGCTCCACCTAATGAATGCCCACCTATATACCAGTTTTCAATGTTAGGGTTGTTGGCTATGATATCATTTGCTACATCATAATTAAAGAATGCAAAGTTTAAAGGCATTTTAGGTAAGAAACATATATAACCTTGCTCCGTTAATTTATTTAATAAGGGTAGGTAAGATATATATTCCACCTTAGCACCAGGATAAAATATAATACCTGTATTAGAATCTGTTTCTGGATATAAAGTTATAAGATTTTTTTCTTTTATTACATTTTCATTTGTTAAAATAGTCTTTGCTGTTTCATCTGCTTTATAATAATTTAAAGCATAGATTAAAAACGTAGTTATTGCCAATAAAACAATAAATACAATAGTTAATGAAAGCTTTTTTATTATTTTTTTCATATATTCCTCCTACTTAATGTTTCCAATCTATTTCTATTGCATCATTAAATATTAAAATACGATTAATTATCTTATTTACAAAATTCTTTTTAACATCATTGCTTAAGTTTTCCCAGTCATCTAAATTCGGTATAGTTATATTTGTAGGTTTTATTCTTTTTTCGTTTATAGTATTTAATATTTCTATTTTTTTATTGTCTAACTCAACTATCTTTTCATTTGCATATTTTAATAATACATCATTAGCAGATGAAAGATTATTTATTATATTTTTGATTTCTTCTTCTATTTTATGTAGTTCAATTTTTAAGTTGTTTATTTCATTGTCATTTTCTATCTTTTTATCTGATAACTCTAAATTTTGAAAGTTTTTTACAAATAATTTTATTTCTTCAAAAACATAATTTTCTATTTCAAATAGATGATGTGTTTCTAATTTATCTATACAATTATTTGTTATATAACGCCCTGTGCAGTTTAAGTATTTTTTATCTTTATAAGTTTTTACTTGCATACTATAATTGCAATAACCACATTTTAATAAGCCTGTTAAAAAAGTGTGCTTGCCTTTACCTGTATTTTTTATTTGTACATTATTTTGTAATTTTAGTTGACATTTTAACCAAGTATCAGAATCTATAACACCATCGTGATTACTAATTGATAATACCATATCTTCATAGCTTCTATATTTGTTACTACCTCTATCTCTTTTACCATATAGGGCACAACCTTTTTCACCTGTAAAATCTGTAATATCATTTGTAATAGTACATTTCTTAGATTTAAAAAAGTTATATATATCAGCATTTGCCTTTACATAAGCTGGGTTATGCAAAATGCGACTTAGCTTGATGTTATTCCACATAGTGCCACTGTATTTATCTAATAGAGTTTTAGCTATTCCACCTAAAGAAGTATCTGTAGTAGCATAAAGATTATATATTTCTTTTACTATCTCTATATCTTTATTAGGCTCTAGTATTGAAAATTTTTTTGCATTTTTACTTACCTTTTTAATAGTATAACCAAAAGGGGCTGGACCTCCTAACCATACACCAGTTTTACCTCTGCTATAGTAGTTATCTCTTATTCTCTCTGCTATAGTTTCTCGCTCTAGTTGGGCAAATATCATTATAATATATAACATTGCCTTACCAGTAGGGGTAGAGGTGTCAAACTTTTCATTTGCAGATATAAAAGATACTTTATGCTCTTCTAAAATATCCATAATGTTAGAAAAATCTGTTATAGAACGGCTTATTCTATCTAATCTATATACTATTAATTGAGATATTTCTCCATTTTTTATATCTTCCATTAAAGCTTTAAACTGTGGGCGTTCTGTATTTTTACCAGAAAAGCCTTTATCTTCATATATCTTAAACTGTTCATTTGTTTTTATTTCTTTTTTACATAGTTCTATTTGTGTTTCTATTGAAATACTGTCTTGCTTATCTATACTTTGTCTTGCATATATGGCTATCATAAATTACTCCTTTATTTAGATTTATTTTTTATTATATATTTTCAAGTAAAAAATGTAAAGAAAAAGTTATTCTAAATAAAGACTTAGTTGATAGCAGGTCTTTTTGCTATAATAATTAACTATTTTAAGTTAATAACAAAATATTTACTTTTTGTATAAAATGTGGTATATTTTAACAGAAAGGTGGGAGAATTATGTTTTGTAGACAATGCGGTACACAAGTTAATGATGATGATAAATTTTGTAAGCATTGTGGTTTTAAATTAAAAGGGGAGAGTGATATTAAACAAGATATATTGGCAGAATTAGTATTTATAGGATTATAAAACAATTTATATAATTTATATTACTATTTTATAGTAAATAGGAGGAGATTTAATGAAAAAATTATTTTATTTAAGTATTTTATCTTTATTGCTAATATTAATACCTAATTATACATTTGCTAATAATACAACACCCAGTAATTTAGCTATTGAGATTTCTAAAAAAGTAGATAAAAATATTAATGGAAAATATTCTTATGAAACGCAAGTTATAGTTGCTAATGGATATAATTTAAGACTTGAAGATGTTATTAACTATAATGATAGAACATATTTACCTGTAAGAAAGGTTTCAGAGGTTTTGAATTGTAAAATTAAATATGATGAAGCCACAAAAATTGTTACAATAACAGGCGATAATGTTATTATAGAAATGCCTCAATTTAGTAATAAAGCAGTTGTTAATGGTAACATTGTTAATATAGATGACAATAATACAAATATTAAATCTATTTTAATTGGAGGGACAACATATTTACCTTTAAGATTTTTAGCTAATACTTTAGATTATAATGTAGAATATAATGTAACAGATAAAGTTATAACTCTTGATAAAATTGAAGATGTAGTTTATCATGATATAGATGAAATTTTGCCAAGTAAAATAGAAATGGAAATTGCAGAAAATGAATATCATAAAAAAGTAATTGAAGAACATTCTAATTTTCAAATTGTAGAGACAGGCCCTTCTAAAGAAGAACAAGATAAAATTGCTAAACAGACAGAAGATGCAATACGTGAAATTTTTAATATGAATTAAATGAAAAGCATAGGTTAAACCTATGCTTATCTTATTGTTAATTTATATTCTTCATTTTCTATATTAAAAATTAGAAATAAAGGTGCTTCTTTATTATTTTTAACTTCTTCAGGACAATCTATTATATAATGAATGTTTTGTGTAGATAAAGGGTCAATGAGAGTTATGTTTGAGTACGTAAATCCTGAACTTTTATCTTCAACTGTAGAAAAACCATAATAAGTGTAACCTTCATTATAGTCAGCAGTAATGTCTAGTGCCTCATCACAATAAATAGCTTGTTTTTCTAAATTTTTAACACTTGTAGAAATATGTATATATATTTTCCCTTCATCAGCTTCATAATAATTATAGTATCCATCTCTTTTAGGTGGAAGGACTTCTTTTACTAATTCTACACTGTTTACAGTTATTTCTTTATTTTCAGTTTTTATAGTATCTCCTATATTTAATGTTTTGTATTCGGGTTTCTTTTCAGTTGTTGTTTCAGTAGTTTCTGATGAAGTTATTTCAGATTTTTCAACAATTTGTTGATTTGTTTTGTTTTGAGTGTCATTACAACCAACTAGAATACAACAAATTATACCTAAATTTAATAGTTTTCTTTTCATAATAAATACTCCTAAAAAAATAATTTTAATGAAATTTTACATTAAAATACAATTTTTGTCAAGAAAAAACCTACTATAATTGATTATAGTAGGTTTAAAATTATAAATTTATAACTTGTTATTTATAAAATCTTTAAAATTATTATGTACTTGTTGCTCTAAATGACTTGTATTTATTATTTAAGCATACTAAACAAACACAACTAGAATGGTAAATTATCATCATTTGTAAAATCAATATCTTTAAAATCTTCTTCAATACTAAATTGGCTTAATTCAATCTCCCAATTATCTAATTTTTCATCCTTAAAAAATACAGATTTTTCACCACATATATTACAATATCTTGCATTATAAGGTAAAGAATTAGTTCTATTTTCGCATTTATTGTTAGTACACAGATTTCTCAAATCTTTTCCACAAATATGGCAAAAATTTGAATTTTCTATTATATTTTCATTTTCACAGTTATCGCATCTTACATATTTGTAATTACTATATTCCATAATATTATTTTGTACCTCCATAAAATTTATGAGATCTAATAATGTATAGTTCCAATAATTCCCACATATATAGCATATGTTTGAACATGATATGTCAGAATTATGGCAAACTTCACAATATTTATATCCATATATTTTTATCAGCTCTATATTTTTATTATAGGGGTGTTTTTTATCATAATTTATTAAATTTAATCTAATATTAGAGGCTTGTCTACTTATTTTAAAGGTTTCACTAATAGTTTTTATATTAATTGGATTAATACTAAAATTATTAATTACTTTTTTTAGTAGTGGGTAGGGACATAATAAATTTCTAGCAAATGTGTCAGCTTCTTTTTCTAAAATAGAGTATGATTTTTTGTTTAAACCATATCTGTGTATTTCAGTTTCTTTAAAGTCTTTAAGATGCCCTAAGTAAATATGACCTATTTCATGAGCTATTGTAAATCTTATTCTTTCATCTGTATTTGTATTTAGATCATCATTGTATGATATAGAATATATGAACTCATTATTCTCTATTTTTAAATGAGTTTGCCCATCATCACTTTGTAGAGTTTTACATACATCTTCAATAGTACAGCTAAAAGAAGATGCAATTTCAGAGTATTTTGTTATACCCCATTTATTATTAGATATTATATTTAATAAATTTATTGGGTAAGAAGTTATATTATTATTTGTTATAAATTCATAAACTTTTTCTAAAACATATTTATATCTTGGTGTATTTGGTATTTTACTCATTTTGTTTTTTAGCTTTTTCGATTAAAAAATCTATCATATCTTTAGCAATTTTTTGATCATCTTCTGAAAGTTTTTTCATACTTCGGGCAACTGTTCTAATTATAGGATTATCTTCATTTTGATCATCTTTTAAACCTAAAAATTCACTAACGGATAAATCTAAACTTTTAGAAAGTATTTCTAGTTTATCAAGTGGGATATTTGAAATTCCACCAGTTTCATATCTTTGTAATGTCGATTTACTTAAACCTGTTTTATTTGATAAAGCTTCTAAAGACAACCCTAATTCTTCTCTTCTAGATTTTATTTTTAACGCTATACAGTTTAATTCCTTTTCATTCATTATAAGCACCTCCCTGAAAGAAGTATACCATATTTTTTTAAAAATGCAACAAAAATTTATAAAAAAGTTGCATAAATAGGTTGACAAAATAAAAAAAGAGTGATATTATAACAATATCCCAAATACGCAACAAAGGAGGGTTATATTTTGGTAAATACTAAAAAGATTAAGGCTTTGTTAATAGAAAAGGATTATTCTAGAGCAGAAATATCAAATATATTGGGTATTAGTACAAATTCTTTTAGCAGAAAAATTAATAACAAGTCTCAATTTACTTTAAATGAAGTATTTTTATTAAAGAATACTTTGGGTATAAAAGACATAGAAAAAGTTTTTTTTATAGATGATATCCCAAATACGCAACAAATGTAAATTTAATATAAGGAGATAATGTAATGAATAATATAGAATTATTTAAAAATGAAAGCTTTGGAGAAGTAAGAACAATAATAGAAAATGAACAAGTATTATTTTGTGCAAAAGATGTAGCTAGTGCTTTAGGGTATAGTAATACAAATAAAGCGATTAATGACCATTGTAAAAAGCCTGTTATGATATGGGGTAACGATTCGTTAGGTCGCCAACAAGAAACAAAGTTTATACCAGAAAGTGATGTATATAGATTAATAGTAAAATCTAAACTGCCACAAGCAGAAGAGTTTGAAAGATGGTTATTTGAAGAGGTATTACCTAGCATAAGAAAACACGGAGGATATTTAACACCACAAAAGATAGAAGAGGCTTTATTAAACCCTGATACACTAATACAGTTAGCTACAACATTAAAAGAAGAACAAGAAAAAAATAAGAAGTTGTTGATAAAAAACAGTGAATTAACTGTTGATAATCAAATAATGAAGCCTAAAGCAGAATACTTTGATGAATTAGTAGATAGAAATTTATTAACTAATATTAGAGAAACAGCTAAACAACTTAAGATAGGTGAAAAATTATTTGTTAAATTTCTTTTAGATAAAAAATATCTATATAGAGATAAAAAAGGAAAGTTAACACCGTATGCTGATAAGAATAAAGGTTTATTTGAATTAAAAGAGTGCTTTAACGAAAAAACTAAATGGGCTGGCACTCAAACATTAATAACACCTAAAGGTAGAGAAACTTTTAGACTATTATTGTTATAAAAATTGTTACAGTACATTGAAAATTTAATAAGGGGGGTGATTTTATGGAATGGCGAAGATTTGAAGTTATTGATAAAAATAATGAGGATAAGTTGATTAGCTTATTAAATGAGAAGGAGATAAGTAGAAAAGATTTAATTTTAATCTTCTCTACTTTAAAAATTAGAGAATAGGTATATCCTTCATATTTTCATATTTGTTAGTTAGATAATTTAAATAATCTTTTAGAGATTCTTTACTTTTAACATTATCAATTTGTTCAATTACCTGTCTATATGGTGACCAAACATAAATATGGCAATTAAAGTTAGGCTTATTAGGTAAGTTAAGTCCAGATATCTCAATATTAATTCTATTTTTGAATTCTGTATATATGACTTCTTCTAAGTCGATTGTTCTAATAACATATGGCTCACCTAAATACATCAAAGTTTCTTTAATACGTTTGGTTAAATGTTTGTTAGCCATACATACACCTCCTTTTCTTGTGTATTTCCATATAATAAAATGGCAGTTTTAAAATATGGATACTAAAATTATACAAGAAAAGGAATATGTTTACAATATATATTGAAAATTTAATATGAAGGAGTGATTATTATGACAATTGCATTAAATAAAGAAAATGAAAGAACATTAAATATCATAACAATTTTTGAATTATTGAAAGATGCAACAGATAAAGAAGTTGAGGCAATAAAAAATGTAACAGTTGGTGTAGTTATATCACAATAATAAAGTAAATGTCTTAACAAATGTTACAAGTGCATATTATTAAAAAAAGGAGTTGATTAAAATGAAAGAAAAACCAAAAAAGAAATATAAAATTATAAATGTTCACCCTACATACAACAGTGAAGAAGAAAAATTAGAATCTTATAAAAAATGTGCACTTGAATTAGCTAGAACAGCAGCATATTTAAGGGAATTATATCCAGACCAAAAATTTTAAATTGTAAGTAATGTAGTTTTACTACATTACAATGAATGGACAAGCTAAGGAGGAAAACAAATGAAAAAATATAAAATGATTGTTAACAAACAAACATATTACTTAACTGCTGAACACGATAGGGAAGCAATTAAAATGTCTGGCACTTTTGGTATAAAAGCAGATTATGGCGTTACAAGTTTAATTAGGGAGGACGGCAAGGTGGTTATATAAGAAAACATATATTATTAACTGTAGCAGTTATAATTTGTTATTTTTTAGGTTACGGTTTAGGTAAAATGATATTTTAGGAGGTACAGTATGAAATATGAATTATTAGAAAATGATTTTATTGAGGTTTTAGATAAAAAACTATATAGAATAAGAGCTTTGAAAAATTTTAACAGGGTAGAACAAGGTGAATTAGGTGGTTATATCGAAAAATACGACAATTTATCTCAGCGCGGCAATGCTTGGGTATGTGGTAATGCTAGAGTATATGGTAATGCTGTAGTATGTGGTAATGCTAGGGTATATGGTAATGCTGAAGTATGTGACAATGCTGTAGTATGTGGTTATGCTAGAGTATGTGGCAATGCTTGGGTATGTGGTAATGCTAGAGTATATGGTAATGCTGTAGTATGTGGTAATGCTAGGGTGTGTGGTAATGCTGAAGTATGTGGTGTTGCTGAAGTATATGGTGATGCTAGGGTATATGGTAATGCTAGAGTATGTGGTAATGCTTTGATATGTAAGAGAAATGATTTGATTACAGTAAGTAATATTGGAAGTCGCAATGCTGTAACAACCTTTTTTAATACAGATAACGGTATATATGTAAAATGTGGTTGTTTTTATGGAAGCATTGAAGAATTTGAAGAAGCAGTTAAAGATGTACATACTGGTACAAAGCACGAAGTCATTTACTTAAAAACAATAGAGCTTGCCAAAATACAAATTAAAGGAGAGGTATAGTATGAGAGTACAAGAGAAAAAAGCATTAAGCTTAACTTTAAAAAATGGAGAAACTAAAAATTACATTTTTGAAACAGAAGAAGAAGCACTAAAATTTTATTTTAAATATAAAGACCATAAGCTTGTAGATACAATATCCTTAAATCATACAAATGCCTTAAAAAAGGGGGAAAATTATGAAAATATCATTAAAAGCAGCTAGAGTTAATGCAGACTTAACACAACAAGAGGTGGCAGACAAACTAGGTATTAGTAAACACACTATTGTTAATTGGGAAAGTGGTAGAACAAAGCCTAAAAAGTTCATACTTATAGCTTTAGCTAATATTTATGACATAAATATTGATAACTTGAAAGGGTGAGTATTATTTTAACAGAAGAACAAAGAAAAATAGCAGAAGAAAATCATAAATTAATTTACTTTTTTATAAATTATTTCAAAGTTGATGAAGAAGAATATTATGATTTATTTGCTATTGAGTATCTTAAATGCATAAAAATCTGGGATAAAAGCAAGGGGAAATTATCTACCTTATTAGGACGAGCTTTTTCTAATAGAATAAAAGCAGAGAATAGAAAAAAGAGGACTAGAAAAAGACTTGAAGAAAATTATATGATTAGCTTAAATGAAGTAGTATTTAGAAAAGATAGTGATTTAACTTTAGAAGATATGATGGCAAGCTCTACAAATGTAGAAGAAATCTTTGAATTAAATGAAGCTTTAAACTTTTTTATGAAAAATGAAGTAACAAGGTTACTTATAATTGGTTATTCCCAAAAAGAGATAGCAGAAAAATTAAACTATGCACAACCTACTATTAGTAAAAAGGTATCTAGGCTAAAAAGAGAGTTTAACAATAAAATATTAAAAACTTGAAAGGATAATAAACAATGATATACACAAGAGAAATTATCAAAGACATAATTAAAAGTATGGGAAATGAATTACGCAAAACAACCTTTATCATCGTGTTAAATGACAGAAATGAAATAGCAAGAGAGGGTAGGCTTATATCCTTAAATAAAAGGTATATAAAAATAAGAAGTAGAAAACACGGTATACATAAGATAAATATAACTGATATAAACAATATATCAGCAGTTGTAGCAGAATAATAAAAAAGTGGCTTAGATAAGCCACATAAAAAAATAAAAAATTCAATGAAATTATAACACAAAATAGTATGTATGTAAAGGAGTGATTTTATGGGATATTTTTCGCGGCTAGTATTAGAAGTGCAAGAAGAAAATACCGCATTAAAAATAGAAAATGAAAAATTAAAACAAGAAAATAATAAACTAAAGAAAATTTTACATATTAAAGGAGAATAAAACAATGATAGAAGTAACAATAAGAATAACAGGAAATACATTATTAAATGATAAGGTTGACGAACTTATAAAAGCAGCAAGACAGATACAAGAAACTGAAGAAAACTTAGATACTAAAATGGAGATAAAAAAGAAAAAAGAAAAGGTAAAGAAAGAGCCTAAAAAATCTAAAAAAGAAGAAGAGGAAACAGTAGAAGATTTTGAGGAAGTAAAAGATACTGAAGAAGAGGAAGACAAAGAAGATAATGATGTTGATGTAGAAGAAGATGAGGAAGACGAAGAAGATAGTGATGTAGAAGAAGACGAAGATGAAGATATTTCTAGTGTAGAAGATTTAAAAAAAGAAGCAAAAAACTTATTTATAAAATTAACTAAAAAAGATAAGCCAAAAGCTAAAGCCTTACTTGGGAAATATGATGTTGGTGGTTTTTCTGAATTAGAAGAGGTGTTTGAAGATAGCACTACAAAATGGGAAAAGCTTATAAAAACATTGAATAAATATGTGGGGTAGATATTATGAGTGAACACGCAAGATTATCGGCATCTGGTAGTAAAAAATGGTTAAACTGTCCTCTATCTATAACTTTAGAAGGATACTTTGAAGATGAAGAAAGCTCTTATGCTAAAGAAGGCACAATAGCACACGCATTAGGAGAGTTAAAGTTAAAAGTAGATTTAGGTAAGATGACAAGGTCAGACTTTGTTTTTAAAAGAGATGCTTTATTAAAAGATTTAACTAAAGAAGAAGAAAAAGAGTTAGAAAACTATACAGAGGACTATGTAGAGTTTGTAACAGAAACATATAATAAAGCTTTAGCTAACTGTGAAGAAGCAGAAATATTAATAGAAGAAAGACTAGATTATTCTAAATATGCTAAAGAAGGCTTTGGAACAGGAGATGTAGTTATATGTGATTATGATAGCATTGAGATAATAGACCTTAAATATGGAAAAGGTGTAAAGGTAGACGCTTTTGAAAATTCACAACTAATGTTATACGGTTTAGGTGCTTTAGAAATATATGGAGATTTATTTGACATAAAAACAGTAAAAATGACAGTATTTCAACCTAGACTAGACAATATATCCACTTATGAAATAGCTACACAAGATTTACTAAAATGGGGTAAAGAAGTAGTTTTTGATAAAGCAGAACAAGCTTTTGAGGGCATAGGAGAGTGTAATTATGGTAGCCATTGTGATGATGGTTTTTGTAAAGCTAAACATTTATGCAAAACTTACACAGAGCATCATACGCAAATTACAAAGTATGAAAGTAAACACCCTAGCTTAATGACAGATGATGAGCTTGTAAATGCTTATGAGATAGCTTTATCTTATGACAAATGGGTTAAAAGTCTTAAATCTTACATATTACAAGAATTGTTAAAAGGTAAAAAATTACCTGGTTTAAAACTGGTAGAAGGTAGGAGCAATAGAACTTTTACAGATGAAAATAAAGTTATTAAATGTTTAGAAGAAAGAAACTTTGACAGAAATATTTACATAACTGAAAAACTTGCAAGTGTTGCCGAACTTGAGAAAATTTTGGGAAAAGATAATTTTAATGAACTTTTAGGTGAATTTATAATGAAACCACCAGGGGCACCAACAGTTGCAAAAATTGAAGATAAAAGACCAGAATATAACTCAGCAGAATTAGACTTTCAAGATGTAGAGGTGTAGCCTATGGAAGAAAAATATAAAAAGATGATAGACGATAAAGTAGAAGAGTAGGCTAAAAATAATGAAAAATTTGTTTTACTAGAAAATACAATAAAAGGTAAAAAGAGAGTGTTTTTAGTACCTTCTAAAAGATATAAACAATTAACTGCTAAACAAAAGAAATTTTTAATGGAGGATAAATAAATGAAAAAAAATAAAAGTACATTAAATGGGACAAAAGTTATTACAGGTAAAGTAAGATTTTCTTATGCTTATGTATTTGAACCTAACGGAGATGGAGAAGATAAAAAATATAGTGTATCTTTAATTATACCAAAAGAAGATAAACTAACGATAAAAAATATTAAAGAAGCTATGAAAAATGCTTATGAAATAGGTAAAGAAACAAAGTTTCAGGGTAAAAAGATTAAAGATATATTTGCTATTTTACACGATGGGGACGAAGAAAGACCAGATGAGATAGCTTATGAAAATAGCTATTACATAAGTGCTAGTGCTAGAACAAAGCCAGGTATAGTTGATAAACACAAAAGACCTATAGAAGATACAACAGAATTTTACAGTGGTTGTTATGGTTACGCATCTATAAACTTTTATCCTTACAACACTAATGGTAACAAAGGTATAGCTTGTGGACTTAATAATCTTATGAAACTTGAAGACGGTGAAAGTCTTGGTGGAAGAGCAAGTGCTGAAGATGATTTTGCGGGCTTTGGAGAAGAGCTAGACGATTTTGAAGATGAACTTGAAGATGATGACGATGATTTATTATAAAAGGTGAGTATATGAAATATCTAAGTATTGATATTGAAACATACTCAGATAAAGATTTAACAAAAGGCGGAGTTTACAACTATGTAGACTCTGCTAATTTTGAAATTTTATTATTTGGGTATGCTTTTGATGACGAAGAAGTTAAAATAGTAGATTTAAAAAACGGTGAAAAATTACCTAAAAAAGTATTAGATGCTTTAAATGATAAAAATATAATAAAAACAGCATACAATGCTAACTTTGAAAGAACCTGTATATCAAAACATTTTGGAATAGATTTAGCTTATGAAAGTTGGATATGTACAATGGTATGGGGTTTATCTATTGGGCTACCTTCTGGACTTGATAATGTAGCTAAAATATTAAATTTAGATGAGCAAAAAGATGCTAAAGGTAAAAACCTTATAAAATATTTTTCAATACCTTGCAAGCCTACAAAAGTAAATGGTGGAAGAACAAGAAATTTACCAGAACACGACACAGAAAAATGGCAAACATTTAAAGAATACTGTATACAAGATGTTGAGGTAGAAAGAGATTTAAGAAAATACTTATCTAACTTTGAAATGGTAGAAAGTGAAAAGGCACTATGGCTTTTAGACCAAAAAATAAATGATAATGGCGTAACCGTAGATACAAAATTTATAGAAAAAGTTTTATTAATAGATGAGCTTAACACCAATAGAAACAACGACAGATTAAGAGAAATAACAGGGCTTGATAACCCTAATAGTTTAGCACAATTAAAAGAATGGTTATCAAACAAATTAGGTTATGAAGTAGACAGTGTTACGAAGGAAAGTATACCTAAAATAGAAAAATCTACAGATGATAAAGATGTTTTAGAAGTTTTAAGTCTTAGAAAAGAAAATGCTAAAACATCTGTTAAAAAATATGAGGCTATGGCCAGAAGTGTTTGTAGTGATAATAAAATAAGAGGTCTTTTACAATTTTATGGTGCTAGTCGTACAGGACGTTGGGCAGGGCGTATAGTACAAGTACAAAACTTACCCCAAAACCATTTAAGCAATATAGCAGAAGTTAGAGAAGATTTTAAAACTTTAGATTTTGATACGTTAGAGTTACTTTATAAAGATATTCCACAAATATTATCAGAACTTATAAGAACAGCTTTTATACCTAGTAAAAATAATAGGTTTATAGTGTCAGACTTTAGTGCTATCGAGGCAAGGGTTATTGCTTATCTTGCAGATGAAAAGTGGAGACTAGACGTATTTAGAACACACGGTAAAATATACGAGGCATCGGCTAGTAAGATGTTTAATATACCTATTGAACAAATAAAAAAAGGTAGTGAGTTAAGGCAAAAAGGAAAAATAGCAGAGCTTGCTTTAGGTTATGGTGGCGGTGTAGGAGCTTTAACAAGTATGGGAGCTTTAAAAATGGGGTTAAAAGAAGATGAGCTACAAGACTTAGTTGATGCTTGGAGAAACTCTAACCTTAATATAAAAAAATTTTGGTATGACTGTGAAAAAGCAGCTAAAGATGCTATAAAAATTGGTAAAATAACCACTTTAAACAGTGGTATAACTTTTTATATGAATAAAAATAATTTATGTATACAGCTACCTAGCAAAAGAAGTTTATACTATAACTCTCCTATGATAGATAAAAATAGCTATGGTAGCGATTGTATAACTTATATGAGTATGGACCAGACAAGCAAAAAATGGAAAAGAGTTGATACATTTGGCGGTAAGCTTGTAGAAAATATAGTACAAGCTTATGCAAGGGACTGTCTGGCCGAGAGTTTAAAAAGATTAGATAATAAAGGCTACAAAATAGTATTTCACGTTCACGACGAGGTGGTTATAGACTGTCCTATTCATAAATCTTCAGCAGATGAAATAGCTAAAATAATGAGTGAGCCTATATGTTGGGCTAAAGGGTTACCGCTTAATGCAGATGCTTATGAATGCAACTTTTATATGAAAGACTAAAGAAAGGAGTTTATAGGAAATGAAAAAATATAAAATAGCTATTGCTAATACTAGAAACTCTAAATATTGGAAAAACATTGATATAACTTTTGATCATTTTATAAAAAGATTAAAAAAGCCTACAAGAACAGCAGAAACGCAAGGCGAATATAAAAATATGACGAAATCAAAACAAGATGAAATAAAAGATGTAGGTGGATTTGTTTGTGGTTATTTAAAAGAAGGTAAAAGAAATAAAAATAGTCTTCAATATAGAAGTATGCTTACATTAGATGCTGACTTTGCCGAAGATGGTTTTTGCGAGGTGCTAGACTTATGTTTTGATTATGATTACATAATTTATTCTACTAGAAAACACGAAGAAGAAAAACCGCGATATAGACTTATTATACCTTTTAATAGAACTTGTGGGCCAGATGAATATGAGGCAGTGGCTAGATATATTGCTAATGAAATAGGCATAGATATGTTTGATGATTCTACTTATGAACCTAGTAGGCTTATGTATTATCCTAGTGTATCACAGGACCAAAAATATATATTTGAAAGTCGTAACAAGGGTAAAGAAATAAATGTAGATAAAATATTAAAAGAATATGATGATTGGAAAGACAGAAGCACTTGGTATACATCTTCAAGAATAGGCAAAGTATTAGATAAACAAATAAAAAAGCAAAAAGACCCTTTAGAAAAGTCAGGTATGGTAGGTACATTTTGTAGGGTATATGATATAGAAACTGTAATAGATACTTATTTAAGTGATGTTTATGAAAAGTGTACTACTGGAGATAGATATACTTATTTAGGTGGTTCTACATACGCAGGAGCTGTTTTATATGAAAATGGTACTTTTTTATACTCTAACCACTCTACTGACCCAGCTAGCAACACTTTATGTAATGCTTTTGATTTAGTGCGTATTCATAAATTTGGAGAGTTAGATGAAAATGCAAAAGAAAATACACCTTCTACAAAGCTACCTTCTTATTTAGCTATGCTTGAGTTTGCAAGTAATGACAAAAAAGTTAAAAAACTAATGCAAAAAGAACGTAGAGAAAGTGCTTTAGAAGATTTTGAAGATATAGAAGATGAAGACTATGCAGAAGATATTGAAGAAAATGACAGTTGGCTAGAAAAATTAGAAACTAATAAAAATGGTAAAAATTTAAACACTATAAACAACATAGTTATAATACTTAAAAATGACCCTAACTTAAAAGGTAAAATAGCTTTTAATGAATTTACTCAAAGACCTATGTTAAAAGGAAAAACACCTTGGAATAAAGCACCTAAAATGTGGGGAGATGAAGACGATTCTAACTTAAGAAACTATATAGAAAAAGTATATGGAATAAAAGGAGAAAAGCCTATAAAAGACGCTTGGACTATTGTTTTATATGAAAATATGTATCACCCTATAAGAGATTATATAAAAGGTATAGAATGGGACAAAGAAAGCAGAATAGAAACTTTATTTATAGATTATTTAGGTGCAGAAGATAATGAGTATATAAGAGAGGTTACAAAGTGTACTTTAGTAGGGGCTGTGAAAAGAGTTTTTGAGCCAGGAGCAAAGTTTGATACTGCCATAGTTTTAATAGGGGCCCAGGGCAAAGGTAAAACTGAAATAGTTAAAAGGCTTGGTGGTGAATGGTTTAATAACAGTTTAACTACTTTTAAAGGTAAAGACGCATACGAACAGTTACAAGGTTCTTGGATAATAGAGCTTGGAGAGTTAGAAGCTATGCGAAATATAGACTTAAATACAGTAAAACACTTTATGACTAAAACAGAAGATAACTTTAGAGGGGCTTACGCTAGGCACGTTAAATGCAATAAAAGACAATGTATTTTTATAGGTACATCTAATACATATGACTTTTTAAAAGACCCTACAGGAGATAGACGTTTTTATCCTATAGATTTAGAAAAAACAAAAATAACAAAAAGTATATTTAAAGATTTAACAAAAGACGAGATAGGACA
Organism: uncultured Clostridia bacterium; assembly: GCA_944381435.1. GTDB lineage: Bacteria > Bacillota > Clostridia > Lachnospirales > CAG-274 > Tyzzerella. Next base: position 16,339 of record CALWLD010000022.1, read on the forward strand.
AATATGGGCCGAAGCATATTACTTATATAAAAAGGGAGAAAAGGCTTATATTGATAATGTAGAAATATTAAAAGTTGCAGAAAAAGAACAACAAGGACATAGAGAAGATAGCCCTTTCCAGGGTATAATAGAAAATTATTTAAGCATTTTACTGCCAGAACGTTGGAAGAATATGACTATATCAGAAAGGCTTAAATATTTAAATGATATAAATAGAAATGACCCTTTAGCAGAAGTAGGAACGGTTAAAAGGGATAAGGTGTGTATCCTTGAAATATGGGTCGAGGCTTTAGGTGGGCAACCTAAAGACTTAGACAGGGCTAAAAGTAATGAAATAAAAAATTGTATCCTTAAAATAGATGGTTGGGTTTGGAATAAAAAAACAATGCATTTTGGTGGGGAGTATGGAAAACAAAAAGGATTTATTTCTGAAGAGTTTTAAGTAACTAAAAAATATAAAAAAGTAACTAATGTAAAAAATATAGGTAACTAAAACAAGTTACTTTTTAAATATTAGTTACCTATATAGTTACCACTGTAAACACTGAAAATTCAATGAAAATTTATATTAAGTAACTAGGTAACTAATATTTATTAATATAAATAATTATATATATTATAGGGTATATATAGGGTTATAGTATCCATAATATATATAATATATAGAAAATAGCTAAAAATTGGTTACATAGTTACCTAAATAGCAGAAACCCTTGAAAATTCAATGTTTTTTAGGGTAACCAATATAAAATGAGGTAAGTTTATGTTAGAAAAGGATATAGAGCAAAGTTTGGTTAAACATATTAAAGCTAAAGGTGGCTTATGTATAAAATTAAATTCAAGTACAATGGCAGGTTTGCCAGATAGATTAGTAATTTTAAAAAATAAAATAATATTTATAGAGCTTAAAGCACCTAAGCAAAAGCCTAGAAAGTTACAAACTGTAATAATGGGCAAGCTTAAAAGCTTAGGTTGTGATGTTAGAGTAATTGACAATTTAGAAGATATAAAAAATATATAGGAGTTGATATTTTGGGACAAGTTTTTAAGCCTCATAACTATCAAAAAATAGCTATAAAACACGTTTTGAAAAATAAACGAGCAGGGTTATTTTTAGATATGGGGTTAGGTAAAACAGTAATTACACTTACAGCAATAGACAAGCTAATGTATGATAGGCTTGAGATAGAGAAAGTGTTAATAATAGCACCACTTAGGGTAGCAGAAGATACTTGGAGCAGAGAAGCAGAAAAATGGGAGCATTTAAAACATTTAACAATATCAAAAATTTTAGGTAGTGTAAAAGAGAGACGAAAAGCTTTAATAACAGATGCAGATATTTATATAATTAATCGTGAAAATGTAGTTTGGTTAATAAATGAATTATCAAGCTTTGGTAACGGTTGGGGATTTGATATGGTTGTTATAGATGAACTATCAAGCTTTAAGGCTTCATCAAGTAAAAGATTTAAAGCTTTAAAGAAATACATAACTAAAAGTAATAGAGTACTTGGCCTAACAGGTACACCTAGCCCTAATGGTCTTATAGATTTATGGAGCCAAGTGTATTTAATTGACAGTGGAGAAAGACTTGGAAAAACTTTAACAGGGTATAGAGAAAGATTCTTTTTGCCCGATAAACGAAACCAACATACCATATTTAGCTATAAGCCAAAAGAAGAAGCAGAAGATAACATATACAAAAAACTAGAAGATATATGTTTATCTATGACAGCAACAGATTGGTTAGATTTGCCAGAAAGAATAGACAATATAAACTACATAACTTTTGATAGCAAAGAAGAACAAGCTTATAGAGAGTTTGAAAAAGAAATGTATTTAAGTTTATTAGAGGGAGAAGTAACGGCAGTTACAAAAGGAGTTTTAACAAATAAGCTTTTACAATTTTGCAATGGGGCTATGTATCTTGAAAGTGGTGGTATAGGTGTTACTAGCGATAAAAAAATAAAAACATTAGAAGAAATAGTAGAATGTTCTAACGGTAAACCTATTTTATGTTTTTATAGCTATAAGCACGACTTAGAAAGAATAAAAAAGGCCTTTAAAAAAGCAACAGTTTTAGAAGATAGTGAAACTATCAAACAGTGGAATAATGGCGAGATAGAGCTGCTTTTAACACACCCAGCAAGTGCTGGCCACGGACTAAATTTACAAGCAGGGGGTAACATAATTGTTTGGTTTGGCCTTACTTGGAGTTTAGAACTTTATATGCAGGCCAACGCAAGACTACACAGACAAGGACAGAAAGAATCTGTTATTATACACCATCTAATAACTAAAAATACTGTTGAAGAAAGAGTATTAAATGCACTTAGAGATAAAAAAGAAGTACAAGATGATTTAATGGAGTATTTAAAAGCTAAATACGAATAATGGAGGATACTATGAATTTAGAAGATAAAAAAGTATTTATCTACAGAGCACATAAAAAATATGAAGTTGAAAAATTACAGGGTAAGACTAATCTTGATTTTACAGAGTGGTTTAAGGAAAATTTCACTATTACAAAAACTGAATTTAAATTATAAATTAAAGGAGAAACTTATGGAATTTAAAGACCTATTAGATACAATGAATGACATTTATACAAGAAAAAATAATGATTATGGTAATAGTTTTGATAAATCTTTAAATGAGTTTGGAGTTGTTGCTGCTATTGTAAGAATGGAAGATAAATTCAATAGATTAAAAAGTCTATTAAACAATGAACAGAAAGTCAAAGATGAAAGTTTTGAAGACACATTGATAGACTTGGCAAATTATTCAGTTATGACTTGTTTGTACTTGAAAAATAAAAATAATTAGTGGAGGTAATATGACAGATAGACAAAAGAAAGATTTAATAAAATACTTAAACAGAGCCTTTAAACTGACAAAAATAAAACAAAGGTTAGAAAGGGAATATAAACAAAAGTTAAAAGAAATGGATAGTATAGGCGTATCTTGTGAAGAGATAAAAGCAAGTAGTATTGCATCTAAAGTTGAAAATAAAGCAATAGATTTAGTTAGCCTTAAAAAAGATATAGATTTACATAATGTTAAAATTGAAGAGGTAAAAAGGGAAATAGCTTGTATTATAGACAAACTAGAAGATGATACATTAAAAGATTTATTAAGACTTAGATATTTAGAGTTTAGAAAATGGGAAGATATTATGTATATATTAAATTATTCTAGGAGAAATGTTTTTTATAAACATAATGAGGCATTAAAAGAATTATTTAAAATTTATAATAAGTAGTTGACATATAACACAATATATAATATTATATTTATATAAAGATATGTTGTTCATTTGAACACCAAAAAGCATAGGAATGGTACTCCTATGCTTTTCTATGTAGCAGGCTATTTGTTGTCGCTATTATTTCTATCATCTAGCCATTTACATATATAGTATGCAGCTACATTTACAATGATAGAAATTATTAGATTAGATATGTTATTCATTTAAACACCTCCCTTCTGTTGCCAGAATGGGAGCGACAACAAATATATATTAACATAAAAGATTTTATATTTCAATAAAACTTTGCACTGTATTGCACTATTATATGTGATATTATGTTATTGTAGAAAATATATCTACACTTAATAAATTAAATTTTTGGTATGAGCTAGACTATAAAGCACCTCGCTCATTGTGTAAAATTTTATAGTCGCAATTTTAAAAGCTAGAACGTGTTTCTAGCTTTTTTTGCGTTGAAAGGAGATTAAGTAATGTTAAGAAATGAAGAAATGGGAAAATACGAGGTTATGCTAAAAGACTATTTTGCTACAAAAAAGAAAATAATGTATATAAATGATAAGATAATTAACTATGAAAAATTAAAAGAAGAGGGAAATAGCTGTGAGCAAGTCTTTCAAGCACAGAAAGATTTAATTGAAGATTATAAAAGAAAAATAGAAGACTATGTATTTATTGAAAATATATTAGAAACAGATTGTTTAAGAGATTATAATCTTTTAGAGGATAGATATTATAAAGGCAAAGCTTGGATTGCAGTTTCTATAGATAACAATTTATCATTAAGACAATGTTTTAATGTAAGAGATAAAGCATTAAATAAAATAAAGTGGGAATATTTGAAGATGAAGGGTTAGGAGGTGTTATCTATTGAAAATTTAAACATAAAACAAAAAAGGTTTGCAGATGAGTATTTAATTGACTTAAATGGAACCAAAGCAGCTATAAGAGCAGGTTATTCTGAAAAAACAGCAGAACAACAAGCTGTAAGATTGTTAAGAAATGTTAAGGTTAAAAACTATATAGATGAACATCTTAAAAAGCTTGAAAGTGAAAAAATAGCAGATACTAAAGAAATAATGGAAAGTTTAACAAGAATTTTAAGAGGCCAGGAGCAAGAAGAAACTATAGTTATTGAGGGGCAAGGTGATGGCGTATCTAAAGCTAGGAAGATAAAGAAAGAGATAAGCCCTAAAGATAGATTAAAAGCAGCAGAATTGCTAGGTAAAAGATATGGTTTATTTACAGATAAAATTGAACAAACAACAGAAGTTAAGCCTATTGTGATAACAGGAGGAGATGACCTTGAAGAATAACATATATTTACCAGATATAGTTGGAAAAGGCTATAAAACCTATTGGAGCTTTAAAGGGCGTTTTAGGGTATGTAAAGGTTCTAGGGCCAGCAAAAAATCTAAAACAACAGCTTTAAACTTTATAACAAGATTAATAGAATATCCATCTGCTAATCTTTTAGTTGTTAGAAAGACTTATAGGACCTTAAAAGATAGTTGTTTTGCAGAGCTTAAATGGGCTATTGATAGGCTAGGTGTATCAAACTATTTTGAATGCAAATTATCACCTTTAGAGATAACATACAAACCAACAGGGCAAAAGATATATTTTAGAGGGCTTGATGACCCTTTAAAAATAACATCTATAACAGTATCTACTGGTGTTTTATGTTGGTTATGGGTAGAAGAAGCTTACGAGATAGGTTCTGAAAGTGATTTTGATATTTTACAAGAAAGTATAAGAGGCGAAGTACCAAAAGGGTTATTTAAGCAAATAACATTAACATTTAACCCTTGGAATGAACATCACTGGTTAAAGAAAAGGTTTTTTGATTGTGAACCTAATGAAGATATATTAGCTATAACAACAAATTATACAATTAATGAATGGCTTGATGATGCAGATAAAAAAATGTTTGAAGATATGAAAAAGCATAACCCTAAACGTTATCAAGTTGCAGGGCTTGGGAATTGGGGTATAACTGATGGTTTGGTTTATGAAAATTTTAAAATAAAAGATTTTAGCTTATTAGATATATTAAAGCAAAATAATATTGAAACAGCTTTTGGTCTTGACTTTGGTTATACTAACGACCCTACTGCTTTATTTTGTAGTGCTATAGATATAAACAATAAAATAATATATGTATTTGATGAGATTTATAAAAAGGCACTTACAAATTTTGATATAGCAAAGCTTATAAAAAATATGAGATATGCTAAAGAAAAAATAATTGCAGATAGTGCAGAGCCTAAAAGTATATACGAGCTTAGAGAACTAGGACTACAAAGAGTACAAGGCGCTAAAAAGGGAAAAGATAGCCTTATGCACGGTATACAATACATACAAGGATTTGAAATAATAATACACCCTAAGTGTAAAAACTTTATAACAGAAATAAATAATTATACTTGGGATAAAGATAAAAAAACAGGAAAAAGCCTTAACAAACCTATTGATGAATACAACCATTTACTAGATGCAATGCGTTATGCTTTAGAAAGCTATGCACTACAGCCTACATTTACATTTGGTTAGGAGGTGTAAAATGTTTTACAATGTACAAAGTGATTTAGCTAATAAAATAATTAGTGAAAATGCAGGTATTAAAGATTTAGAGTTTTTAGAAAAAGAAATAGAAGCCTTTTTAAATTCTAAAGCTAGAAAAGATATGATAAATGCTTATAACTATTTAAACGGTAACCACGATATTTTAAAAAGAAAAAGGGGTATATGGACATCTAACGATAGTTTTACAGAAAATAAAAGATTACCTAATAATAAAATAGTTGATAATCAATATGCAAAAGTTGTAGAGCAAAAAACAAATTATTTATTTGCAAGAGAGCTAACTATTGAATGTGATAACAAAGAATTTGAAAAAAGAATTAAAAATTTGTTTGATAAAAGGTTTATAAGGTTATTTAAAAAGCTTGGAGAAAATGCTATAAATTATGGTATAGGTTGGTTATATGTTTATCTTGAAAAAAATACAATAAAATTTAAAAATTTTGCTCCTTATGAAATTTTACCTTTTTGGGCAGACGAAGAACAAACTATTCTTGATATGGTTATCCGTATTTACAGTATTGAATGTTATAAACAAAATAACAAAGAAAACATAACAAAAGTTGAAGTATATTATAAAGATAGAGTAGACTATTATATTTATGATAATAAATTAATATTTGAAGACACTAAAAGCTATATAACCTTAAAAGATGAAAATAAACAAATAAGTTTTAATAATATACCAGTTATACCATTTAAAAGTGGCAGTAAAGAACAGCCTTTGTTAAACAGTGTTAAAAGTTTGCAAGATAGCTTAAACCTTATAAAATCTAACTTTGTCAACTATATGGAAGAAGACCCACGTACTACCTGGATAGTATTAAAAGGGTATAGTGGCACAGATTTAGAAATATTTAAAAAGAATATGGCAGAATATGGCATTTTAAAGATAGAAAGTAGTGAGGGAGAGGCAGGAGTTGAAACTTTAAATATAGAGGTTGAGGCTGATAAATATATAAACTTAATAAATATGCTTAAAAAATCTATTATAGAAAATGCTAATGCTTTTGATGTAAAAGACGAAAGGTTATCTAATAACCCTAATCAAATGAATATACGCTCAATGTATAGCGATATAGATTTAGCTAGTAATGGTTTGGAAGTAGAATTTCAATGTAGTTTAGAAATATTTTTTGAATTTTGTGCTATATTTTTTAAGATTTTAGAAAATAAAGATTTTATAAATGAAAAAGTACAAGTAATATTTAATAAAGACCAGTTATTAAATTCTAGTGAGATAATACAAGATTTAGCCAATAGTTATGAGATGTTATCAAAAGAAACTATTTTATCTAAACACCCTTATGTTAAAGATGTAGAGGTTGAGCTTGAAAGATTATCAAGAGAAGAAACTATGCAAGTTGATGATGCATACCCTAAACATTAAGAGGTGATTATATGAAAAATAATGACTATTGGAGAAAAAGGTTTTTATATAATCAAATTTTTAATGCTAAACGTATGGACAAAGTGTCAGAAGAATATGCAGAGCTATTTAAACAGTTAATAAAAGAACTTGATAAAGAAATAACTTATTGGTATTTACAGTTTGCAAAAGATGGAGAGCTTACATCTTTAAAATCTAAAAAAATGCTAAATCAAGAACAGTTAAAGCAAATAAAAACAGATGTGTATGACTTTATCAAAAAGGCTAAAGAAAATGGAATAAATGAAGATTGTACAAAAGAGCTTGATTATATATATAACAGGGTATCACTTAATAGATTAGAGCTATTAAGAAGTGTTATAGATATGGAGCTTATAGATTTATATAATAACATAGACAAAAGTCTTAAAAATGAGCTAGAACAAACTTATACAGAAGCACAAGGGCGTACAGTATATGAGATATCAAAAGGTAATGGTAAGCTTATTGAATGGAGCTTGCCTACAAAAGAAATGATAGATGTTATATTATTACAACCTTGGGCTAGTGATGGCAGAAATTTTAGTGATACTTTATGGGGAAACAAAGCCAAGCTTTTAAATGCACTAGAAACAGAGCTTAGAAAAGGTTTTGTTATGGGTAAATCGGTAGAACAAATAACAAAAGCTATGAGAGATAAAATATACAATCCTAAACAAAAAACGAAAACGGCAGAGTATCTAGTAAAACGTATTGTACATACTGAAATAGCTCATTTTGCAGAAGAGGCTAAAACAAAAGTTTTACAAGATTTAGATGTTAAAAAATATGAAATAGATGCTACATTAGATAGCCATACTTGTAGCGTTTGTGGAAGTAAAGATAAAGAAGTATATAGCTATGATGATAGAATAGAAGGTGTAAACGCTCCTGTGTTTCACCCTTTTTGTCGTTGCACAACAGCTCCATATTTTCCAGATGATTTTGAAGATAGCCAAAGATTTGCAAGAGATAAAGATGGCAAACCTATATATGTACCTAATTCTATGAAATATAGTGAATACTATGAAAAGTATTTGAAAAATAATAACAATAGTGATATAATAAAAGAAACAAGAGAATATATTAAAAACTATCAAAATTTAAATATAGAAAAGGGCAAACAAGAAAAGCATATTAAAGGTACTAATAACTATATTGAGGGTAGAAGCTATTTAACTATATCTTTAGATGAGGCTCAAGATTTAGTAAATAAATATGCTGGTAGTGGAGAGTTTAAATTTTCAAAAAATGGCAATTTTTCAAAGAAAGAAATAATAAAAACAGACAAATATATAGGATATTCTGTAAATCATATTACAGGTCAAGAAACTAAAACTAAAGATTTTAAAATACACTATAGTAAAAAAGGTGTACATATAGTACCTTTTATTAAGGAGTGATAAATTTATGATAGATTTAAAGCAATTTTACCATAAAAATGTTAAATTAATAGACACTGATGGTAAAGAATGGATAGGATACGTTGAAGATTATGAATATGCTGATGAAAACTATGAAGAAAAGGAATGTATAGACCTTGATGTTGGTGATAGAGGAATATCCTTTTATATAGATGAAATAAAAAGTATAGAAGAAATTAATTAAAAGGCAACTAAAAGTAGTTGTCTTTTTTATTGTTTGAAAGGAGGTGATAATATATACCGTTTTAGTTTAAGCTATGATAATGACTTATCTAACATTATTTATTTTCCTTTAACAATAGATGAGTTTAAGACTACTGTAAAAACATTAAATAAAACAGTAGATGTTGTTAATGGGGAGCAGATGACTATTATAAAATCTATACCTCTTAGAGAATTTACATTAAAAGTTTTATTACCTAAAGATGATGTCTTAGTTAAAGATAAGCAAAGATGGAAAGAGCCTATTGTTTATTTAGCAAAGCTTAGGGAATTTAAAGCAAACAAAAAGCCTTTAAGATTTATTGTTTTAAGGCCCCAAGAAGACGGTACAGAATTATTTAGTGGGAATTTGCTTGTAACTTTAGAAGAATACACTGTTTTAGAAAAAGCAGGAGAAGAAGGAGATTTTTATATTGATATAAAACTAAAAGAATATAAAACAATTCAAGGTAAAAAGCTAGTTATTAATGAAAATAAACCTAATGAAAATGTAAAAGCTAAAGAAGAACCACAAAGACCTACTAAAGAGCCTAGCACAACTTATACAGTAAAAAAAGGTGATACATTATGGACTATAGCACAAAAACAACTAGGAAATGGGAACAAATGGCAAGATATAGCTAAACTAAATAATATTTCTAACCCTAATAAATTACAGGTAGGGCAGGTGTTAAAGCTTAAATGAAAATACAATTATTAATTAACAATAGCAAAGGTATATTTGATATAACACCATTTATAACAGATAAAATAACTCTTATAACTCAACGTAAAAATAGTGCTAGTACATTAGATTTTAAATTTGCAAGAGATTTAGTAGTGCAAAATAATTTATCTATAGCTATTGATGAAGGCAATGCAGTAGAATTAACTGTTAATGGCAACAAGATATATAAAGGGTTTGTATTTCAAAAACAAAGAAATAAGGACCAAATTATAAGTATTAAATGTTATGACCAGTTAAGATATTTGCAAAATAAACAAAGCTATACCTTTGTAAATAAAAAGGCTAGTGATATTATAAAAAGTATTGCTAATGATTTTGGGCTTATTATGGGCCATATACAAGATACTGAATATATATTGCCACCACTTAATATAGATAATCAAAGGCTACTTGATACTATAATGAAAGCGATTGATTTGACAACCTATAACAATAAAAATTTATATATATTTTACGATGATGTAGGAAAATTGACTTTAAGAAAAGTAGAAGATATGTATACTACATATTTATTTACAAGTGATACTAACATTACTAATTTTAATTATACAAGCACTATTGATAACAATGTATACAATCAAATTAAACTTTATAAAGATAATGAAAAAACAGGAAAAAGGGAAATATACCTTGCTAAAGATAATGCTAATATAGGTAACTGGGGTGTGCTACAATATTATGAAAAGGTAGATGATAACTTTAATGAAGCACAGGCTAAAAAGTTGGCAGAAGATATACTAGCTTTAAAAAATAAGGTTGCCGAGAGTTTATCTATTGATATTCAAAACACAGATGATACTTTAAAGCTTGAAAAATTAAGGGCTGGTAATTATGTTTATGTTTTAATTAAAGCTTTAGCAAGCGAAGACTTTTCTAAAACTTGTTTAATAGAAAAATGCACACATACATTTTCTAATAATGAACATAGCATAAAATTAGAATTAAACGGAGGTATAACACAGTGAAAGAATTATTAAAAAATCTTGGATTAGATGAAACAATATCTAACCAAATATTAGCTAAATATGATGATGAAATAGCTAAAATAAATAATGATTTAAGCGACAAAGTAAAAACTCTAGAGCTTAAAGAAACTGAATTAAATGAAATAAATAAGTCGCTTAAAAACTTGCAAAAATTTGAACCTGAAAAGATTAAAGAAGAGCTTGAAAACACAAAAAATAAAATGAAAGAACTTGAACAAACTCACGTAATAGAGTTAAAAAACTTAAAAATTGATAACGCTATCAACACAAGTTTATTAAAAAACGGTGCTTTAAACAACAAAGCAGTATTACCTTTTATTAATAAAGAGTTAATCAATTTTGACGATAAAGGTAATATTATTGGGCTTGATGACCAGCTTAAAGAATTGATGACGAACACAGAAACTAGCTTTTTATTTAAAACACAAGAACAAAAAGGCATCAATGGGCTAGAAATTAGAAGTATTGATAATGCTACACCTGGTAATAGCATAGGCAAGCCTATTAATAACAATTTACTTAATCAAAAAACTTTTGAATTAGGCAATATACCTAGTTTTGAAAGTTATGCACAACAGTTTAATAACAGTCAATAACTTTTAAGTTATTATAAATTAATTTAATTTTAAGGAGGAAGCAAAATGGCAAAATTTAATCATATTTCTTTTAATGGAGAAGCTTTTGGTAGCTATATAGAGAGGTTACCAAAATTAAAAAATGGAGAGTTAATGAAAAGTGGTGTTTTTGTAAGAAACCAAAACATTGCAAAAGCTTTTAATTCTCAAACAGGTACTGCTTATGCAACCATACCATTTTATGGCAATATTGGAGGTACTGCTCTTAACTATGATGGTAAAACTGATATAACAGCAGATAAGGTAATGACGTCAGAGCAAGGGGTGGTAGTCGTTGGTAGGGCAAAATCTTGGGTTGAAGATGACTTTGCCGAAGATATTACAGGTGGTGTTGATTTTATATCTAATGTTGCTAGCCAAATTAATGATTATTTTGATGATGTTGACCATCATACAGTTATGGCTATTTTAGAAGGTATATTTAAAATGACAGGTACTGCTAGTGCTAAATTTGTTGAAAATCATACTTTAGATGTATCTGGCGGTATGCTATTATCTGAAGATGGTAAAAAAGCTAAAAGCGTGGTAAATGATAAGATGGACGCGACTACATTAAACACTGCTATACAAAAAGCTTGTGGAAGTAACAAAGGTGCATTTAATTTTGCTATTATGCACAGTGTTGTTGCTACTAATTTAGAAAACTTAAATTTATTAGATTATTTAAAATATACTGATAAAAATGGTATAGAACGAAGCTTAACAATAGGACAACTTAACGGTAAAACAGTTATCGTTGATGACTATGGTACATTTGACGGTACAGATAAATACACTACTTATATTTTAGGAAAAGGAGCTTTTTATTTTGAAAATATTGGTGCTAAAGTACCTTATGAAATGAATAGAGACCCTAAAACTAATGGTGGACAAACAACTTTATACGGTAGACAAAGAAAGTGCTTTGCACCTATGGGAATTTCTTATACTAAGGCTAGTCAGGCTAGCTTATCACCTACAGATGAAGAACTTAAAAATGGAGCTAACTGGAAATTAATAGGTGATGATGACGAAAATAGTGAAACTATTGATGACAAAATGATACCTATTGCAAGAATTATTACTAAAGGTTAAGCTTATGATATTTGAAAAAGTTTTATCTAAATTAAAATTATATAATATAGAAACTAACATTAATGATGAATTTAATATTAAAAATCTTATTGAAAATATGAAAATAGAAATAGCTACTTATTGTAACCTAGAAGAATATATAGAAGATAATAAACAATTAAATAATATACTTGTAAGCTTAGTTGTATTTAACTTTTTAAAAAGTAAAAATACGGCTTTTTTAGGTGGAGAAAATACAAAAGATGATAATGTTAAATCTATTAATGTTGGAGATTTTTCTGTTAGTTATGGTACTTTTGATGGTGCCATAACTAGCGAATTTATAACAAGTGAAATAGATAAATGTTATTTAATGCTTAATAAATTTAGGAGGTTAGTATGGTAGACTATAGAAAAGATATAGAGAAGACATATAACCATTATTGTGATATTTTTATAAAAAAATCTGTTAAAAATAATGAAACCTTTGAAACTGAATTTATTACAGATGTTTATGTTAAAAAGCAACCTTGCAGGGTTAGCTTTAAAGCATCTAATGTTACTGGTAGTGGTGAGGTGGCAGATTATAACCAACAAATAAAACTTTTTATTGATGAAAAAATAAAAATATTAGAGGGTAGTAGCATAGAAGTTACTATAAACGGAGAAAAAACACTATATAAACAATCTGGTAAACCTATGCTTTATCCTTGCCACCAAGAAATATTATTGAAAGTAGATGATATAGCTTGACACTTAGACAGTTTTGTAAAAACCTTAATGATCTTAATAAAAAAGGTATGGAAGAAATAAGCGAAATAATATTAAGGGAGATGACTTTAAGGTTTTTAACTAAAGTTATACAGATTACACCTGTTGGGAAAAGTGAAAATGGTTATGTTGGTGGAACTCTTAGAAGAGGTTGGATAATAAAAAGGCAAATTTCATTAGGTAGATTTATAAAACGTAAATATAAGGTTGATGCAAAGAAACCTAGTGTTGAAGAAATTGAAAGCTTTGTAAAAGGCTTAAAGTTTAAAAAAGTTGGTAAAGCTTATAAAATTACTGTTGTAAACCCTGTTTATTATGCTAAATTTGTAAACTATGGGCATAGAAAACGTAGAAAAAAAGGATATTATAAAAGTAAATATGGCCGTAGAAAATTAAGAAAGAACAATATAAAAAAAGAAAACTTTGATTCTGTTGACTGGGTAGAAGGTTACTTCTTTGTTGAAGCGGCAGAAAAATATATAAATAAAAATTATAATAGATTTTTTAAAACTATTTATGAGCGAGAGCTTAAAAGGAGGTTAGGCTTATAAATGATTTATTAAATGCTATGTTAGCAAGTTTAGAAGATGTATTTCCTGATGTAAATAAATATATTGAAAATGTAGAACAAGGCTTTAGCACACCTTGTTTTTTTGTAAATTTAATAGAGTATAACAAAGAAAATTTAAATGAAAATGAAAGAATTTTAAGAGAAAAAGAAACTATTGATATACAGGTTATATATTTCCCTAAAGAAGAAAAGGACAGAAGGACAGAAAAAAGACAAATAGCTAATATTATACCTAAACTTACAAGATGTGTAGAAAGAATAAATCTACATAATAAAACTATTAGAGCTAATACCGGTAAGGCAGTTATTGTAGATGATACAGCTCAAGTGTTAGTTAGTTTTGATTTTAATGCAATTATGAGCTTTAAAGGGCAATATATGGAAAGGCTAGAAAGGATAGGTGGAAATATTGAAAGATGATATACAAAGTGTAGAAGAAATCACACCAGAACAAACATACACTAAACAAGCTATATTAAATTCTAAAAGGTATATAAAACAAAAAGATTTAGTTAATGCTTTACTAGATGAAGATAAAAAATATACCTTAAAAGAAGTAGATAATATTATCAAAAAATATTTAAAAGGGGTGATTAAATAATGGCAATGGGTGGTACATTTTTAACACATAATAAGGTTTTACCTGGGGCTTATATAAACTTTATATCTAAAGCTAGACCCCTTGGTACTATTGGGGATAGAGGTGTTGTAGCTATCTGTTTAGAACATAATTTTGGAACACCTAATGAGGTTATAAGGTTAGATAGTGAAACTTTACAAAAAGATAGTTTAAAAATTTTAGGATATTCTTTTCAAGATGATAAACTACAACCATTTAGGGAAATGATAAGAAATGCTAAAGAAATTTTATTTTATAGATTAGGTGGAGATGGTACAAAAGCAACTGCTACAATAGAGCCACTTACTATTACTGCTAAACACCCTGGTACTAGATATAATGATATAAAAATAGTTATTGAAAACAATGTAGATGATGATAAAAAAATAGTTAAAACTTATATAGACACTAATATTTTGGTAGATGAACAAATGGCTACTAATGTGGAAGAGTTACAAGCTAATGATTTTGTTGTATTTAGTGGCACAGGTGCTTTAGTAGAAAATGGTGGTACTAACTTAACAAATGGTACAGATGGTACTGTTAATGGTACTAGCTATTCTAATTTTTTAGATAAAATAGAAAACTACAGCTTTAACATTATAGGGTATAATGGAGAAGATGAGGCTACAAAAGCTTTATATGAAAGTTTTACTAAAAGGCTTAGATATGATGAGGGCGTTAAAGCAACTTGTTTACTTATAAATTATAACAAGGCAGATGATGAAGGGGTTATATCTTTAGATGAAACTTCTAAAGATTTATTTTATTGGAGCTTAGGTGCTTTAGGTGGTTGTGAAATAAATGAAAGCTTAACTAACAAGCTATATGACGGTGAAATATCTTTAAATACCCAGCTTAAAAAATCTGAGCTAGAGGAAAAGATAAAAACAGGTATATTTGCTTTTTATGGTGAAAAAGATGAAATAAGAGTTTTAAAAGACATTAATACCTTTACAAATTATAAGCCTGATAAAAACCAAGATTTTAGCAGTAACCAAATTATTAGAATACTAGATAATATAGGTAATGATATTGCTAGGATATTTAATAGCTATTATCTAGGTAAAGAAATAAATGATAACACAGGTAGAAATTTATTTAAAGCAGAGCTTATATCATATTTTAAAAATTTACAAGCTATTAGAGCACTTGATAACTTTAATAGTGATAACTTAACTGTTTTAAAAGGTACTGAAAAAGGTGATGTTGTTGTAGATGTTTTAATAGAGCCTGTTGCTAGTATGGATAAGCTATATATGAAATGTATTATAGAATAGGAGGTAATTTATGGGCTATCAAGAAACTTTAAGAGTACAAGATGTTATAAATGGTGCTTTAGGTGCAGTTTATTTAGTTGAAAATGGACAAAGAGAGCTTTTGATGAACTGTAAAGATATTAATGCCGAATTTAAAAAGAATAAAAAAGAAATAAAAGTTTTAGGCTCTGCTGGCGCTAAACATAAGGCTACAGGGTGGAGTGGAACAGGCACAATGACTATGTATTATGGCACAAGTAAACTAAGAGAGGCTGCTATTAAATATATAAATGAAGGGATAGATGCTTATTATGAAATGGTAGTAACTAATGAAGACCCTAGCAGTGATATAGGTAGCCAAAGCGTTGTATTAACTGGCGTAAACTTTGATAATACTGTTATTGCTAAAATTGATATTAACAGCACAGAACTAGATGAGCAAATAAACTTTACATATCAAGGTGCTAATATATTAGAAAAATTTAAAGACTATATAGGTGAGTAATAATTGAAATATAAAAATTAATATGATATAATTAAAATAGGGTAATTGTATAAGGTGGTTAGCCCCTTTACTAAAGAAGTAAAGGGGGTGTTAATATGGAAACTAAAGATACTTTGGAATTATTATTTCTTGGTGGAATGTTTCTACTAACACTTCTTACATACATAAAAAAGAAGTAAACACAAAATAACCACCCTGTTGCAGCCAGAGTGGTAAATAAAAATTAAACACTTTGGGGTTAACTACTTTATGTAGTTACCTTACCCTTTAAGTTAATTATAATATAATAATATAAATTTGTAAAGGTGTTTATTGAAATAAATATTTAATGAATAAGCATTTTATAGTTTTATTATAAATTTTAAAGGTAAGTTTTTACTTGGGTTTTCTTGTAAATATTATTTAACATATTGACAGTATAAAAATTAAGGTTTATAATAATATAAAAAGGAGCAACTGTTTCAGTTGTTGCCCCCTTATTGTTTTATAAAAATTATAAACAACCTAAAGGTCTGCCAACTTTTTTAGGTTGTTTTTTTTGTTGTTAATAAACTATAGTTATATTATTAATAACAAGTAATGCTATTATAGTAATAAAAAGTAGAACTTTAATTATTTTCATAGCATCACCCCCTTATGTAAGGGACAACAACCATACTGAATATTAATATTCAGAAAATACAGTTACTCCTAGCACAAAAGTGCTAGGTAAAATATAGCATAGATTCAAAGTTTTGTAAAGATGTTTAGATTTGTCTAAATGTCTTTTTTTATGTCAATTTTTAAATTTAAGGAGGAATTTTTATGAAAATAAGTGATTTTTTAATTAATAACAATGTAGGTAGTGTTTTAGAAAAAGATATAATTGTATCTGATAGGTTTACAGATGAAAAAGGAAAGAATTTACCTTTTAAAATTAGAAATATAAGCTCAAGAGAGCTAGCAGATATAAACAGGCTTGTTGGCGAAAATAAATATTTAGCTGATGCACATATAGTTGCTAAATGTTGTTTAGAACCTAATTTTAAAAGTGTTGAATTGCAAAATCATTATGGGATAATGAATGATAGTGAATTGGTAGAAAAAGTTTTATTAGTTGGTGAAATTAATAAACTATCTACTGCTATATTAAAATTAAGTGGTTATGGCAAAAGCTTTGATGAATTAACAGAAGAAGCAAAAAAGCATTAAAAAAGGAGCCAGCTATGGCTTCTTTACTTAAATTTTGCTTGATAGAATTTAAAATGCTACCTAGTCAATTTATGCACCTTGATGAAAAAGAAAAAGCTTTAATAATAGCTTTAATATGTAAACATAGTGATGATTTAGAAAATATAAAAAGGGGTGTTAAGTGATGTCAGTACAAACAGATATAAAGCTAATTGATAATGCTAGCAAAGTTTTAGCAGGCATAAATGACAAAGTAGATAAGCTACACGACAAGGTAGATGCTATTAATAATACCTCTATTAAACCTAAAGATATGATAGAAACAGAAAGTGCTTTTTCTAGGCTTGTTGGAGGTAGCAAAGATTTATTAGGTGCATTTAGTAAGATTAGCGTATCATTATATGGTATTAAAGAAATAGCAAATACTATAGGTGGTGTAGCTAGCAGATTAGCACATTATTCTGATACATTAAGCGAAACAACAGCTAGACTTAATTTAATGAATGATGGGCTTATATCTACAGATGAGCTATGGAATGAAATATATTTATCTTCTATCCGTTCAAGAGGTAGTATAGTAGAT
This sequence comes from uncultured Clostridia bacterium, assembly GCA_944381435.1. Taxonomy (GTDB): domain Bacteria; phylum Bacillota; class Clostridia; order Lachnospirales; family CAG-274; genus Tyzzerella. Next base: position 34,123 of record CALWLD010000022.1, read on the forward strand.
ACAGCCGATGCTGTAGCTAAGTTAGGCTTAACAACAAAAGGTGTTTTTAAAGACAACAAGGAGCTTGTACAATTTTCTGAAAATTTAACAAAAAGCTTTAAGATAGCAGGTACAAGCACACAGGGAATCAGCTCTGCTATGCTACAATTAACGCAGGCTATGGCAAGTGGGGTTTTAAGAGGTGAGGAGCTTAATTCTATATTTGAAAACGCACCACTTTTGATACAAAATATAGCAGATTATATGGGCGTACCTATTGGGCAAATTAGAGATTTAGCTAGTGAGGGTAAAATTACAGCAGATATTGTTAAAAATGCAATACTTGGTGCTACTGATGAGATAAATCAAAAGTTTGATGAAATGCCTATGAAATTTGAAGAATTAGGTACGCAGTTTTCAAATATCTGGTATAACAATATGCAAATGGCACAGGATAGTTTAGAAGGTATACCTCAAAATTTAGCTAATAATTTGTTACCAGTATGGGACGCATTTACTTATGCTTTATTTGTAGATTTAGATGGTGTTTATAAAGAACAGCAAAAGGGTATTAAAGATACAATCGGATATTATGAAGCTTTTGCAAAAGCTGTAAGTGAGTATACAGGGTATGTTATTAGTGAAAATGAGGCTATGAAAATAAGCTTTACATCTAATTTTGAAATGCTTGAAAGTTTATTTAAGAAAACAGGCAATGTTATATGGAATGTTGCAGAAGGTATAGTTGGTTCTGTTATGTATTTAATAGAGGGTTCTATAGTTTTTATATTAAGGCTTTTAGAGGAGGCAAGTATTGGTTTTTTAGATTTTTCTAAGGAAATAGAAATACATTTAGGAAATATGGAATATTTAACAGATAAAGTATTTACATATGAAAATGTTACAAATGACAAATATTTTGGAGTATCTATTTTAGACTTACCACAGACTATAACGGACCAAGCTATAGATAGAGTAGTTTTAGATGGTATGAAAAGAGACCCTAATTCTCTTTTAAACTCTCCCATATTTACAGGTAAAACAGTATCTGGAGGATATTATCCACAATTACCAGGTGTTGTAAGTCTTTTACCATCAAGTGAAAAACCTAACTATAAACCTATATCACTTCCTAAAAATGATATATCTGGAATAGCAAGAGATGTGTCTGACATATCTAAAAGTATAAATAACCTTAATGAACTTAACAAAGCTATTATGGAAATAAATGAAGCTACATACCATAATAATGTTGCTAATCAATTTAATGGTAATATTGAAATAATAGCTTATGGTGTAGATGAAGAAGGGCAAAAGGCAATAGGAAAATCTACAGAAGAAGCAATTAGGCGTGTATTTTTAAATGATTATCAAAATATGCAAGCTATTGGGGTATATGTATAATAATATTTAATTGATAGAATTTATGTGATATAATGTCATAGATACATATTTGTATCTTAGAGCAATTATTGATTAAGGTTGTTCCCTCTTTTAACAAAGGGGGTGATACTATGAACAAAGTTATTTTATTTTTTATTTTAACTTTTATCTTTATAGTATTATCTACTGTTAAAGTTTATTAATTTTAATTTTAGATAAATAAAAAACAACCTTATTTGGTTGACGCCCTAAGGTTGTTTTAAAGAACAAACAGGGAACAACTATCAATAGTTGCTCTTTTATATTATCATTATAAAACTTATTTTTTATTCTGTCAATTGTTTTTAGGAGAAAATATGAATACAATAGAAATCATAAAAAATATAATAAATGAAAGTATAGAAATAAAAGGTATAACAGATTTAGAAATAGCTACTATTGAAAGTATACAACCATTATCTATAAAACTTGCAAATGATAAGATATTATCTAAAGAATTTTTGCTTTATACACCTAAAACACTATATTTAAAAAATACAAATAATGATTTAGAATTAAATTCTAAAGTTTTAGTCTTAAAAAAATTAGGTGGCCAACAATATCTTATATTTGACTTTTTAGAAGAAACAACTCTTGGTAATACTATATCAATTGTTACTAATGTTGCACCTTTAAAAATAAAGCTATCAAATGAAAAAATATTAGAAAGATTAGATTTAATGATATTTAATAAAGATTTATCTAATTTAAAAACTACAAGTGATAAGGCAGAAATAGGTAAAAAGCTAGTAACTATTAGAGAAACAGGTACAGGTAAATATATATTTATAGCAGAAAGTGAGTGATAAAATGTTACCAGCTAATAATATAACAACTACTAATATAGAGATAGTAAAAGACCCTAGCTTAACTTACAGGCTTGATACAAACAAAGAAAGGGTTAGAAAATATGTAGATAATATTGATAGTATAGAGCAAGCTATCTATAAAATATTATCTACAGAAAGATATACATATACTGCTTATAACTGGCAGTATGGTATAGAGCTAAATGACTTATTTGGTCAACCTAAATCACTTGTTAAAGCTATTTTACCTGATAGAATAAAAGAAGCATTGTTAATAGATGATAGAATAGAAGATGTATTAGATTTTGTTTTTGAAGATATATCTAAAACAGAGTTATCTGTTACATTTAATGTAAAGGTTTATGGTTTTGAACAAATGATATTGATAGAATGGAGGTGTAAGGTTTAGTGTATGAAAATGAAACATTTTTTAATATTTTAAATAGGGCCTTAGATAAAGTACCAACTGATGTAGATAAAAGACAAGGCTCTATTATATATGATGCTTTAGCACCTGTTTGTGCTGAACTTGCACAGGTATATATTCAGCTAGATTGGGTATTAAAGGAAGGTTTTGCTGATACTGCTAGCAGAGAGTATCTTGTAAAAAGAGCTAGGGAAAGAGGGCTTACTCCTTATCCTGCTACATCTTCTATTATTCTAGCAGAACTTACAGGAAATATTAATTTAAAAGGTGGTGAAAGATTTAACGCTGAAGACATTAACTTTTTTTATATGGGAGAAAAAGAAGAGGGGTATTATAAGTTAAAATGTGAAGATAAAGGAGAAATAGGAAATGCAACTTACGGCAGTTTAATACCTATTGACACTATACCTAATCTACAAAAAGCAACTATACATACTTTATTAACCGCAGGGCAGAATGAAGAAGATACTGAAGAATTTAGAAAAAGATATTTTAATAGCTTTAAAAATTATGCTTTTGGTGGTAATAGAGCAGACTATAAAGAAAAGTTAGGAAGCCTTAATGAAATTGACAATATAGTTAATAACGGAGGAATAGGTGGTGTAAAAATATATCGTACGCCTAATGGTGGTGGAACAGTTGATATTTATATACAATCTTTAGGTTATAACAAACCAACAGATAAATTAATAGAATTAGTACAAAAAGAGATAGACCCACAGCCTTATAAATCTGAAGGATATGGTATAGCACCTATTGGTCATTTTGTTACAATAAAACCTGTTGAAACTACCTATATTGATATTGATACAGTCTTAGAACTAAAGACTGGATTTACTGTAGATGATGTTAAAGAATTTATAAATGAAACTATAGGGAATTATTTGCAAGAACTAAGAAAAACTTGGCAAGAAGAGGAATATTTAGTTGTAAGAATATCTAAAATAGAAGCATTAATATTAGATATTAATGGTGTAGTAGATATTAGAGAAACCAAAATAAATAATATAGCATCTAACTTAAATTTAGATAAAAATACAATACCTATAAGGAGGGATATAAATGCAATTGTATGAATACCTTCCTTTTTTTGTGTATAACACTAAAGAATTTAAAAAGCTACATAAAGTTTTACAACCTGAAATAGATAAATTGTATATGGAAACTGATAAAAGGCTTACAGATATGTTTATCTTAGGAAGTAGTGAATATGCAACTAAACGATACGAAAAAATAACTGGTATAGTGCCTAAACTAACAGATTCTTTAGAAAAAAGGCAACTAGATATAATAGCATTATACAATGAGGTTCCACCTTTTACTTATGAAAGAATTAGAGAAATGCTTACATCTATTTTAGGTATTAATGGGTTTAAAATGAGCTTAGATATAGATAAATTTCATTTAAAAATTATATTAGCAAAAGATAAATTACAGTTTGAAAAACAAGTAAATGAAATGTTAGAACGTATTATACCTGTTAATATTAGCCTTACTTATAGTATAGATTGGAATACTTGGAAAGATTTAAAAGTTTTTACCTGGGGTAAAATGTATACTGTTACTTGGAAAGAGGCCAAAGAAGATGAACGATTTAATTCTATAGATTACAAATAATACATATTAATTGTACTTATAATATAACTTTACACTAAAAACAATCTTAACCTTTGATTGCAAAATTTAAAATTTAAAAATAAGGAGGTAACTAAATATGAATAGTGAAATAGAAATGGCAAAAATAAGCCTTGCATCTTTTTTAGGAATGTTTGCTAGTGTTTTTGGAGAAACACATAAACATATAATTGCTTTAATAGTGTTGATGATTATCGACACTATTTTTGGTTGGGTAAAAGGTTTTAAAAATGGACAATGGGCATCTAAAAAGGCTAAATGGGGTATAGCAGGCAAGATAGTAGAATTACTTTTAATAAGCTTACTTTATGTTTTAAATTGGGTATTTAAAGTAGATTTTATTGTTTACATAGGGCTTTATTATTTTATGGCAGTAGAGATAGCAAGTATATTTGAAAACTATGCAGAAATAAACGGCAACCT
>CALWLD010000023.1 GCA_944381435.1 uncultured Clostridia bacterium
TCAGTTTGTTACTTAAAATTTAATTTTCTACCTTAGGTAGTCTTTTTTGTGATGTCTGTATAAATTGGTGCAGTTCAGTTATTAATAGCCTTTATTTTTTTATTTTTTAATTTTTTAATTTTTTTCTAAAGAAAGATACTTTAGAAGTGAATATATTTTATTGTGAAGTTTATATAAAGTGTTGACAAAATAAAAAAGTAGTAGTATAATAAATGCATAAATAAAAAAATAAAAAAATAGGGGGAGGTTGTACATTATGATGAAATATCTTCAAAGAATTGGTAAATCATTAATGTTACCTGTTGCCTGCTTACCTATAGCAGGTATACTAATGGGTTTAGGTTATATGTTTGATAAGTCTGTTATGGCTGGTGGTGACCCAGGCTCGTTATTTGTTATAGCTAAATTTTTAGTAACAGCAGGTGGAGCTATCATTGATAGTATGGGTATACTTTTTGCTATTGGTATTGCAGTTGGTATGTCTGATGACCAAGAAGGAACATCTGCTCTTGCAGGTCTTGTTTCATTTTTAATTTTTATAACTGTTTTAAAAACAGATACAGTTGCAGCTTTAAAAGGTATAGATGCTAGCGAAGTAAACGCAGCATTTTCAAAAATGAACCTTGGTAACCAATTTATAGGTATTATAAGTGGTATTATAGGTGCTAGCTGCTACAATAAGTTTAAAAATACTAAATTGCCAGATGCTCTTGCATTCTTTAGCGGTAAAAGAAGTGTTGCTATTGTAACAGGTCTTGTTTCACTTATTGGTTGTGGTATATTATTCTTTATTTGGCCAGTTATTTATTCAGGCTTAGTAAGCTTATGAGAAGGTATTGTTAGCTTAGGTGCTATAGGGGCTGGTTTATATGGTTTCTTTAACCGTTTGCTTATACCTCTTGGCCTACACCACGCGTTAAACTCTGTTTTCTGGTTTGACGTTGCTAATGTTAATGACCTTGGTAATTTCTGGGCAGGTACTGGTATACAGGGGCAAACAGGTATTTATATGACAGGTTTCTTCCCTGTTATGATGTTTGGTTTACCTGCAGGTTGTCTTGCAATGTATCACACTGCTAAATCTAAAAATAAAAAAATGGTTGCAGGTTTATTATTCTCAGCAGCTATTTATTCATTCTTTACAGGTGTTACAGAGCCAATCGAGTTTTCATTTATGTTCTTAGCACCAGGCTTATATTTAATACACGCTATTTTAACAGGTTTATCTTTAACTATTTTAGGTTTATTACCAATAAGAGCAGGTTTTAACTTTAGTGCAGGCTTTTTAGATTTATTCTTTAGCTCATTTACACCTTTAGCTCTTAACCCTTGGATGCTTATACCTGTAGGTTTAGTAGTTGGTGTTGTATATTACTTTGTATTTGTATTAGCTATCAAAATGTTTGACTTTAAAACTCCTGGTAGAGAAGACGAGCTAGAAGCTGTATCTAATGCAACTGGTAATATGGTATCAAACAAAGGTTTTGATGATATGGCAAAAATAATATTAGAAGGTCTTGGCGGAAAAGAAAATATAGTAACTGTTGATAACTGTATAACTAGATTAAGACTTGAAGTAAAAGATATTACTAAAGTTGATGAGGCAAAAATTAAGACTGCAAAAGTTTCTGGTATATTAAAACCAGGTAAAAATGCAGTACAAATAATAATAGGTGCTAACGTACAGTTTGTTGCAGATGCTCTTAAAAATTTAGTTAAATAATAATATAAAAATGAAAATAGGGTAGAATGTTTAATTTTATATAAATGTTCTGCTCTATTTTAATACTAAATACTATGTAAAATTACTAAAATATCTTAATATTAAATATATAAATAAATTCTATGTTTTGTGATTAAATCACAGATAAATATTAATAAATTTATTATAATAAGCTTAATTAATATTTATAGAAGGAGAATTTATATGCTAAAAAGAAAGGCTAGAGTTTTAAAAGATGAATGTGTTGCCTGTGGTCAATGTAAAAAAGTATGCCCTAGAAATGCAATATCTATAAAAAGGGGTATGTATTCACAAGTTAATGAAGAGTTATGTGTTGGGTGCAAAAGATGTATTTTAGTTTGCCCAGCAGATGTTATTAAGTTAATTGAAGTGGAGGTTTAAAAATGAAAAAAACGAAAAAATGGTATGATTATTTGTGGATTGTATCTCTCATTTATTTAATATTAGGATTTTTTAATATATTATTTGCTTGGCTTGGGCTATTTTGCTTTTTTATCCCTTTGTTAATGGCTATGTTTGGAAAAGAAAAAGGATATTGTAATAATTATTGCGGAAGAGGCCAATTATTTAATATTTTAGGTACAAAATTAAAACTTTCAAGAAATAAATCTATACCTAAGTTTTTGCGTGCTAAATGGTTTAGATATGGATTTTTAACATTTTTTATGATAATGTTTTTAAATATGTTATTTACAACTTATTTAGTGTTTACAGAAACAAAAGATTTAAAACAGGTTGTAACTTTGCTTTGGACATTTAAGCTACCTTGGAACTGGGCTTACAATGTAACGGTGGAGCCTTGGATAGCACAGTTTGCCTTTGGATTTTACAGTGTTATGCTTACTTCAACAGTGCTAGGGGTTGTTACAATGATACTTTTTAAGCCCAATTCTTGGTGCGTTTATTGTCCTATGGGGACTATGACACAGCTTATATGTAAAGCTAAATATAAAAATGAAGAATAAATAAAATTATATTAATTTTTTTAACTTTTCTTTATCTATAATTTTTATAGTGCCACGGGATAATTGAATAATATTTTCTTTTTCAAAGTATTTTAACATACGAGATACAACTTCTCTTGCACTTCCTATATATCTGCTTATTTGCTCGTGAGTTAATTTAAGGTCATTTTTATTTAACCTTATAGACTCATCTAATAAGAAGATAGCAAGGCGTGTATCAATTTTCATAAAGAGAATTTGTTCAATAGTCCACATTACATTAGAAAATTTGTCAACTGTATTTCTCAGTACAAAATTTTCAATGTATACGCTTTCATTTATTAGCTCAAAAAATGCTATAGAATTTATAAGGAGAGCCTCTGTTTCTTGTTCACAATCTATATAAACATCAAATGTTATATTTTTTAATATACAAGATGAAGAAAGCACACAAACATTGTTTGCATTAAGCCTAAATAACGTTACTTCTTTTCCATCTTCAGATAATATATAGGTTCTAAGCTCTCCTGTTTTTATTAATATAATACCTAAACACTCTTTGGTAGGGTTATAGATATTTTCACCTTTTAAATATTTTATATTTATTGTATTTGATATAATTTTACTTTGCTTATCTTTGTCTATTTTATCCCAAAAAGATAAAGTATTTTCCAAAAAAATTAAATCGTTTTGACTTAGCATAATATACCTCTAAATAAGTAATAATAAATAAATTTTAACATAAAAAGGAGATGGGTTCAATGAATAATGAAAAAATTTTAATAGTTGGTGGTGTTGCTGGTGGAGCATCTACGGCAGCAAGGCTTAGAAGACTTAATGAAAAAGCTCAAATAATTATGTTTGAAAAAGGAGAATATATTTCTTTTGCCAATTGTGGTTTACCATATTATATAGGTGGAGAAATAAAAGAAAAAGAAAAATTAACATTACAAACACCTGAAAGTTTTAAAAAACGTTTTAACATAGATGTTAGAATTTTTAATGAGGTAATTTCTATAGATAGAAACGAGAAAAAGGTTAAGGTTAAAAACATTAAAACTAACGAGATATATGAAGAAAGCTATGATAAACTGGTTTTATCGCCAGGAGCAGAACCTTTTAAACCTAACATTGAAGGGATAGATTCTAATTTAGTTTTTACCCTTAGAAATATTCCAGACACATATAAAATTAAAGATTATATTGAAAAAAATAACTGCAAAAAAGCTATTGTAGTTGGCGGGGGATATATAGGAATTGAAATGGCTGAAAACCTATATAATTTAGGTTTAGATGTAACTGTTGTTGAAATGCAAAACCAAATAATAGCTCCTTTAGACTTTGATATGGCTTGTGAAGTTCAAAGATATATGGAGAGCAAAGGTATAAAATTAATGCTAGAAAGCTCCCTTAAGAAAGTAACACAAATTGAAAATACCCTAGAAGCAACAATAAATGAGGACAAGCTAACTGCCGATATTTTAATTTTAGCTATTGGGGTTAGACCAGAAAGTAAAATAGCAAAAGAGGCAGGCTTAGAACTAAATGAAAGAGGAGCTATCATTGTTTCTGATAATATGTTAACAAGTGATAAAGATATATATGCTGTTGGAGATGCAGTTGAAATAGTAGATTTTGTTTCTAAAGAAAAAGCTATCATACCTCTTGCAGGACCTGCTAACAAACAAGGAAGAATAGTTGCTGATAATATTTGTGGAATAGAAAGCAAATATACAGGTACACAAGGAAGTGCTATTTTAAAAGTTTTTGATATGACTGTTGCAACAACAGGAATTAATGAAAAGATGGCTAAAAAGCTTAATTTAAACTACGACAAGATATTTACTTTTTCATCAAATCACGCAAGCTATTATCCTAACAGTGAAAATATGTCTATAAAAACTATTTTTGAAAAAGAAACAGGTAAAATTTTAGGAGCTCAAATAGTTGGATTTGAAGGAACAGATAAGCGATGCGATGTACTGGCAACAGCAATTAGGTTTGGAGCAACAGCAAAAGACTTAACTAGATTAGAACTTTGTTATGCTCCGCCATATTCTTCAGCAAAAGACCCAGTAAATATGGTTGGCTTTGCCATTGAAAATATAATAAATAATAAGGTTAGAAACTTCCATTGGGAAGATATTGAACAATTACAACAAAATAAAGATATTATTTTATTAGATACAAGAACTGAAAAAGAATATAATAATGGACATATAAAAGGGTTTATTAATATACCACTTGACGAACTAAGAGAAAATCTTGATAAAATTGATAAAACAAAGAAAGTTTATATAACTTGTCAGATTGGACTAAGAGGATATATTGGATATAGAATTTTAGCTCAAAACGGTTATGAATGTTATAATTTAAGTGGTGGTTATAGGCTTTATAATTCCATATATAATGAAACGAAAACAGATACAAATTCTGCTTGTGTTAATCCAAAATAAAAATACTTGAACTATTAAAGACAAAATATAAAAGCTGTAGATTTTATCTACAGCTTTTATATTTTGTCTTTAATTTTTTATTTATATAATAATTTGAATATTAATAATAAAAAATCCATATATTAATAAAAAATAAGGAGTTTATTATATGAGTAAAAAATTAATAATAAAAGGAGCAATAATATTAACACTTGCTAATATTATTACCCGTATTTTAGGATTTATATATCGCATATATATGTCCAATTTAATAGGGGCAGAAGGTATGGGGCTTTATCAACTTATAATGCCTATATATACAAAATGCATATAATAAGACATAATTAAAAAGGGTTAAAAACTAGGCATTTTATTATGTCTTATTGTTGATAAATAGGCTAAATATAAACTGATAACTATGCTAGTGATAGGTAAAATATCTTATATTTTCAGAATAAATCTACTAAAAATCAAATATATTAAATTAAAAAAGGGGAAATATTTATGGAAAATAAGTTTTATGTATCAAATGAAGAAATAGAAGCTTATAAAAATATAGATTTTGAAAAATTAAAAAATATGGATATAATGGAAGTGAAATTAGAAGATTTAATAGATATTAATGATTTAGATATAGATGATAGCTTACCATATGAAATAAAAATTTTAAAGTTTGTACAGCAAATAAAAAATCCATTTTTCTTTAAAGTAGGTAATGTTATAGTAAATAGCACTTACAATGATACTAAAGACAATATTTATATTGAAGATTGTTTAAGTAAATAAAATATAATTATAAAAATCAACTAGATATATGAAAAGTTTGGGATATACTCTCAAAAAATAAGACAAGTTGATTTTTTTGGTTGAAATAATCATCGGGAGTGTTAAAAATGAAAATATATAAAGTTGCAATGTATTTAAGAATATCACGAGAAGATAGCAACAAAAATGAAAGTGAAAGCATAATAAATCAAAAATCTATGATACAATCTTTTATTGATGACAGAGAAGAACTTAAGCTTATATCTATTAAAGTTGATGATGGATACAGTGGGGGTAATTTTGAAAGACCTGCCTTTAAGGAATTAATGGAAGAAATAAAAGATAGAAAAATAGATTGTGTTATAGTGAAAGATTTTTCTAGGTTTGGACGTAATTTTGTTGAAGTAGGAAAATACATAGAAGAGATATTTCCTTTTATGGGCATAAGGTTTATATCTATTAACGATGGATACGATAGCATAAAAAATAATTCTCAAGAAAGCTTAATAGTACCATTTAAAAATCTTATAAATGATGCTTATTTAAGAGATATATCTATAAAAGTTAGAAGTCAATTAGATACAAAAAGAAAGAACGGAGAATTTATAGGCTCTTTTGCTGCCTATGGATATTTAAAAGACCCTAATAATAAAAATAAATTAATTGTAGATGATTATGCCTCAAAAATAGTACAAGAAATATTTGAGATGAAGCTAGAAGGCTTTTCCCATAGCAAAATAGCAGAAAAGCTAAATAATAAAGGCATTTTATCCCCTAGAGAATATAAAAAACATATAGGCTTAAATTTTAAAAACTGCCTTAAAGCTAAATCTGTAAATTTATGGAGCCATAAAACAGTAATTGATATATTGAAAAATCCTGTTTATATTGGGATATTAGAACAAGCAAAATATACAACTTTAAATTACAGAGTTAAAAAATTAATTAAAAATCCTAGAGAAAAATGGTTAATTTGTGAAGATACACACGAGGCTATAATAGATAAACAAATTTTTGAAAATGTGCAGAAACTTATGCTTTCAGACACAAGGGTAGCACCTAATAATGAAAAGGTAGCTTTATTTTCTGGGATTTTATTTTGTGGAGACTGCAAAAGAAGTATGATAAGAAAAAATTATGGCACAAAGGAAAAACGATATATTTATTATGTTTGTTCTGGAGCTGTTAAAAAAAACGGTTGCACTAGGCGTTCTATTAGAGATAAAGTTTTAGAAAAAGCTGTATTAGAAACAATAAAAATACATATAAAAACTTTATTAGACACAGAAAAAATATTAAAATCTATAAAAAAAATACATTGTAGTGAAAAACAAATAAAAAGTATTGATGTAAATATTAGCATTGGAGAAAAAGAAATTGAAAAATTAAAAGAATATAAATTTAAAGTATATGAAGATTATAAAAATGATATATTAGATAAAAATGAATATGATAAATATAACGGTATAATAGATAAAAAAATTGAAAATATACAAAAATCAATAGAAGATTTTAAGTTAAAATTAGATGATTTAATAAATGGAAACAAACACCAAGAAGAACTAACTAAATATTTACATAAATATAAAGATATTAAAGAACTAGATAGAAAGTTAGTTGTTTCTTTAATTGATAAAATTTATGTTTATGAAAATTTAAGAATATCTATAAAGTTTAAGTTTGATGAGAAATATGTACAAATAATAAATCTTTTAAATAATTTAAAAGATTTAAAGGAGGTTATTTGAGATGGCTAGAAAAAGCAGAATTAACTTAAACTTAAATTGTAATAAAAAAATATTTAAAGTTGGAGCTTACGTTCGCATTTCAGTTTTAAATAACAATACAGATGATGAAAACACTATTGAAAATCAAAAAAACATAATTTTAAATTATATAAATAATAATAATGATTTTAAATTAGTAAATATTTATGAAGATAATAATAAAACAGGTACAAATTTTGATAGGGTAGGATTTGAAAGTCTTTTAGAAGATATAAGAAATAAAAAAATAAATTGTATTATAGTGAAAGATTTATCTAGGTTTGGACGAGATTATAAAGAATGTAGCAATTATATTGAAAATATTTTACCATTTTTAAATGTAAGGTTTATAGCTATTAATGATAATTTTGATAGTGCAGATATAAAAAATAATGATATATTATTGGTGCAACTTAAAAACATTGTAAATGAAATATATTCAAAAGATATTTCAAAAAAAGTTTTATCTGCTTTAAATTCTAAAAGAAAAAAGGGGCAATATTTATGTAATATGCCTACTTATGGATATTTAAAAGATAGGGAAAACAAGGGAAAAATAATCATTGATGATGATGCAAGCCAAGTTGTTAAAAAAATTTTTGATTGGCGTTTACAATATAAAAGTTATAATGAAATATTATTTGAGCTTGAAAGCCTAAATATAGATGCACCCTATAAACATTTCTATAATTTAGGTCTTTTTAAAACAGAAAAATATGCCAATATAAAATGGAACAAAGAATCTATTAATAGAATTTTAAATAATGATTTTTACATAGGAAGATTAACACAAGGAAAAACTTCTCAAACAGTAAATAACAACTATAAAAAAATAAAATTACCTAAAGAAAAATGGATAGTTATAGAAAACAATCACATACCAATAATAGATGAAGACATATTTTATAGGGTTCAAAAAATAAATGAACAATTAAAACAAAAACATTTTAAAGAGCATAATAAAAACGTAAATGAAGAAAATATTTTAAAAGGGGTTATAAAATGTGGATATTGTGGTAAAAATATTAGATTAGTTAAAATTACAAAAAAAAATAAATTTAAAGAAAATCCTATAGATAAAAGATTTGTTTGCTGTACAAAATTAAAATATAAAGATAGATGTAATTTTAAAAGCATTAAAGAAGATATTATTTTAAACGTTGTTTTACAAAGTATAAAACTACAATTAAGACTTGTTAAAGATATAGGTGAAATAGTTAAAAGTGAAAAATATTTATCTAAATTTGAGCTAGAAAAAAATACAATAAAAGATAAAATAAATAAAATAAACATAGAAATAGCTAGCCTTAATAATATATACGACACTATGTATAATAATTATTTAGATAATTTATTAAGCAAGGAAGATTATATTTATAACAAAAATAAGTACAAGCAAAAAGAAGTAAAACTTAAAAATGATTTAATACAATTAAATAAAGATTTAAGAAAAAATAAAGAAAGATTAAATGATAAAAATTTTATAGATAAATTTTTAATGTTTGAAGAAAAAGAAATTTTAAATAGAGAAACAATATTAAAACTAATAGAAAATATAGTTATATATGATGATAAAAAAATAAAAATAAGTTTTAAATTTTATGATAGATTTGATGAAATAAAAAGTTGTTTAGATAGTGAGGAGGGTTGCTTTTAATGCCTTCTAGCTATTTGATAGGGATATATTTAAGGATTTCAAAGGAAGATAAAAATAAATGTAAAGATAAAGAAAGTAATAGCATAGAAAACCAAAGAGACATTGTATACAATTTTATAAACAACAAAAAAGAATTTATAAATTTTAAAGTTTTTGAATATATAGATGATGGCTATTCTGGGACAGACTTTAAAAGACCTAATATACAAAGGTTATTTGAGGACATAAAAGAAAATAATATAAATTGTATAATAGTAAAAGATTTATCTAGGTTTGGAAGAAACTACATAGAGGTTGTAAACTATTTAGAAAATATACTACCGTTTTTTAATGTAAGATTTATAGCTATTAACGATAATTTTGATAGCAAAAATTCAAAATATAATTTAAATGATATAGATATAAATTTTAAAAACATAATATATGATTATTATTCTAAAGATTTATCTAGCAAAATAATGAGTAGCAAAATAAATAAAGCTAAACAGGGAAATTATTTAGGACATATAGCCCCTTTTGGTTATAAAAAATCTAAAAAACAAAAAGGTAAGCTAGAAATAGATGAAGAAACATCATTGATAGTTAAAAAGATTTTTAGGTTGTTTTTAGAGGGTAATAGCTGTTTACAAGTAGCTAAAATATTAAATCAAAACAACGTTAAAACAAGGTTAGATTTTATAAACAAAACAACAACTGCAAATAATTTATGGAAAAGAGAACATATTAGAGAAATATTATCAAACAAAGTTTACATTGGCACATTACAATATTTAAGGACTAGCAAAAGCATAAAAACTAAGCATAAGCAAGTAACTAATGATAAAAAAGATTGGATTGTAGTAGAAAACTGCCATAAAGAAATTATATGTAAAGAAGATTTTTACAAAGTACAAGATATGTTAAATACAAAAAAGATAACAAAAAATAGAGAAAGAAAAAATATTTTTGCCTATAAATTATATTGTGGTTATTGTGGTTATTCTCTTTATAATTCTAGCAAAAAATACTTTTGTAGAACAATGAAATATGGATATAGCAAACATTGTAAAGATAACATAATTGAAAAAAATACTCTTGAAAACGCTGTATTAAAAGCTATTCAAAAAATAGTGTTTGATGTATTAAATAAAAATAATAACAACCTAAAATATGAAATAAATCTATATGAAAAAAAACTTACTAAACTTGATGATGAAAAAGATAAAATGTATATGTTATATTTAAATGAGGATATGAACAAGGAAGAATATTTGACAAATCGTAAAAATATAGAAGAAAGAAAAAAATATATAGCTGATAAAATAGAAGCTTTAAAAAATGAAACTAGAAAATACATAAAGTTAGATGGTATGGAAAAAGTTATTTATGAGGATAAGTTAACCTATGAAATGGTAGATTTATTTATAAAGAAAATATATGTATATAACAAGGACAAAATAAAAATAGATTGGAATTTTAACATAGATTTTCTATCTTTATAATATATATTAATGATAGTTTATTAAATTTACTATTTGATGTGGTGATAGGTACATAGGCTACATCAACAATATTAAAGTTTTAAAAAAGGGTTTTGAATGCTACAGTTTATGGATAGGTGGTAATGTAGATTCAAAGCCTATTTTTTTACAAGAGGATTTGACATATTTATTTTAACAATACGTATATCTTTATTTTTTAACTTAAAATTTATAAACAGTTTAGGTTTTAATTTTTAGAGAATAAAAACAGTATTAATACATATTTTTAAGTTATTGAATTAAAAATTTTACAATAAAATCATAAAAAATACTTGACTTATAAAAAAATAGGTGTATAATTATGTATAAAAAAACAAAAATATATTATAATTATGCAATAGAGGATTTGGTATGAAAAGTGTTTTTATTGACGGAAGTAGCGGAACTACTGGCTTAAGGTTAAAAAATAGGTTAGAACAAAGAAAAGATATAAAGCTAATAAATATAGATGAAAAATACAGAAAAGATATTAGCTACAGAAAAGAGGCAATAAATAAATCAGATATTACAATATTATGTTTGCCAGATGAAGCATCAAAAGAGGCTATCAAATTATTAGATAATGACAATACTGTAATAATGGATACATCTACTGCTCATAGAACTAACAAAGATTGGGTATATGGCTTACCACAATTAAACAATGAACAAAAAGAAAAAATAAGAACATCTAAAAAAATAGCTATACCTGGTTGCCACGCTTGTGGCTTTATAAGCTTAGTTTATCCTTTAGTTTATAACAAAATAATAGATAGTGAAGAAAATATAAGTTGTTTTTCTATAACAGGTTATAGCGGTGGTGGCAAAAGTATGATAGAAGAATATGAAAAAGAAAATTTAGATGATTTATTAAAAGCACCTAGATTATATGCTTTAGAACAACAACACAAACACTTAAAGGAAATGATTTATAAAACAGGATTAAAAAATCCACCTATATTTTCTCCAATAGTTTCTAATTTTTATAGTGGAATGCAGGTTGTAATAAATTTATCTAAAAATCAAATAAATAAAGGTTTTTCTATATATGACATAATAAATACATATAAAAATCATTATAAAGATGAAGTAATACAATATAAACAAGAACATAATGAAAATGGATTTTTATCTACAGCTTACCTTTCTAACAAAGATAGTATGCAGATAACACTGCAAGGAAACGAAGAAAGATTTTCCTTAATAGCAAGATATGATAATTTAGGAAAAGGAGCTTCAGGCTCTGCTTTAGAGTGTTTAAACATTGTTTTAGGTGTTGAACAAACATTAGGATTAGAATTATAGGAGATTTAAAAATGAAGATAATAAATGGTGGAGTATGTGCCCCTAAAGGTTTTTTATCTAGTGGAGTACATTGTGGAATTAGAAAAAATAAAGATAAAAAAGATTTAGCATTAATATATAGTGAAAATATTGCTAATGTAGCTAGTGTATATACATTAAATGAAGTTAAAGGCGCACCAATAATTGTAACTAAAGAAAATATTAAAGATGGTAAGGCTCAAGCTATTATTTGCAACAGTGGCAATGCTAATACTTGTAATGCAGATGGAATATATATAGCAAAAAAAATGTGTGAATTAGTATCTAACCAGTTAAATATAAAACAAGCAGATGTAGTTGTGGCTTCAACAGGTGTTATAGGGGTTCCCTTAGATATAAACCCTATATCTAAAGCTATGCCTAATTTAGTAGAAAGTTTAGGAGACAATTCTAAAGATACTGCAAATGCTATTATGACAACGGATACAAAAATAAAAGAAATAGCATTAGAATTTTATATAGGAGATAAGCTATGTAAGATAGGTGGTATAGCAAAAGGCTCTGGTATGATACATCCAGATATGGCTACAATGCTTGTTTTTATAACAACAGATTGTGCTATCAGCTCTAAAATGCTTCAAAAAGCACTTTCTACGGATATAAACGAAACATTTAATATGCTAAGCGTAGATGGAGATACATCTACCAATGATATGGTTACAATATTAGCTAACGGTAAGGCAGAAAACATAGAAATAACTGAAGAAAATGAACATTTTAACATATTTATGAAAGCTTTAAACACAGTAAACATATATTTAAGCAGGTGCATTGCAGGAGATGGAGAAGGTGCTACCAAATTATTAGAATGTAAAGTTTTTGGTGCATCAAATAAAAACATAGCTAAAAACATAGCTAAAAGTATTATTTGTTCATCTTTAGTTAAAACTGCTATGTTTGGGGCAGATGCCAACTGGGGAAGAATACTATGTGCAATAGGATATAGCAAAGAAAATGTTAAAATAGACAAAATAGATGTTTCTTTTAAATCTAAAGTAGGAGAAATACAAGTATGCAAAAATGGTAATGGAATAGCTTTTGATGAAGATTTAGCTAAAAAGATACTTTTAGAAGAAGACATAGAGATAATAGTAAACCTAAATGATGGAGATGCATATTCTACATCTTGGGGTTGTGATTTAACCTATGATTATGTAAAAATAAATGGAGATTATAGAACTTAATTTAATAGGAGAGTGTTATTCTATGAATATTTGTAACAAAGTTAGAGCAGAAATATTAGTTAATGCATTACCATATATAAAAAGCTATAGCGGAAAGATTGTAGTTGTAAAATATGGCGGAAACGCTATGGTAAATAATGAGTTAAAAAACTCTGTTATGGAAGACATAGTTTTAATGTGGTTAGTTGGTATAAAAGTTGTTTTGGTGCACGGTGGAGGGCCAGAAATATCAAATATTTTAGAAAAATTTGGTAAAGAAACAAAATTTATAGATGGTTTAAGACAAACAGATAAAGAAACAGCAGAAATTGTTCAAATGGTACTAGCTGGTAAAGTAAATAAAGAGTTAGTTAATTTAATACAGGTAAAAGGTGGGCAAGCAATAGGTTTATCAGGTGTAGATGGACATATGATATTAGCTAATAAAAAAGATGAAAGGTTAGGATATGTAGGAGATATTAAAAAGATAAATGCTAAAGTAATACTAGATGTTATTGAAAAAGGATACATACCTATAATATCTACAGTTGGCTGTGATGAAAATGGAGACATTTATAACATAAATGCAGATACAGTTGCAGCTAAGATAGCAGGAGAGCTAGAGGCAGAAAGTTTTATAAATATGACAGATATTAGTGGAATATTAAAAGATAAAGATGATGCATCTACATTAATACCTAAAATAAATATAGAAGAAGCTAAATCATTAATGAACAATGGGACAATTTATGGTGGAATGATACCAAAGGCAGAATGTTGCATTAATGCTATAAATTGGGGAGTGAAAAAAGTATTTATTATTGATGGAACAATACCTCACGCTATATTGATAGAAACATTGACAGATGAAGGTATAGGAACTATGTTTGTAAAGGAGAATTAGCTATGAGTATAAAACAACTAGACAATATATATGTATCAAATACATATAAAAGGTTTCCTGTATGCATAAAAGAGGGAAAAGGCTCTATTTTAAAAGATGACAAAGGAAAAGAATATATAGATTTAGGAAGTGGCATAGCGGTAAATACATTTGGAATGTGTGATGAAAAATGGATAGAAGATGTAACTAACCAGCTTAATAAACTAACACATACTTCTAATTTATACTATACAGAACCTTGTGTTGAATTAGCTAAAATATTATGTGAAAAAACAAATATGAAAAAAGTTTTTTTCTCAAATTCTGGTGCAGAGGCTAATGAATGTGCTATAAAGGTAGCTAGAAAATATGCAAGCATTAAAAAGGGAGAAGAATATTATAATATTATAACATTAAAAGGGAGCTTTCACGGCAGAACGATAACAACTCTTTCAGCAACAGGACAAGACGTTTTTCACACCCAGTTTAAACCGCTTACACAAGGGTTTTTATATGCAAGCCCTAACAATATAGAAGAAATAGAAAATATATTAAAAAATAACAAATGTGCAGGCATAATGATTGAGATTGTTCAAGGTGAAGGTGGTGTAAATTGTTTAGAAGAAGAATATCTTAAAAAGCTAGAAAATCTAGCACATAAATATGATTTAGTTTTAATAATAGATGAAGTTCAAACAGGAAACGGTAGAACAGGGAAGCTTTTTTCATATATGCATAGTGGAATAATACCAGACATAGTAACAACGGCAAAAGGGCTTGGTGGAGGATTACCTATTGGTGCAACTATTTTAGGAGACAAAGTAAAAGATATATATACATATGGTGACCACGGCTCTACATTTGGCGGTAACCCTATTTGCTGTGCTGGTGCTATTAGCGTTATTAAAAGATTAGATGAAGGCTTTTTAAAAGAAGTTTTAGAAAAATCAAAAATTATTTATGATATGTTAAAAGATACAAAAGGGATAACATCAATTAGTGGGTTAGGGTTAATGATTGGCATAGAAAACCAAAAAGATGCAGATGAAATTATAAATAGGTGTATAGAAAATGGTGTTTTAGTTTTAAAGGCTAAAAATAAAATTAGGCTATTGCCACCCCTTAATATAGAAAAAGAAAATCTTATAAAAGCATTAGAAATATTAAAGAAAATTTGTGAAGAAGATGAAGAAGAGTAGGTGATAAAATATGAATTTAAAAGGTAGAAATTTTTTAAAGTTATTAGATTTTAAAACAGAAGAAATAAGCTATCTTATAGATTTTGCTAAAATTTTAAAATCAGAGAAAAAAGCAGGTATTAAACATAAGCTATGCGAAGGAAAAAATATTGTATTATTATTTGAAAAAACAAGCACCCGTACTCGTTGTGCATTTGAAGTTGCAGGTAAAGATTTAGGCCTTGGCGTTACATATTTGGAGCCTACAACATCACAGATGGGAGATAAAGAAAGTATAGAAGATACAGCAAAAGTACTTGGAAGAATGTATGACGGCATAGAATATCGAGGGTTTTCTCAAGATACAGTAGAAAAAATAGCTAAATATGCAGGTGTTCCAGTATGGAATGGGCTAACAGATGAATTTCACCCAACACAAATATTGGCAGATTTTTTAACTATACAAGAACAATTAGGAAAATTAAAAGGTGTTAATTTTGTATATATGGGTGATGCAAGATTTAATATGGGTAATTCTTTAATGGTTGGTTGTGCTAAAATGGGTATAAATTTTACTGCTTGCACCAATAAAAAATATTTTCCTAAAAAAGAATTAATAGATACTTGTTTAGAAATAGCTAAAGAAACAGGAGCTAAAATATGTTTTGAAGAAGACGTTGAAAAAGCTACAAAAAATGCAGATGTAATATATACTGATATTTGGGTATCTATGGGAGAATCTAAAGAAATATGGCAAGAGCGTATAAAAGATTTATTACCTTATCAAGTTAATAAAAAAGTTATGGATAATGCAAAAAAAGATGCTATATTTATGCATTGTTTACCAGCTTTTCACGATAGAGAAACAACAATAGGAAAGGAAATAGGAGAAAAATATAATCTTAATGGATTAGAGGTAACAGATGAAGTTTTTAGAAGCAGTCAATCTGTTGTTTTTGAACAGGCAGAAAATAGAATGCATACAATAAAAGCTGTTATGGCATCAACTTTATAAAATTATAAAATAGATAGGAGATAAAAATTATGAAAAAATATAACAAAGTTGTTTTAGCATATTCAGGTGGGTTAGATACATCTATAATAATATCTTGGTTAAAAGAAAATTATGGTTGTGAAGTAATATGTGTATCTGGAAATGTTGGGCAAGACGATGAGCTAGAAAATTTAGAAGAAAGAGCATTAAAATCTGGTGCATCAAAGCTATATATAGAGGACATACAAGAAGAATTTGTTTATGACTTTATTTTCCCTACATTAAAAGCAGGTGCTAAATACGAAAATTATTTATTAGGAACTGCTTTTGCAAGACCACCTATAGCTAAAAGAATTGTTGAAATCGCTAAAAAAGAAAATGCAGATGCAATATGCCACGGTTGTACAGGCAAGGGCAATGACCAAGTTCGTTTTGAGCTTACAATAAAGGCTTTTGCACCAGATATGCCTATAATAGCTCCTTGGAGAGAGTGGAATATTAAATCTCGTGATGAAGCCATAGAATATGCAATTTCTAAAAATATACCTATAAAAATAACTAAAGAAACAAACTACTCTAAAGATATGAATTTATGGCATTTATCTCACGAAGGGTTAGATTTAGAAAATATAGAAAACGAACCTTTATATAACAAAGAAGGCTTTTTAGAGCTAGGAGTTTCTCCAGAAAAAGCACCAGATACACCTACATATATAGAAATTTATTTTGAAAAAGGTATACCAACAAAATTAAATGGAATAGAAATGAACGGGGTAGATTTAATTAAAAAATTAAATAAAATAGGTGGAGAAAATGGTGTAGGTTTATTAGATTTAGTTGAAAATAGGCTGGTAGGTATGAAATCTCGTGGCTTATATGAAACACCAGGAGGCACTATTTTATATCACGCACATCAAGTTTTAGAAACAGTTTGTCTAGATAAAAACACTCAACATTATAAACAAAAATTAGCACTAGAATTTGCAGATTTAGTATATAATGGTTTATGGTTTACGCCTTTAAGAGAGGCTATGAGTGCTTTTGTAGACGAAACTCAAAAAACTGTAACAGGAAGTGTAAAATTAAAACTATATAAAGGAAATATAATAAATGCTGGTATAAAATCAGATTATAGCTTATATAGCGAAGAAGTTGCTACTTTTAATGAAGATGATGTTTATAACCAAAAAGATGCAGAAGGTTTTATCAATTTATTTGGCTTACCTATAAAAGTTAAAGCACAAATGGATAATAAAAAATAAAAGGAGTTTTTGTTATGGCAAAAATGTGGGCAGGTAGATTTAAAAAAGATGTAGATAACAAAGTAAACGACTTTAATAGCTCAATATCTTTTGATAGCGTTATGTATAAAGTTGACATATTAGGTAGCATTGCACATTCCAAAATGTTAGCAAAACAAGGGATAATAAATGAAGAAGAGTCAAACTTGATAGTAGATGAATTAAATAACATATTAAATGACATAGAAAATGGCAATTTATCTTTTGATTATGAAGCAGAAGATATACATATGTTTATAGAAAAAGAATTGACAACTAGGATAGGTGATGTTGGTAAAAAGGTTCATACAGCAAGAAGCAGAAATGACCAAGTTGCTTTAGATATAAGAATGTACTTAAAAGAAAACATACAAGAATTAATTTATCTATTAAAAAATTTATGCAATGTTTTATGCAATATATCACAAGATAACTTACATACTGTTATGCCAGGATATACCCATTTACAAAGAGCACAACCTATAACTTTTGCACACCATATAATGGCTTATGCTCAAATGTTTATAAGAGATATAGATAGATTAAAAGATTGTTATAAAAGAACCAACGTAATGCCTTTAGGCAGTGGTGCTTTAGCTACAACCACTCATAATATAGACAGAGAATTTGTATGCCAGTTATTAAATTTTCAAGAAATAACCAAAAATAGTTTAGATTCTGTATCAGATAGAGATTTTTGCATAGAACTTGCTAACGATATTGCTATGATAATGATGCATTTATCTAGGTTTTCAGAAGAAATAATAATGTGGTGCTCTTGGGAGTTTAAGTTTATTGAACTAGACGATGCTTATTCAACAGGCTCTAGCATTATGCCTCAAAAGAAAAATCCAGATATAGCAGAGCTTGTAAGAGGAAAAGCAGGGAGAACAATAGGTAATTTGAATACGATTTTATGTATGATGAAAGGTTTACCTTTAGCATATAATAAAGATATGCAAGAAGATAAAGAAGCTATATTTGATTCTGTAAATACAGTAAAAGTTTGCCTAGAAACTTTTACTGCTATGATAGAAAATATGACGGTATTAAAAGAAAATATGAAAATAGCAGCAAATAAGGGATTCATAAATGCAACAGATTGTGCAGACTATCTTGTTAAAAAAGGTATTCCTTTTAGAGACGCTTATAAAATAACAGGGGAATTAGTTTTATACTGCATAGAAAATAATAAAACTTTAGAAAAATTATCATTACAAGAATATAAATCTTATTGCCAGTTATTTGAACAAGATATTTTTAATGATATAGACTTATTAAATTGTGTTACTAAAAGAAATATATCAGGTGGACCATCTCCAGAACAAGTACAAATACAAATAAACGATATTAAAAAACAAATTTTATAATATTTTAAAATATGCTATTTTTATAGTATTATAATAAAAAGTAAAATTTAAAGGTTAAACTTTATTACTAAAAACATACTATATTATATAGCTTGCGAGATAACCATTTATATAAAAGTTTTCATAAAAAAGTTATTGCCATATAAATGGTTTATGTTGAAAATAAATATTTAAAAAGAAAAATTAATTATGTAAAAAGGCTAACTAATAATTATTTATTAGTTAGCCTTTTTTTGTACAATATAGTATATTGATAACTTGTTATATTATTTTTAAAACAAATATTATGTATATGACAATGACAAAATAAAAATAGATTGTAATTTTTATTTTGATTTTAATAATTAAAAAAATTATTTCCTGTCTTTACAACATACTATGTTAGCTTGGAGTATATCATCATCAGGATTTTCTACAACTATATCAAAGCTTGTGGCAGAAGAAAATTGTAAAAGAGAGTATGGTAATATAAAGCGTATTTTACACATTTGTATATTTTTATCTGGTTTAATAGCTTGTTTAATAAGTATTTTTATATTTATGTCTTCTGAATATATAGCTAATAATATATTAAAAAATGAAAATACTTTATTGTCATTACATATTATGTGCATATCTTTTCCTTTTATGGCAATAGGTTCTTGTATAAGAGGATATTTTTTAGGTATGCAAGATACAATAGTGCCTGCTATAAGTCAGGTTTTAGAGCAGGTATCTAGAATGATTGTAATATATCTTTTAGCATCTACATTTATACCTCTTGGC
Organism: uncultured Clostridia bacterium; assembly: GCA_944381435.1. Taxonomy (GTDB): domain Bacteria; phylum Bacillota; class Clostridia; order Lachnospirales; family CAG-274; genus Tyzzerella. The sequence goes on from CALWLD010000023.1 coordinate 19,788, forward strand.
TTATCTTATGCTTGTGCTGTTGGTGTTATAGGTATGTGCGTTGGGGAAATTTTTTCATTTTTATATGTTTTAATGATATATAATACAAAAATAAAAAAAGGTAAAAGCAATAAATCTGTAATAAAATATACTAGCATAATATTAGCTATGGCTATACCTTTAACAGCTAATAGAGTTTTAGGTTCTTTCTTTAGCACAATAGAAAATGTTTTAATACCACAAAAATTGATGGAATATGGATATAATGATACAGAGGCTATGAGCTTATATGGGCAACTTAGCGGTATGTCTATGCCTCTTGTTATGTTTCCATCATCTCTTTTGACAGCTCTTGCTATAGCCATTGTTCCTGCTATATCAGAGGCATTAGCAAAAAATAATATAAACTTAATAAGGTTAACTATATCTAAAGCATTTACCGTAACCTGTTTTATAGGCATAGGTACAGCTGGGCTTTTTATATTTTTTTCTAACCAATTAGGATATACTATATATTCCCAACAGGATATAGGTTGGCAACTTTTATACATAGGGTTTTTATGTCCATTTTTATATTTGCAAGTTACATTTTCTGGCATATTAAACGGTTTAGGAGAACAAATGTTAATATTTAAAAATAGCATTTTATCTTCTATAATAAACATTTGTTTTATATATTTTTTTATACCTAAATATGATTTATATGCCTTTATATTAGGTTGGTTTTTAAGCTTAATTTTAATAAACTTTATATCTATATTAAAATTAAAACAAAAAACAAATTTTAAAATAGATATTTTTAATAGCATATTAAAGCCTATGCTTTGTATATTATCTAGTGGTATTGTTGCTAAATATTGCTATAAAATGTTAATTTTATCTTATGGAAATATTTTTTCCATTATAATTACAATATTAATTTTTGCACTATTATACATTATTTTATTAATTTTAGTGGGAGCTTTAGATAAAAAAGATTTAAGGTTATTTTAATTACCATTTAATTTTTGTATAACAGTTTTATATTTGGTAAGCATATATTTATAAGCTTAAATAAAATATAAGGAAGGTTTAATATGCAAAAATTAAAAGGATATATAATTGTTTTAGGTATAATATTAGTTAGCTTAATTTTTATTATACCTATTTTAATAAATTTTATTTTTTTCCCTAGTAATATAAATATATTAGCAGGTAATACACATAAATTACATTTTAATATACCAGCGGTTGCAACAATAGTATCTAGTGATGAAAGCGTTTTAAAGGTTAATGATGAAAATTTATATAATAAAGATAACATAAACCTTAATGATACATTATATTTACAATCGGAAAAAGAAGGTTATGTTAAAATGAAAGTTTCTTTAATGGGTATACCTATTAAAGATGTTACAGTATCTGTTTTACCTAATGAGAAACTAATACCTAGTGGAGAATCTGTTGGTGTTAGGATAGATACACAAGGTGTTATGGTTCTTGGAATTGGAAGCGTAATTGGTGATGATGGTAAAGAATATGAAATAGCTAAAGATATATTAAAACCAGGAGATATGATTTTAAAAGTAAATGATACACCTATTGATAGTAAAGAAACATTGATTAAATGTATTGAAAGTTATGATAGCTTAAATATGGAAATAAAAAGAAATAATATTATACAAAATGTTAATATAAACTGTATAAAAGGGCAAGATGGCAAAAATAAAATAGGTGTTTGGGTTAGAGATAGCACACAAGGTATAGGTACACTAACGTATATAAACCCTAAAGAAAAGACTTTTGGAGCATTGGGACACGGTATTGTTGATGTAGATACAAAAGAAATAATGGAAGTGCAAGATGGCAAGATAATGAAATCTGAAATAGTTGATGTTAAAAAAGGTGAAAAAGGAAAACCAGGTGAGTTAATAGGTAATATACAAAAAAATGAAGAAATTGGTAAGATTAAAAATAATACAAATTTAGGTATATATGGCAAAATAGAAGATGATAAATATATAAATGAAAAAAATGCTATACCTATTGGACTTAAAGATAGTGTAGAGATAGGTAAGGCATCTATACTTTGTAATATAGATGGAACAGAGGCTAAAGAATATGACATAGAAATAGAAAGCATAAATAAATATAATATAGATAATTCTAAATCTATGGTTATAAAAATAACCGATGAAAAATTATTAAATAAAACAAATGGAATAATACAAGGTATGAGCGGTAGCCCTATAATACAAAATGGTAAAATAATAGGTGCTGTAACCCACGTTTTTGTAAATGACCCATCAAAAGGATATGGAATATTTATTGAAAATATGTTAGAGGCTGAAAAAGGGCAGTAAATTAAAGCCCTTTAGCCTCTTAACATAAAATTTTACTAAATTTAATTTTTTACTAATTTATTTTACAGTATAAATATACAAAAATATATAAATATTATACAGTTTAAAAGTAAAATTAAGATGTTTAATAGAATATTTTTCTTTTATTACATACTATTTGTTTGTATAAAAAAATACAATATTAAAAAATAATATACATTAATACATAATATTGTATAAATTAACAACTCTATTAGAATTGATAGGGATAAATAAATATTAAAAAGTAAAAAATATACAAAATATACTTTAAATAATATATATAAATTATAACTAAATAACAAAATATTACAAAATAGCAAAATAATACTATTAGATAGTTGATAACAAATTCTAAATATAGTATTATATTGTTGAAAAATATAAGAAAAGGAGAATTAAAAATGATACTAAAAGATTTAACAAGGATTAAAAATAACTACACTTGGGAATTTATTGAGAAAAATAATACTTATGCTTGGATAGTTACAGATGAAGAAGGAAAAGAAATTGGAAAATCTTATGAAAGTTATGAGGATTTAGAAAATTGTATATTAAATGCAAGCATTAATGGTTATTCCCATAATACAACAAAAATAGAAGATAGTTGGGTATTTTATTATAAGGGGAACAAAGGCTATAAATGGCAAAGGTTAGACAATAATGAAGGTGAAATAATTGGACAATCTATACGATATTTTAATAATAAAGAAGAATGTATCAATAATGCAATCATATTTGGATTTTAACTAAAATAATATATAAAATAGACTATAATAATCTAAATGTTAAGTTTAGTTATACATATCAAAATAAGAGAATGTTATTACATATTTATTATAAACTGAATAAAGAGACTAATATTAAGCATTTAGATTAAAATTTTTAAACTTTCTATATAGATATTTTTAGTTATTACTTTTAATATTGAATATATTTTTATTCATAAGGATATTTCAATATAAAAATTACACCTTAAGTATTATTTTACTTAATACTTAAGGTGTAATTTTTACGTGATAAAATTAATTTAAGTTATCTTTAATATTTTCATAAGGTTCTGGTTTTGCAAAATAATAACCTTGAGAATAGTTTATACCTAGCTCTTCTATTATACTTTGTATATGTTCATTTTCTACAAACTCTGCTATTAACTTAGCATCAAACTGTTTTCCTAAAAATACAATAGTGTTTAAAACTTTTCTATTCATAATTTCGCTATCTACATTTTTTATTATGCTACCATCAATTTTTATAAAATCTGGTGCAATTTTTGAAATTTCCATAAAGTTAGAATATCCTGTACCAAAATCATCTATAGCTATTTTTACATTATGTTTTCTAGCACGTTCTATAAATATTTTTAGCATTTCCATATCTCTAAAATTTTCATCTTCTAAAATTTCGAAAGTAAAGTTACCTTTGTTTTCTATGCTTTCTAGTTTTTCAAAAATTGCATTTTGAAAAGATTCAGAATTTATATCATAAGCAGATAAATTTATAGATACTTTTGTAGTAGTATCTTTAAATTTATCAAAAACTTGATTAATCATTGATTTACTTAATGCAGGGTAGAGATTATATTTTTTTGCTATATCCATAAAGTGATAAGGTGTATAAATTTTTCCATCTTTATCTCTTATACGCATTAAAGCTTCATATTTATTTATGGTTTTACTTTCATTGTCATACATACCTTGAAAATATGGTATAACCCATTTATTCTTTATAACCTCATTTAATAAATGGATAATTTCCATTTCGTTATCAAATTGGATTTCTTTTTCGTTAGAGCTATTATATATTAAAAAGTATGTTTGAAGGCTTTTACATTTTTGTAAAGTTTCTAAACCACATTCTAACAAGTCGTCTTGATTAAATACTACAGCAAATCTAAAAATCATAAGCTCTTCTCTGTTAGGTAGTTTTATAAATTGGAAATTTTCATAGATTTCATTTATGAAATTTGAAAATTTATCATCATTAATACTTTCACCAATAGATAAGAAGATAGTGTTATCATTTAAAACATATATATCATAGTTATTATTATATGCAGAGTAGTTATCTATAAAGTTTGATAAAGAGTTTATAACATTTCTCATAATATCATAGTAAGTTTCTTTACCAACTCTAGACATAAGAAGTTCAGAGTTTTCTAACTGTATCATACATATTTTGTTAAAGTTACGAGCATCTTTTTCGTGTAAAAACTTTATGCTGTTACTAATGCCTAGATTAGTATCTAGATATATGCGTTCTTCAGATATCTCTTGATGAACAAGAATTTTTTCTAATAGCTGTTTATTTTGTTGTGTTATTGCAGCGCTTTGCTTTCTTAAAACTATATTTAATAGTTTTTCTCTATCATCTTTTATTTTATAAAGTTCATCGAAAACAGAAAAATCTACATTCATATAAGAATCTTGATTTTCTGATAAACCTAAAAAGCAACAAGAGCCATTTAAAAATTCATTTCTACCATTTATATAAGACACTTCACCCATCATAAATATACCACAGATATTTTCACCAAATGGGCTTATCTCCCATTTAGCACAGTTATTTAGGTATAATTTTCTAAAAAGACAGGTGTAAATAAATAAGCTTTCTACAGGTTTTTTCTTTAAAGTATTACATATACGGTATGTTTCTTGTACACATTTTATAGGGCTAACATAACCTATTTTAAAGCTAGTATTACTTTCTAATTTAGAGAAATATAGTGACATATTTTTTGTAAAGGAATCGTATTTTATAAACCTAGTAACATTGTTAGAGTTATGACCTTCTAGTATAAGAGGGAACCTAACTAATGTATCATTTTCCGTAATAGCTTGCCAATCTGTATACTCTTTTAAGTCAGCCATACCAAATTGCTTTTTACACCAGTCTATAGCTGGTGTATTGTCTATTTCTATAAGGGTATTTCCGTTACAAGAATCTATGTTATAAACTTGGCTTATAGGTTCGTGGGCAACATTAACATCTGAAAATATACATATATTTTTAGAAATTATACTAACTGTAACAACACCATATTCTACAATACCATCTTCTGTAAAAACATAAGGTGATAAGCTTTTTGGCAGAACCTCTCCCAATACACCGCCAGCAAGCTTTGTAGTATTATTTAATGAATTAAATGCATCTACAAATTCACTTATGTCTGTATAGTAATCACTACATAGAATATTCATAACAGGAACATTTAAATCTCTAATATCATCATTAATCTCTTTTGCTAGATATATAGCTGGTTTATCTTTAAATGTATAGCTATTAATTTTAACATCGGCATTGTTAAATTGTTGGATAACTATTAAAGTTTCAGTATCATACTGCTCACCGTTAAAAATAACACCACTACAACTACCACCTACAATACTAGAATTTGGAATAATTTCTTTGATAGTATTAGCTATTAACATAGCTTCTTTAGGCTCGCATATAGCAGTATATATCATTATAAGAGAGTGTTTTTCAAAATTAAAATTTTTCGTTTGTAAAAAATCCAGGAATTCTTTTTTATCTTTATAAAGTGTGCTTAATGTTATCATTAATATACCTCTTTTACAATAATATTAGACTATATTAAAGATATTATATATTATTGTAAAAACAATGTCAATATATAATGTCTTTAATTAAATCGTATAACATTTACTAAAAAATAATAATTAATATTTATAAAAATATGTAAATTATAACTGTCATAATACCTGAAAGTCCTATAGCTATGCTACTTAAGGCACCTTCAGTTTCTCCTATTTCAATAGCTTTAGCTGTGCCAACGCCGTGGCTAGATGTACCTATAGCAAGCCCTGCAGATACAGGATTTTTTATTTTAAATATCCTTATTAAAATAGGAGAAAAAACAGCACCTAAAATACCAGATATACAAACACAAAATATAGTTACACTAGCAATACCACCTGTTTTTTGAGATAAATCTAAAGCTATTGGCATAGTAACAGATTTTGGCAATAGACCTTTTATAAGATTGTTATCTAAATTAAATAACATTGACATAAGCAGGATACTTGTAATAGAAACTAAAGAACCTACAAACGTACCTGTTATTATAGGTAAAAAGTTATGTTTTATAGTCTTTATTTTGTGATACATTGATATTGCAAGAGCAGAGGTTGCAGGGGTTAATAACATATTTATTATGTTACCACCTTTTTGATAACTAGCTGTTGGTATTTTAAAAATTAATAAAAAACTAACTATAAATACTATAGATAATATAAAGGGGGATAACAAAGGTGATTTTATTTTTTTGTAAATTAAAACTCCAAGCTCAAAAGCTATCAATGTTATGCTAATTCCAAACAGTGGGCTATTTAATATGTTTTCCATTTTTTCTTACCCTTTCTTGTAATTTTATTGTTATATTTACTGTATAAGCAGTTGCTAAAAATGTTAAAAAGAAACTGATAAAACTTATTATTAAAATAGGTAATATTTTTTCTTTTATATAAGGAAATTCATCTATTAAAGATATAGCAGGAGGTATAAAAAATATTGATATATTATGCTGTAAAAAATTTCCTACATTTTCTATATATTTTATACTTAATAATTTTGTAGCTAATAATACAAATAAAATTAACATAGCTAATAAACTAGCAGGAAAGGTAAAAGGCAAAAAACTAGATATTATTTCACTTAAAAAGCTAATAGAGAATAAAATTGTTAATTGTCGTATTATCATATCAAAAGTCCTTTCTAAAAAATCTATATAAATATTTTACAATAATAAGATATATACAATCAAGTAGTAAATATTAAAAATAAATATCTAAATTTATTAAATTATAGGTAATAATAACAAATATTAAATATTTATAAAAAAGTTATTGACAAAAGGGTTTTCTAGTGATAAAATCTTATAAGCAAATTAAGAGTTTTAAAGATTTAAGGAGGGATAGATATGGCAAATTTATTATTAAAGAAGCAAAATATTTTTTGTTATTTTTATTCTATCGTTAAATCATTTTTATATTTTATAAGCAATAGTTAAGGTATTTTATTTCCTTAATTTTATTGCTTTTTTTTTAGCAATTTTAGTGAGTTATTAAAATTATTTACTGTATTTTAAGGAGGCTTTCTATGTTAAAAAGAAAAGATTTGTTAGAGATAAAATCTTTATCAGAAGATGAAATTTTATCTATATTACATACTGCTAAAGATATGAAAAAAAAGATAGACAACACAGACTTAAGAAGTGAAGAGCTTAAAAACAAAAGCGTTGTAACTTTATTTTATGAAAATAGCACAAGAACAAAAATGTCTTTTATGTTAGCAGCAGACTATTTAGGGGCAAAGCCAGAAGATTTAGGCATAGCAACAAGCAGTGTAAACAAAGGGGAAAGCCTTATAGATACAGGAGTTACTCTTGATAAAATGGGAATAAATGCTATGGTTATAAGGCATTCTTTAACAGGAGCTAGCCATTTGCTTGCTAAAAACGTAAATGCTTGTGTTATAAACGCAGGTGATGGTAGCAATGAACACCCAACACAAGCTCTTTTAGATATGTATAGCATATTAGAAGAAAAGGGAAAGATAGAAGGGCTTAATGTAGCTATAATAGGTGATATAGCTAATAGTAGAGTTGCAAGAAGCAATGTTTTTGGGCTTACAAAGCTAGGGGCTAACGTTACTCTTGCAGGGCCTTCTACGTTAGTATCTAAAAATATGGAGAGTTTAGCTAAAAATGTTAAGGTTATAAACAATATACAAGAAGGCATTAAAAATGCAGATGTTATAATGGGGCTTAGGGTACAGTTTGAAAGACAAAAGAAAATGCCTTTCCCTAATACTCGTGAATATCACCAGTTTTTTGGATTAACAAAAGATATGTTAAATCTGGCTAAAGAAGATGTTACAATTATGCACCCAGGGCCTGTAAACAGAGGTGTTGAGCTTAGCACAGATGTTATAGATGGTAAAAGCTCTATAATAAACGAACAAGTTAAAAACGGTGTTGCCGTTAGAATGGCAATTTTAAAATTATTATTACAAAATAGATAAGACAGGAGGATAATTATGAAAATACTTATAAAAAATGGTAGACTTATTGACCCATTTAATAACATTGATGAAAAAATGGATATATTAGTAAGCAATGGTATAGTTGCCAAAATAGCAGAAAACATAACAGATGATGCAGATAAGATAATAGATGCTAGCAATATGTGGGTTGCTCCTGGGCTTATAGACTTACACGTACATTTAAGAGAACCAGGTTATGAGCACAAAGAAACAATAGCTACAGGTACAAGAAGTGCCGTTAAAGGAGGCTTTACAACTGTATGCTGTATGCCAAATACAAAGCCTGTTACAGATAATGAAATATTAGTAGAATACATTAAAATGAAAGCAGAGAGAGAAGGGCTTTGCAAAGTTTTACCAGTTGGTGCTATAACTGTAGGGCAAAAAGGTGAAAGCCTTGCAGATATTGGTAAAATGGCAAATGCAGGAGCTTGTGCTATATCTGAAGATGGTTTTACAGTTGAAAATGCTTCTCTTATGAAAACTGCTATAAAATATGCAGAAATGTTTAATATACCTGTATTTTCTCATTGTGAAGATGTAACTTTAGCAGGTGGTAGTATGAACGCAGGAGATACTGCTACAAAGCTTGGGCTAAAAGGCATAGGAAATGATAGCGAAGATGTTATAGTATCTAGAGATATTATTTTAGCGGATAGCTTAAAAGCTCCTATCCATCTTTGCCATATAAGCACAAAAGGTGCGGTAGATTTAATAAAAGAGGCTAAAGCCAGAGGTTCTAAAGTTACAGCAGAGGCTACACCTCATCATTTTACCCTTGTAGATGAAGATATTACAGATTATGATGCTAATTTTAAAATGAACCCACCTTTAAGAAGCACACAAGATAGAGCAGCTATCATAGAGGCTTTAAAAAATGATACAATAGAGGTTATAGCTACAGACCACGCACCTCATCATATAGATGAAAAAAATTGCGAGTTTGAAAGAGCATTAAATGGTATTGTTGGGCTAGAAACTGCTCTTAGCCTTGCTATATCAGAGCTTGTAGAAAAAGGTGTTTTAACACCATCTAAGATGATAGAAAAATTTACCAAAAACCCTGCTAAAATTTTAAGAAGAAAAGATTTAGGGCATTTATCAGTAGGTGCTAATGCAGATATTGCTATAATAGACCCTAATGTTAAATATAAAATAAACGTGGAAAGCTTTGCATCTAAAGGTAAAAATAGTCCTTTTAATGATAGAGAGGTAACAGGAAAAGTTTTATATACTTTAGTAAATGGTAAAATAGTATTAGAAAATGGACAAATTAGAGAGGATATTTAAAAATGGTTATAGATAAGCTTATAGATAAAATTAACCAGACAGGAAACCCTACTGTTGTAGGGCTAGACCCAAGGCTAGACTATATACCTAGCTTTATTATAGAAGAAAAATACGAAAAATATGGACATAGCTTAAAAGCAGCGGCAGAGGCTATGTACGATTTTAATAAATATATAATAGATGAAATTTACGACCTTATACCTGCTGTTAAGCCACAAATAGCAATGTATGAAAGATATGGCATTGAAGGTATGGAGGCTTATTTAAAAACTATAGAATATGCTAAAGAAAAAGGGCTTATCATTATAGGTGATATTAAAAGAAGTGACATAGCATCTACTGCAGAGGCTTATTCAGATGGACATATAGGAAGAACTGTTGTAAAAGATAACAGCTTTGATGTGTTTAAGCAAGATTTTATAACTCTTAACCCTTATTTAGGTTCAGATAGTATTACACCATTTTTAGAAGATTGTAAAAAATATGAAAAAGGTTTATTTATCCTTGCAAAAACATCTAACCCTAACAGTGGTGAAATACAAGATTTATTAGTAGATGGTAAGCCTTTATACGAAAAAATAGGTAGCCTTATTGATAAATGGGGTAGTGAGCTTATAGGTAAAAATGGTTATAGCGAAGTTGGGGCAGTTGTAGGAGCTACCCACAAAGAACAAGCTAAAAGGCTTAGAGAAATAATGCCTAAAAGCTTTTTCCTTGTGCCAGGTTATGGTGCACAAGGTGGTAAAGCAGAAGATTTAGCTGTATGTTTTGATAAAAACGGACTTGGGGCTATAATAAACTCATCAAGAGGTATTATTGCTAACCATATTAAAGAAAATATGAACGGAAAAGATTTTGCTAAAGCTAGCAGACAAGCTGTTATTGATATGAAAGAAGATTTAAGGAGGTGCATTTAATTGAATAAAAAATCTATTAAAGCAAAATTAATATTAGAAAATGGCAAAGTTTTTAACGGTAAAGCTTTTGGATATATTAAAGAAACAGTAGGCGAGGTTGTTTTTACAACTGGTATGACAGGTTATCAAGAAACATTAACAGACCCTTCTTTTGCAGGGCAAATAGTTACTATGACATATCCTTTAATTGGTAATTACGGTATTAACCTTGAAGATATGGAAAGTATTAAGCCTTATTTAAAAGGATTTGTTGTTCGTGAAAAATGTGATTTACCTAACAACTGGCGTTGCGAAATGGAGCTTGAAGGCTTTTTAAATCAACATAAAATAATGGGTATTGAAGGAATTGACACTAGAGCTTTAACAAGAACTTTAAGAGATAGCGGTACAATGAGAGGGATTATAACTACTAGAGATGATTTGACACCTTCTCAAATTAAACAAAAATTTGATACGTACACTAACAAAAATGCCGTAAAAGAAGTTACTATACCAGAAAAATATACTATAAACGGAAATGGTACACATCTTGCAGTTTTAGACTGTGGCATTAAAAAAGGTATTTTAAAAGAGCTTGAAAAAAGAGGTTGCAAACTTAGCGTATTCCCTGCTTTTGCTACTTATGAAGAAATAATGGAAGTAAACCCTGATGCAATCTTTTTAGGTAATGGACCTGGAGACCCTAAAGACATACCAACAGTTGTAGAGGTTGTTAAAAAACTTATTGATACTAAAATACCTGTTTTAGGTATTTGTTTAGGGCATCAAATTTTAGGTTTAGCTTTAGGTTGTAACACAAAAAGGTTAAAATTTGGACACCACGGTGGAAACCACCCTGTTAAAGACTTAAAAACAGGTAATGTGTTTATAACAAGCCAAAACCACGAGTTTGTTGTATGCGATTTATCAGATGATGTAGAGCCTACATTCATAAATGTAAATGACGGTAGCATTGAGGGGATAAGACATAAAACTAAACCTATATATAGCGTTCAGTTTCACCCAGAGGCTAACCCAGGGCCACTTGATATGCAATTTTTATTTGATAGATTTTTAAAAATTATAGAGGAGGGTAAATAGTATGCCAAAGGATATATCTATTAAAAAGGTACTTGTTATAGGCTCAGGGCCTATCGTTATAGGACAAGCTGCCGAATTTGACTATTCAGGAACACAAGCTGTTTCATCTTTTAAAGAAGAGGGCATTGAGGTTGTGCTTGTAAACTCTAACCCTGCTACAATTATGACAGATATAGGTATGGCACATTATACTTATATTGAACCTCTTAACATAGACTTTTTAGAAAAGGTAATAGCTAAAGAAAGACCAGATAGCATAATAGCAGGTATGGGTGGGCAAACAGGCTTAAACCTTGCTTGCGAGCTTTACGATAAAGGTATTTTAGATAAATATCACGTTAGAGTAATAGGTACTTCTATCGATTCTATAAAAGAAGGGGAAGATAGAGATAGCTTTAAAAAGCTTATGGAAAGAACAAACCAACCTATTATTGAAAGTAAAATAATTACAGACCTTGAAGACGGTGTAGAATTTGCTAAAAAAATAGGTTATCCTGTTATAATAAGACCGGCTTATACTCTTGGCGGTACAGGTGGCGGTATAGCTGAAAATGAAGATGAATTTAGAGAAATTTGTGCTCAAGGTTTACATTTTAGCCGTGTAGGACAAGTTTTAATTGAAAAAAGTATAAAAGGTTGGAAAGAAATAGAATTTGAGGTTATAAGAGATGGTGCTGGTAACTGTATTACTGTTTGTAGTATGGAAAACGTAGACCCTGTTGGTGTACATACAGGTGATAGTATAGTAGTTGCTCCTGCTCAAACTTTAACAGATAGAGAATACCAAATGTTAAGAACTGCTGCTATTAACATTATTAACTCTATAGAAATAAAAGGTGGTTGTAACGTACAGTTTGCATTAGACCCTAATAGCTATAACTATGCAGTTATTGAGATTAACCCTCGTGTTAGCCGTTCATCTGCTTTAGCATCTAAAGCTACAGGTTATCCTATTGCAAAAGTTGCTGCTAAAATTGCTTTAGGTTATAACTTAGATGAAATTAAAAATGAAGTTACAGGTAAAACTTTTGCTTGCTTTGAACCTACACTTGATTATGTAGTTTTAAAAATACCTAGATGGCCTTTTGATAAATTTTACAGTGCTAAAAGAACACTTGGTACAAAAATGATGGCAACAGGGGAAGTTATGGCTATTGCTAATAACTTTGAAATGGCTCTTTTAAAAGGTGTACGTTCTTTAGAGATTGGTCAATACGGTTTAGAGCGAAAATCTTCTACAAACAGAGATTTAGAAGAGCTTAAAAAACGTGTCCAAGTGCCTGATGATGAAAGGCTTTTTGACCTTGCAGAAATGCTTCGTAGAAATTACCGTGTAGAAAAAGTTTGCGAAATAACAGGTATGGACCCATTCTTTGTAAACAAAATTAAAGGCATTGTAGATATGGAAGAAGCATTAAAAGAAATGACTATCGATACTTTAGATGCTGATACTTTAAGACATTACAAAGAAAAAGGTTTTTCTGATAAAATAATAGCTAGATATTTAAACGTAGAACCGCCACAAATTTATGAGCTTAGAAAAAAATATAACATAATACCTGTTTATAAAATGGTTGATACTTGTGCAGGGGAATTTGAGGCAGTAACACCATACTATTATTCTACTTATGACGAAGAAAATGAGGCAATCACAACAGATAAGAAAAAAGTTATGGTTATAGGTTCAGGCCCTATAAGAATAGGACAAGGTATAGAGTTTGACTATTGTTCTGTACGTTCTATTATGTCTTTAAAAGATGCAGGCATAGAAACAATAATTGTAAACAACAACCCAGAAACAGTTAGTACAGATTTTGACACATCAGACAAACTTTATTTTGAACCTTTAACAGAAGAAGATGTTTTAAATATAGTAGAACAAGAAAAACCAAATGGTGTAATCTTACAATTTGGTGGACAAACTGCTATTAAGCTTGCTAATTTCTTTGATGAAATGAACATACCTATTTTAGGTACAAAGCCAGAGCAAATTGATGCGGCAGAAGATAGAGAAAAATTTGATGAAATATTAGAAAGCCTTGGCATTGTACGTCCTAAAGGTAAAGGTGTTTGGAGCGTAAACGAAGGTATAAAAGTTGCAAATGAACTAGGTTTTCCTGTTTTAGTACGTCCTTCTTATGTTTTAGGTGGGCAAGGTATGGAAATAACTTATGAAGAAGAAGGCCTTGTTAAATATTTAAAAGATGCCTTTGAAAAAGATAGCAAAAACCCTGTTTTAATTGATAGATATATAAACGGTAGAGAGCTAGAGGTAGATGCTATTTGTGATGGAGAAGATGTATTTATCCCTGGTATAATGGAGCACTTAGAACGTGCTGGCGTTCACTCAGGGGATAGTATATCTATATATCCACCTCAAAATGTAACACCTGAAATTAGAAAAGAAATAATTGAAGTTACTAAAAAAATGGCTGTTGCTCTTAAAGTAATAGGTATGATTAACATTCAATTTATAGAATATAAAGGGGAGCTTAACATAATTGAGGTAAACCCACGTTCTTCAAGAACTGTACCTTATATAAGCAAGGTTACAGGTGTGCCTATTATTGACATTGCTACAAAGGTTATGCTTGGTGAAAAGCTTAAAGATTTAGGCTTTGGCACAGAAATAGCAGATGAGCCTAAAGTTGTGTCTGTTAAAGTGCCTGTTTTCTCAACAGAAAAATTACCACAAGTTGAAGTTAGCTTAGGGCCAGAAATGCGTTCAACAGGTGAGGTTTTAGGGCTTGGTTATAACTTACAAAATGCTCTTTATAAAGGCTTTATAGCATCTGGTATGAAAATACCTAAAAAAGGTAGCACAATAGTAGCTACTATTAGAGATAGAGACCACGAAAAATTTAAAGATATAGCTAGACGTTTTGATGCTTTAGGTTGTAGATTAATTGCTACATCTGGTACTGCTAAAGCTATTGAAGAGGCAGGTATTAACGTACAAACTGTTAAAAAAATAAGCGAAGGTGTGCCTAACATTTTAGATATTATAAGAAGCGGTATTGTAGATTTAATTATTGACATACCAGAAAAAGGCAACGACGTAGAAAGCGATGGATTTAAAATTAGAAGAACTGCTGTTGAAAGTGCTGTTACTCTTATAACTTCTTTAGATACATTGGTTGCTATGCTTGAGGTTATGGAAAAAGATATTAAGCTTGATGATTTACAATTATTTGATATATCTAAAGATTTAAAATAATTTTTACTTCCTAAAAAGGCTTATGCCTTTTTAGGAAATCTATGATATAATCTAAATATACTATATTGAAAGGTGGTATATTTATGGAAAATGTACTAAATATTTTACAACCAGCACTTATTATTTTGCTAGCAATTAGTATATTTGTAATTAGATATAATTTAGGGTATCCATTTAATTTTAACATGTGTGTTATTGGTATTTCTAAATATGCACCATTTTATAAAAATGGTATAGGATTTAAAGCCAAAATTGCTAGTGGTTATGTAATACAAAAGATTAAAACAAAAGAATTTAACAATATTAATTTTAAGTTAAATACCGATATAGAAAAAGGGGATATACATATCTATTTATTTGATAAAGATAAAAATGTTATATGTAGGTTTCATAATGAAAATAGTGAAAAACCTTTAAAAGTAAATTCAAATGAAGCATATTATTTAAAAATAATATACACAAAAATGAAAGGCGAATTTGATTTAAGTTATAAACTGTCATAATAGTTTTATTATATGAGAAAGGGGCTAAAACAATGAAAAAAACAGTAGTAAATGCTACAATTTTAAAAAATGAGCAAATAGCACCTGATATTTTTGATATGGTTTTACAAACAAGCCTTGCTAAAGAAGCAAAAGCAGGACAATTTGTAAAGCTTTACCCTGATAATAACAAAAATTTATTACCACGCCCTATAAGTATTTGTGAAATAGATAAAGAAAAAGAAACTTTAAGGCTTGTTTATCAAAAAATAGGAGAGGGGACTTGTCTTTTTTCTACTATGAAACAAGGGGATACTATTAGAGTTTTAGGCAACTGTGGTAATGGTTATAAAATTTTTGAAGAAGAAAAAACTCATATTTTTGTAGGTGGTGGAATAGGTGTGCCTCCACTTTTAGAAACTTGTAAACAAGTTGAAGGTAAAAAAATTGTTGTTTTAGGCTTTAGAACAGGTCAGTTTTTAAAAGAAGATTTTGAAAAGCTTGGGGCAACAGTTTATATAGCTACAGATGATGGCTCTGTGGGCTTTAAAGGTAATGTTATAGAGCTTATGAAACAAGAAAATATAACAGGTGATTATATATATTCTTGTGGTCCTAAACCTATGCTTTCTGCTTTAACAGAATATGCTAAAGAAAAAGATATTTATACACAAGTTTCTATGGAAGAGAGAATGGCTTGTGGTATAGGAGCTTGCGTTGGTTGTGTTGTAAAAATACTTGAAAATGGAGAAGTTGTACATAAAAAAGTTTGTAAAGATGGACCTGTTTTCAACTCTTTAGAGGTGGTATATAAATGAAAAATTTAAGTTTTAAAATAGGTAATGTAGAATTTAAAAACCCTGTAATGACTGCCTCTGGCACTTTTGGTAGCGGTAAAGAATATTCCGATTTTGTAGACTTAAATAAGCTTGGTGCAGTTGTTGTAAAAGGTGTATCAAAAACTGCTTGGGCAGGTAATGACACACCTCGTATTGCAGAAGTTTACGGTGGTATGTTAAATAGCGTAGGCTTACAAAACCCTGGGGTAGATGTATTTATTAAAGAGGATATACCATTTTTAAGGCAATTTGATACAAAAATAATTGTAAATGTTTGTGGACATTCTTTAGATGAATATATTTCTGTTGTAGAAAGCTTACAAAATGCAGATATTGATGCAATGGAGCTTAACATATCTTGCCCTAATGTTGCTGAAGGTTGTTTAAGCTTTGGAACAGATGCTAAAATGGTAGAAAAGGTTGTATCTAGCGTTAAAAAGGTAGCCAAACAACCACTTATTGTTAAGCTTACACCTAATGTAACTGACATTACAGAAATTGCAAGAGCTAGTGAGGTAGGTGGAGCTGATGCAATTTCACTTATTAATACTATAACAGGTATGAAAATTGATATACATAAAAGAAAACCTATTTTAGCTAAAAAAATGGGTGGTATGAGCGGTCCTGCTATTAAGCCTATTGCTGTTAGAATGGTTTATCAAGTTAATAAGGTTGTGAATATACCTATCATTGGTATGGGAGGTATATCTAACGGCGATGATGCTATAGAATTTATATTAGCAGGTGCTAGTGGTGTTGCAGTTGGTACTGCAAATTTTATTAATCCTTATGCAACAATCGATGTTTTAAATGGCATTAATGAATATATGGATAAATATAATATAAAAGATTTAAGAGAAATTAGAGGGATAGTAGATTAATATATATTGAGCTATAGATTTTATATAGCCTGAGAGTGAAGACTTTGTCTTCACTCTTTTGTTGTTACAATTAAGGTATGACTTAATATTTTAGAACAAAAATTATAAATGTGGTTTTTGTTTTAAATTTTGCGAGTAAAATATTTAGGAATACAAGTTTTTGAATATAAAATATTCAAAAACTTGATTGTAACAAAAAGGTTATAATAACAAGTTTATCATAAGAAAAATAAGATTTTATCCAACAAAGGTTAAAGCCCTTAAAAAACCTAGCTTTTTGTAAAAGTTAAATTTTCATTAAAATTTTTATGCTTTCATAAAAATGATATTTTTTAATTTTATATTATAAAAATAAGATATAAGTATAGCTAACAGGGGCTTACAGAAAGCTAGTTATAAAGTATTAATCATAATTATATATAGGACGTTGTCTAGGTTTATAAAATTTAAGACAATGTATTTAATATAAAACCATATAAATTAAGTAATAATAAAAAGAGTGAAGAGAAATGAACTGCACCAATTTATACAGACATCACAAAAAAGACTACCTAAGGTAGAAAATTAAATTTTAAGTAACAAAC
>CALWLD010000024.1 GCA_944381435.1 uncultured Clostridia bacterium
ACCAACAATATATTTTGCCACGAATATTTTTAAGAGATTAAAGAATGAAATAAATGTATGATGTGTTAGATATTAATATATTTAAAAATAGTATTTAATACTAAAATAAATATAAATTTTTTTGATAAGATTAGTTATAGAGAAGAAGATTTATATGTTAGAAGATATACCAGTACATTTTATTAAAAACTACTTTACACTTATATTAAAAGATGTAATAGAAGTGACAAATAAATTATTAAAAATTATTATTATATTTTTAAGTATAATTCTATTTAAATATAGTTCTTTTGCTACTTTTTTGGCACTTTTACTTAGTGGTACCTCTTTAATTGTATATACAAAATATACAAATTACAGTACTCTTTTTGGTTTTATATTAACTATAATTTTAGATTTTTATTTTATATTTTCATTAATTAGGAATTTATTTAAAAAAATCAAATTACTGATTTATTATTTATTACATTAGTATTTTTAATAACTTTTAATTTTCCATCTTTAGCTTTAGGATATTTAGAAGATAACTGTAAAAATGATATAAATATGTTGATTATTTTATATTATTTATTTTATATATTTTATGTTATATTTAAAGAAAAAGCAAGAAATGATAGTATCAGTATTAATGGAAAAAATTATAGATTTAATAGGATATTTAACAATAGATTTTTTCTCGATATTAGTTACAATAACTATTTATTTATTTATTTATATTATATTTGTATTTATTATAGCTTATTTTTTAACAGAATGGATAATTAAACCAGTAAAATAAAATTTTGATATGCAAAAACAATTTATAGATAATTCTAGCCACGAATTAAAAAATCACTTACTATAATATCTACTAATTTATCAATATTAAAAAATGAGATTAATAATAAAGGACAACAATTTTGGTTAAAAAATATAAAATATAAAATATTTTATATTTTATATTTTATATGAATAAGTTAATAAATAAGCTTTTATTTCTATCAAAAAGCGAATATATAAATAATATAGATAATAAATTAAAATTGAATTTAAGTGATATTATAACAAATATAATATTTAAATATGAAATAGTTTGTTTTGAAGAAAAAAGAATCTTTAGGTATAATATAACACCGAGTATTTATTTAAATTACAATAAGTAAGATATTATAACAATACTTAGAATACTATTAGATAGTATAGTAAAATATTCTAAAGAAAATCATATTATAGAAGTTAATTTAGACAAATTTAAAAATAAAATATACTTAGATATTTTCAATACAGGGATAGGTATAGAAAATGAATTTAAATATAAAATATTTCAACATTTTTTAGCGTTGATTTATCTAGAAGTAAAACTATAAATTGTTATAGTTTATGGTTTGCTATTACAAAAAATATAGTTGATAACAATGAATTGACGATATGTGCAGAAAGTGAATATACAAAATGAGTAAAATTTATAATAGAGTTTTAATATATTAACATTATTTTAGAATAAAATTAAAAATTTAAGATTGTTTTAAGGTTTATAGATTATATTATTATAGATAATGTTAAGTAAACTTTATTAAGGAGGAACTTTATGAAGAAAAGTATATTTAAAGGTATTTTTGATTTATTTATGGCAATATTATTATTTCTTATGTTTGATAAAATGGTGTTTGGAATTAAATTTCACGAGATAGGTGGATTAGTTGCTATATCATTATTTTTCTTACATATATTAATAAATAGAAAATGGGTTGTTAGTATTACTAAAAATTTATTTAATAAACAAATACCTATAAAAGTAAAGATAAATTATTTTATAAATTTTATGTTGCTATTAGATGTTATGTTAATGCTTATAACAGGTATATTTATGTCTAAAATAGTGTTTAGAAGTTTTAATTTGCCTGATATGGCAATGTCAAAACAATTACACTTTTTTTCGGCTAGTGCATTTATTATACTATTAGGTGTACATATTGGATTTCATTGGAAATGGATTGTTTCAGTGTTTAAAAAAATATTTAAAATACCTATGGAATATAAACTAAACAAAGTGATATGTTATATAATGATTTTACTTTTAATCTGTGTAGGTGGATATAACATAACATCGTCTAATTTTACAAGATGGATTAAATCACCATTTATGCAATTAAATGGAGAACGAGCAGTAGGTGAAAAGCCAATGGGTGAAAAGCCGACAGCTGAAAGATCAAAAGGTGAAAAGCAAATAACAAATGAAAATAATCTAAAAGAGAACTCACAATCAAAACAAGAAAAAGGAGAGCATTTAGAAAATAACGAAAGTATTTCAACAGGTATTTTTAAAGCTATATTAATAGGATTAAAATTTATGTCTATTATGAGTATATTTGCAATAATTACTTATTATTTTGAAAAATTTTTTTACTAAAAATAAGGTAAAATTTAAACATTAAAAGAATTTAATATAGCGTATGATGATATGATTTAAAAAATAAAAAATGATTACAATATATCTGAATAAGAGATAAAAAATATATATTAATGTTTAAAACAGGCACTTCAAATTTAAAATTTCGGGTGTTTTTATAATTTTAAGTTTACAAAATAAATTTGCCAAAAGTTTAGTTTTATCTCTTAGATATTATAGATATTTTTATTTTACATACTATTTTTAAAATTAAAAATTTTTTAATACTTATATTGACATACTCAAGGTTGGTAAATACCTAAATTTAGACTAGATTATTTTACAAACAAATATAGGTTTATAAAGTATTATTTGTTAGAATGTATAAAGGAGCTTAGAAAAGAGAAATTTGGAGATGTTAGTAATAACTTAAATCAAAGAGATGTTATTATAGTTAGAAAAACTGTATCTGGATTAACAAAGCTAATTTATCATAATGGAAAATTTTAAAAAATAGGATTAGGAAATCATACAGAAGCAAAAGAATCTATTAATGTAGGGTGTAATTATTTAAAGGCAAACTATAAAATGATTAGCAATAGTCTTGATATTACTGAAAAATATTTGGTTATTAACTATCAAGATTTAAATGGTATAGGTATGACAAAAAATTAAGTTTATTAACATTAGTTGCCATATGTTGGTTTATATTGAATAAATCTACATTATCTAATTTAGTTGTACTAAGTAAAATTAGTATAATAGGAGAAATTATTGAATTAGAAGATTTATATAATATACTTAAAGTTTGTTTAGATAATAGTGTTAAAAAAATATTGCTTCCTGTTTCTGCAAGTATAAATTTTACATCCGTTCTAGTAGATTTAATAAGTGCATTTAATTTAATATTTTATAAAACACCACAAGAAGCTATATTTAAAGCTCTAGGAGTTGAATAGATATTATTATTAAATTATATAAAAAAGGATAGATGGATTTTGAACTGTACCAATTTATACAGAAATTGCAAAAAAATACTACCAAAGGTAGAAAATTAAATTTTAACCAACAAACTGATTTCATTTTTCTAATGGAGTCAGTTTTGTTTTGTTTAAATACGATAATTGTTGTAAAAGTTTATGTATTCGTATATGATGAAGTTAGCATCTTCATACGTGGCGAGTTTAACTTTATGAATACATTCTGTTTTAAGGATTGAAAAGAAATTTTCTGCTAAAGCATTATCATATGGATTTCCTCGTCTTTACATTGACTGTGGAATGTTGTAAGATTGTGTTAGATTAAAGTATACTTGTTATGTGTCCTGAAATTCTTGGTAACTGTTGAGCTGTAAATTACCAGTGACTTTTCCTTTTCTTTTTGAATCTTTAATTGTATCTAATACTAATTTGATTGACTGTTCTTTTAATGTTTTACAGGAAACTATACTATTGTCATCGTAATATGTTTTTGGATTTTTGTATATCCCTTGTCTTTTAAGCCATATTTGCACTCTACGATAACCATATATTCTATTGTTCTCTTCTTGACATTCTGATATCCTTTCTACAAGTGATAAATCTTTATCTGGTATATTTTTTCGGTCAAGATAGTTATAATACCTACTACGAGATACATCAAAAAATCTACACATTTCACTTATACTGTATTTGTCTTTATTATTTAAGATTACTTGATACTTTATTGATGGCTTCACTTCCTTTCTTTAAGTTATCTAAAATTCCTCATTAACTCATTTTCTATTTCTAATTATCTTATCATAAAACCTTTTCTAGCGATTATGTATTTTAGGTCATTAATTTTCATTTCTTGTGTTACTATATAATTTTTTGCAACTCTATCTTTAGATTTTACTGGAATTCATGCATTGATTTTATGTTGTTTACGATTATATCTGATGATAAAGTTTGTTAGGTGCTTTATAGTAAAGCCCAACTTTTCATTAATTTTTCTTTTGCTTAACCCTTGTTTTCTTAGTTCTAAAATCTCATTTTCAAAATAACTTATATGTTTATAACCTCTTTTCATAACAAAACATCCTATGATAGTTTAATTCTAGCACAAGAGGTCTCTTTTTTATATTGTCCATTTTTTACGGACTTATTGAAAAATACTAACCTTTTTAATATAAATTATAAAAATTTTATTTCCTGCTTTGACAGTATCATATGTTGTCTGTAGATGATATAGTAGAGCTTAATGATATAGAAAACCTTGATTTATACTGGTAAAAATTATTAATATTTAAAAAATTTGTTAAAATACTATGATTTATAGTAATAAAATTAGTAATTATAATTAATGTTTTCTTATATACTATTCAAAGTCACCAATTAAATAGGTGGCTTTATTTTTTATGATAAAGAGGTATATAAAGAGCTAATGTTATACTATAAGTTATACATTTTATTAAAAACATATTGTATTGTATAAAACAATATGATACAATGGAATTATATATTGTCAATATATGAAATATTTTGTGAGATGATTTTATAAAGCATTGTACAAGATGAGTATATATTAAAGTGTAGATGTTTGAATTTATTATTATAATAAAATATATAAGAAATATTTTATTACATATTTAAAATTTGATATAGCACTATTAATAAATTTTTTTATTCTTGATTATATTATAAAATTATATTTGATATAGTATTTGAAATTTTAAACTTTTTAAATATAATAAGTAATTATTAAGATACTAATATTAATTCTAATGAGATTAAAAATACATACGGATTACAATAATTTATAAATGAACTAACATTATCAAATAATGTTTTAATTAGAAATGAATTTTCAAGGTGAACTTTAAGCTTTTAACAACAGTTACAACAATATACAGAAATATTTGAATTATTTGGTAAATACTATAAGCACGACTTATGATTGTAATAAAAGGAGAGTAATATGAGAATAGGTTATATACTTATAAAAGTAACTTTAGTAATTTTAGTAATTTCTATATTTCTTGGCGGGTGTAAATATAATCGAAACAGAGATGATATTAACAATGATGAACTGATTACAATACAAAATAATGATGAAAATGAAATACTGTTAAGAAATAAAAATATAACAGAAAATTACATAGAGGATAAAATACTTTTAGGGAATAAAAATGATTATTATGAAATTTATAAAGAAAGTTACATAAAAGAACTATATACTAACCCTGAAATAAATGAATATTTATATTCTGGAAGTTATACTGAAAAAATAAATGAAGAATCAATACATAATGGAAAAAGTACAGAAATTTTTCCTATAACAAGTAGTATATTAGAAACAAAACTATATTACTCAACCGATTTAGAATATAGAGAAAATTTAGAAGATTATTTTACTCTTAATAATGTTTATATAGATTCTAATTTTGAATATCAATACAAAATAAAAAACTATGTAAATTTTTTTTTAGATAGTAGAACTTTAAATATGAATTTAGAAGATATAAAAAAAATATTTATTAGTAAAAATAATTACATAAAAATATTTGAAAAAAATTTAGATAATAATATTAAAGTAATAATAGTAAGTATACTAAATGATATAGAGGATAATTCTCTAATTAAACCAAGAATAAATTTAATACAAACTATTAAAGATGATAGAATAATATCTGTTACAAGTATAAATCCTCAAGGACAAACATTAGAAGAACCAATATTTGATATATCAGATGTTATATCAATAAATTTAGAAGAAAATCAATATTTAGTATTATTTGGATATAATATATATGACCCTAAAGATGTTAGAACAGAAATACATTTTTATAAACTTATAAATGAAAAAAATGATTTATCTTGGATAAATTCAAATATTAAATTAAAAGAAACTTTAGTTAAAAGTGATTTGCTTTTTGAAAGTGAAGATTTTCAATATTATATAGATGGAATTTATTTTCCATCAATGAAAGTTAATGTTAATGTTAGTTCTGAAGGGATATTTAATAAAGATTTGTTATATGACATAATTTATGAGATAGAAAGTAATAAATTATTTTTAATAACTCAATCTGAAATATTATTAAAAGATTCCAATACTTCACAACAATTTATATTATATGAAATTATAGAATAATTATTAATATATAACGATAAAAAATAACAAACTTAATTTTTAATTTAATCAGAAAAATTATATGGAAGAGTAATTATTATTAAGAAGATGAGAATAAGCTAAAAGTAAGTCTTCTTGAATATTTTAGTTCAATAGATAAATGATTAATAAATAAAGAAAGGTATTAGCATAATGTTAAGAGTAAAATTATTATTAATACATATAGTTATTATATTTTTAATTGGATGTAGTGATAGTAAAGATACAGAGATTAATCAAAATCCTGAAAATAAATATGAAAAAGGTGCGGAGAAAAAAGAGCTAACAAATGAATTTGCACAAGAACAAGAAGAATTTACTAAGCTAAAAGAAAATATGGGAGATAATAACTACGGAATAAAAAAGGAAACTTTGACTATAAGTGATACATCTCATAAAAATATGAATTTTAAAATAAATTACCCATATTTTTATACAATTTATGATAATGAAATATTTTATCAAGATTTTGCAACAGATGATTTATTAATAAGTATACAAAAGGAAATATTTAATGAGAATGCTATAAATAATTTTGGTGTTGAATCAAGCAGGGGATATGGTGATGATGTTTTTGATTATGAAATATCTTATCAAGACAAAAATTTTTTTTGCTTTTATTATTCAGGAGTTATAGAGGAATATGGGACTATGCAATTTTCCCATCCATTTTATTTAACTAGAAATATATATATAGATAGTGATAAAGAGTATCTTACAATTAAAGAGATAACATTAGATGATATTTTACCTATTAGTGAAGTAGAAAAATATTTAAATGAAAATAATAAAAAATTACTTAAAGTTTATAAAGATCCAGAATTAGAAGAAGAGATAGCAAGTTATTTTGGAGATATAAATACAAAAATCTTCCAATTAAAAGATAATAGTAAAATGAACGTTTGTGTTAATTTACCTCGTAGATTAGGTAGTTATGCTATTTTTGAAATGGAGTACAACTGGAGAGATAAGTTATTAAATAAAGATGTTAATAAATAATATGATTTTTTAAACATTTTATTAAGTTTTTAATTTAAATAAAAACTAAAGTTGAAACAAAGGAAATATATTTTAATTATGAAGTTCCCAAAGATAAAGAAGGTAAGTTGAAAAACAGAGAAAGGGATGGATTAGATTGGCTAAAGGTAGTAGAAAAAATTGGATAGTAATGAGTAGTATAAAATTATTTTTAATAGGATTTTTTTTAATATTTTTTGTCAGTTGTAAAAAAGATGACAAAAAATATATTATAGATTAATTATCTGAAACAGTAACAAGTAATATAGAAACAATAAATGAATTAAATAAAACAAAAGAACATTTGGATAAAGAAAATATTGGTAATAATACATATGGTATAAGAAAAGAAACTTTAATTATATAAGATACATTTAATGGAATAGAGTTTAAAATTAATTATCCTATTATTTACTATATTAATAATGATAAAATAGAATATCTTGATTATATTTCTTCTAATATAATAGATTTAGTTTTTAAAGAAGCATATGAATTATATTATGATGATTTGGACAATACTATACATTCAAACGGTATTAATAGAGTGATGAATTATCCTGAAGATACTTTTTTTGATTATAAAATATCTTATAAAGATGATAATTTTTTATCAATAGATTATACTTGGAATTATACAGAAGTAATAAAAGAAAATAATTTTGTATCAAATTTAACTATAAATTTTATGATTCAATATGATGAAAATGGAAAGATAGGGTTATATAAGTAAAATAAAAAGAGAAGACATCATTAGTGATATAGAGATTTTAGAGTTTATAAAAAATGAAGATTTTGAAGAATCAAATGGTGTATCTGAAGTTATGGATCAATTTATACAAGAGCTTAAAAAAACAAATAATATTCCTTAAGGATACTATTTAACTGATGATATATTATTAAAGGATAATAATAGATTAGGAATAGTTGTAATAGTTCCAAATTATCAAGGGGATATATGTGAAATAGAAATAGAATATAATTGGAGAGATAAGTTATTGAGTAAAGCTGTTAATAAATAAATTCAATGCTAAAAACATTTTTAATTAAATAAGGAAGAGAAATATATGAAAAGACTATGTATACTAATAATAATTTTAACTTTTTTATTTAATAAGAATATATATGCTCAAGAATATTCTTACAAGAATAAAGTTTACTATAAATACTATAATTATGATAACAATAAAATTATAAGAGATTATTATAGAAGCAATGTAAGAGTAAATTTTTATCAAATTAATTATTTAAAAGATAAAAAAGTACAAAAAGAAATATCAGAAGATGATATAATAGAATATAAAAATTTCTTTTTTAATGGGATATGTTAGATATTATACAATATTATGAAACACAAAAACTAGATATAAATTGCAAGCCTAGTGAATTTATAAATGAGTATAATAAAAGATTAGAATATGGTGATTTTAATATGCTTAAAGGTAGAAATAAAAAAATAAATTGCTATATAAAAGGATATAACTATTATAATATACTATATATTTTAAATAATATAATTCTAGGAGATGAATTAAATAAATATAAAGATATACAAATAAAAGAAAAAATACATATTTATAAGAATATTTTTCAAAAAAATATTAAAATTGATACAACACATAAGTTATTATTGTATTATTTAAAAAAAGATTATGAAAACATATATATATTTTTACAAAACTACTTTTATGATAATAAATATGATTTATCTAACATATTATTAATATTTTTATATATAAGCAGTGAAAAATGTAATAAAAAAATAGATTATTTATCAGATTTGCAAAATAATAAATTAAATGAATTAAAAAAAGAAGAAGAGTATTTAAAATTTATAGAAAGAGAGATGGCTACCTAAAACTATATTTTAGGTAGTTTTATGTAACAACAGTAGTACTGAAAGTAAAAGTTTCTATATTAATAAGGGAATTTTCTCAGGATCATCTAGACTAATAGATAGAGTGCCTTTAGATGTATTTATAGAAAATCAAGTTAGTTATATTTAAGATTACTTAGTAGAAAGACTTTTTGGAATTGAATAAATTATTTCAATAAATGAACAAATTATTGAATAGATTTTAATGAATATACCAGAAGATGGCATAAGTATATTTTATTTAGTAATAAACTTGTTAAGTCTTTTTGGAAATATTTAAATGAAAAGTTAGATGGAAATTTGGAGAAAAAATTAGATACAGAAGATATTAAATTTAATATTTTAAAAGAAGGAGATAAAATGAAAAATATCTATTTTTTATTAGGGATAATTAGTATAGGAATAATGTTTATAACACCATATAGTAAACTTGCATTACGTAATACAATATCCCAAACACCAATAATACTTTTAGCAATAGTAGATACTATAGGAATAATTGTAATTATGATAAAATATTTGCCAAAAAAATATAAGTTTAAAGTAGAATATTTAATAGGGATGGTTATGTTGTTTATCTTTAGAGTATCAGAGTACTTCTTTTTTAAATTATGGAAAAACTTGCTTGAGATGGGGAATGGTTATATAGTGTATTATTGGTTAACATTAAATATTATATTAAGTGTATTTGCTTTTAAAATTGTATCTCCATTTAAGAATTAATATGATGAAATAATTTGTGATGGTGATGAAAATATTTATGCTGATGATGTTTCCATTTTTAATTTTTTTAAATATTTTTTATTTATATTTTTTTTATTATTGTTATTTTATTATGGTGTAAATTAATTAGTATAGTAGTAGGATTTTTAGATTAAGATTATTTTGATTTTACTATGATATAGTAATAAAAATTAATTTTTAACAAGCTTTTGGACTTTTGATATAATACTATATATTATTTAAAATATAGATTAAATTATTAAAATATAAAGCAGAAAATAAAGAATAATTTAAGTTATGATGTAAATAAAAATAAAGTAATATCTTAAAATCAAAATCTCATATGGTTATCATATGAGATTTTAATTTTAAGGTAGATTTAAGATGCTATTTTTTTTCTTTAGGGTTAAATATTAAAGCCATAATAAAGGCAAAAAGTATTGCACAGGTTATACCACCAGCAGTGGCTTTTAAACCACCAGTTAATACACCTAAAATGCCTATTTCATCTACTTCACGCATAACACCTTTGGCAAGGGCATATCCAAAGCCAGGCAAAGGAACGGTAGCCCCAGCTCCAGCAAAATCTACAAGATATTCATATAAGCCAAAGCCTTGTAAAATACACCCTAAAACAACAAATAAAACTAATATTCTAGCAGATGTTAGTTTTGTTTTATCTAACAATATTTGACCTATAACACATATTAAACCACCTATTATAAAAGCTTTTAAATAATCCATATAAATTTCTCCTATTTCATATAATAATTTATTTTTTACATTTATTTTTATTTAATACATAAATATAATATTTTTTTGTATTTTCATATAAAAAAATATTGTTTTATCATATATTTATGATATAATAAAATTGCTAAAGAAAAGGAGAGATAACAGTGAACTTTAAAATAAAGGGGCTTTTCAAATTTACACCTGCCCATATTATTGTTTTTAGTTTTTTTATTGTAACACTTACAGGAGCTATATTACTAAATTTACCTATAGCTAGCCAAAATGGACAAAGCATAGGATTTATAGATGCTTTGTTTACATCTACATCTGCTGTTTGTGTTACAGGTCTTGTTACAGTTAATACTTTTTACCATTGGAGCTTATTTGGTAAAATAGTTATACTAATGCTCATACAAATTGGTGGTTTAGGTTTTATGAGTTTATTTACCATTATTTTAGTTGTGCTTGGTAAAAAAATAACTCTTAGAGGGCGTATATTAATACAAGAATCTTTTAACTTATCTAACTTTAAAGGTATGGTAATGTTTTTAAAAAAGATTGTAAAAGGTACTTTTTTAATAGAGGGTATTGGAGCTATAATATTATCTATTAGGTTTATACCTGAATATGGCTTTAAAAGTGGTATATTTAAAGGGATATTTCATTCTGTATCTGCCTTTTGCAACGCAGGTTTTGACATACTAGGTGATAACAGCTTAGTACCTTATGAAACAGACTATGTAATTAACTTAA
This sequence comes from uncultured Clostridia bacterium, assembly GCA_944381435.1. GTDB lineage: Bacteria > Bacillota > Clostridia > Lachnospirales > CAG-274 > Tyzzerella. The sequence continues at coordinate 11,604 of CALWLD010000024.1, forward strand.
CAATAATGACACTTATTATATTAGGTGGTTTAGGTTTCACAGTTTTATTAGATTTAAACAAATATTTTAAATATAAAATATCTAAAATAAGACATAAAAAAACAGAATTATTTGTTATGTCTGTACATTCTAAGCTTGCTCTTACAATGACAGGTATTTTAATCTTATTAGGTGCTGTTTTAACATTTATTATAGAATATAAAAACCCAGACACACTTATGCATTTAAGGTTAGATGAAAAGATATTAGCTTCTACATTTCAATCTGTTACCTTAAGAACAGCAGGGTTTGATAGTATTGGGCAAGCAGATTTAAACTATGGTTCTAAGTTTTTAGCTATAATATTAATGGCTATAGGGGGTTCTCCTGGTGGAACTGCTGGTGGTATAAAAACAGTAACAATAGGTACTTTAATATTAGCAGTTATTTCTGTTATAAAGGGCAAAGACAGTATAACAGCATTTAAAAAGACAATAAGCATTTCTACAGTACAAAAAGCTTTATCTGTTACTATGATGATGATGATGCTAATATTTACTGCTACAATAATTTTAACAATTACAGAAAAAGGAATAGGTATAGATTTTGGATTTATTGATGTATTATACGAGGTTGTATCCGCATTAGGTACAGTTGGTTTAACAACAGGGGTTACACCTAGCTTATCTTTTATTGGTAAAGTTGTAATAATACTTTGTATGTTTATAGGTAGATTGGGGCCTATAACCATTGTTTTAGGATTAACATTTGGAAAGTTAGATAAAAAGAACGTTATACATTATCCAGAAGAGAAAATAATTGTTGGATAATATTTGGAGGATAAAATGAGAAGAAATAAACAGTTTGCTGTTCTTGGTTTAGGTAGATTTGGTCAAAGCGTAGTAAAAACTTTAGTTGAAAACGATTGTGATGTTTTGTGTTGTGATAAAGATATAGAAATAGTAAATGAAATGAGCAAGTATGGCTGTCATTCTATACAAGCTGATGTTACAGACCTACACGTTTTAGACCAATTTGGCATAAACAATTTTGATGTAGTAGTTGTAGCTATTGGTGAAGATATGGAAGGAAGTATTTTAGCTACAATGCTTGCAAAAGAATTAGGTGCTAAATTTGTTATAGCAAAAGCTAGAAATGATATACAAAAATCTATATTAGAAAAAGTAGGTGCAGATAGGGTTATATTACCTGAACGTGATATGGGGGTTAGAATAGCAAACACCCTTATTACCACAAACATTATAGATTATATAAATTTATCAGATAAATTTGCAATTGTAGAGATAGAACCTCATAAAAATTGGATTAATAAGTCTATTTTAGATAGTAATGTACGTGCTAAATATGGACTTAACATCGTTGCTATAAAAAGAAATAATCGTATTATAGTTTCACCTTTGCCAAGTGAAGTAATTGAAGATGGAGATGTTTTGATTGTTGTAGGTAAAAATGATGTTATACAGAAGATAAATAATTAATATTTTAGGTGAAAAAATTGATTACAAGTGATAAAAACAAAATAATTAAAGATATAATAAAGCTAAAGCAAAGAAAAGAACGAGAAAAAGCAGGAATATTTTATATAGAGGGTGAGCGTATAATAAGCGAAATACCTTGTAATGTGAATATAGAAAAATATGTTTTTTCACAAAGCTTTTATAATAATTTAAAAAATAAAAATATATATAATAATGCAGAAAACATAATAGTTTCTGATGATGTTTTTAAAAAAATTAGCGACACAATAAACCCTCAAGGAATAATGGCTATTTGTGAAATTATAAAAACAGATATTAAAGATATAAAAATAAAAGAAGATAGTCTTTTTGTAATTTTAGATAGGATATCAGACCCAGGAAATATGGGAACTATAATAAGAACAGCAGAAGCCTTAGGCATAGATGCTATATTTATATCTAAAGGTTCAGTGGATATATATAATGATAAGGTTATAAGAGCTACTATGGGTTCCATATTTCATACTAATATTGTTTATGATTGTGATTTATCATCTTTAATAGAGTATCTTAAAAATAATAAAGTAAATATTGTTTGTACACATTTAGATGGGGCGGTAGCACCTTATGAAATAGATTTTAAAGCTAAAACTGCTATCTTAATAGGTAATGAGGCAAACGGTGTTTTAGAAGAATATAAAAACAAAGCAGATAGTCTTGTAAAAATACCTATGTTAGGTAAGGTAGAATCTATGAATGCATCTATATCATCTGCTATTATTTTTTATGAGGCATTAAGCCAAAGGCTAAAGGGGTGATATTTTGGAAAGGATAGATTGGGATAGTTATTTTATAGAAATAGCAAAGGTTGTAGCAAATCGTGCCTCTTGCTTTAGAAGACAGGTTGGAGCAGTTATTGTAAAAGATAACAGCATTATATCAACAGGATATAACGGAGCACCTAAAGGTGTTTTAGATTGTTTTGAAAGCAATGAATGTATGCGTGATAAAAACAATATTGAAAGCGGTAAAAACTATGAAGTTTGTATGTCTTTACACGCAGAAAATAACGCTATAACTCAATGTGCATCTAATGGTGTATCTTGCAAAGGTGGCACTATTTATATAACCCATAGCCCTTGCTCTATGTGCTTAAAACAGATAATAAATGCAGGTATAAAGCGTATTGTATCTATAGAAAAATATCCAGATGAGCTTACCGATAGGCTTATAAAAATGGCAGATATAGAGTTTGTACTTTATAAAGATAAGGAGTAAAATATGAATAAAATAACAACAACAATTTTTGAAAGAGCATATCAATCTTATTTATGCGGTGGAGATGTTTATACATATAGATTTGAATCTAAATCTCCACTTATGACTAAAAAATATAACGAGGCAATAAAATATTTAGAGGATAATGAGCTTGTTATTGTAAAATTTATGTCTGAAGACAAGGTTAGGCTATCATTAACAGATAAGGGGATAGACTATGGAAACTCAATGTCAGTCTAGACAAAAATACTTATTAATATTTTTATTATTTTTAGCTATAGAGTTTTTTATAGCTATTTTTGTAAAAGATAAATTTATAAGACCTTATGTTGGAGATGTTCTTGTAGTTTTTGTTTTATATTTTTTTATAAAAATATGTACTTTAGATAAAATTAAATATTTATCAATTTATATATTTATATTTTCTGTTTTTACAGAGTTTTTACAGGCTATAAATATAATAGATATTTTAGGTTTAGCTAATATAAAATTTTTTAGAATATTAATAGGAACTACATTTGATTTTAAAGATATATTTTGCTATTTTTTAGGAAGTATATTTTTATTTTATTTGGATTTTAAAAGGAGAAAAAATGGAATATATACAAAAAGACGAAAAAATAATAATGAAAAATTTTGATAGCTTTAATATAGAAGAAATATTAGAGTGTGGTCAATGTTTTAGATTTGAAAAAATAGAAAATATGCATTATAAAATTATAGCTTATGGAAAGGTTTTAAATATAAAACAATTAGATAATCAAGTAGAATTTTATCCTTGCAACAAAGAAGACTTTGAAAATATATGGATAGATTATTTTGATTTAAAAACAGATTATAAAAAAATAAAAGATAGCTTAAAAAATGATGAGATAGTAAAAAAAGCTATAGAATATGCAGAGGGAATACGTATTTTAAACCAAGAGCCTTTTGAATGCTTAATATCTTTTATTATATCCCAAAATAACCGTATACCAATGATAAAGCAAGTTATAAAAAATATATCAGCAAAATATGGTGAACAAGCTGGAGAAGATTATATTTTTCCAAGCTTAGAACAACTAAAAAAAGCAACGCCAGAAGAGCTTAAGCTATGTAAAACAGGCTTTAGAGATAAATACATCTTAGATGCTGTAGAAAACATAGATAAAGGAAATATAAATTTACAAGAACTATTTGATATGCCATCAGAAAAGGCTAAAGAGGAACTTTTAAAAATAAAAGGTGTTGGAACAAAAGTCGCAGATTGCGTTTTATTGTTTTCTTTAAAGAAAAATGATGTTTTTCCTACAGATGTTTGGGTTAAGCGAGTTATGGAATATTTTTATTTTGAGGAAAAAGATACCCCTATAAAAGAAATACATAATTTTGCAAAGGAAAAATGGGGAGATTTAGCAGGATATGCTCAACAATACTTATTTTATTATGCAAGAAGTGAAAAAATAGGTGTAAAATAAAGAAAACAAAAGTAAATTAAAGAAAATATGATATAAAATGGTTTAAAAAGCTTAAAATAGTTAAAAATAAATATTGCATAAAAATGTATATTAAATTAGTATATAAGTAGTTAGCACTCACATCAAATGAGTGATAAAAATATTATATAGGCATATAATGTATTTATATACGTATAATGTATATGGATATATATTGCTACATAATTATAGGGAGGTAAACAAAATGAATATTAAACCGTTATCAGATAGAGTTGTTTTAAAACACTTAGAAGCAGAAGAAAAAACAAAAGGTGGTATTATATTAACAGCAGGTGCTAAAGAAAAACCTCAAGAGGCAGAAATTTTAGCAGTTGGCCCTGGGGCTATAGTTGATGGCAAGATTGTTCCTATGCAAGTAAAAGTAGGAGACAAAGTTTTATATTCTAAATACTCTGGTACAGAGGTTAAGGTAGATGGTGAAGAATATATCATCGTTAAAGAAAGCGATATATTAGCTATTGTAAAATAATTTTAGGAGGATATGAAAATGGCAAAAGATATTAAATATGGTGTAGATGCTAGAAAAGCTTTAGAGGCAGGCGTAAACAAACTTGCAGATACTGTTAAAGTTACACTAGGCCCTAAAGGTAGAAACGTTGTTTTAGATAAAAAATTTGGTACACCTTTAATTACAAACGATGGTGTTACTATTGCTAAAGAGATTGAGCTTGAAGATGCTTTTGAAAATATGGGAGCACAACTTGTTAAAGAAGTTGCTACAAAAACAAATGACGTAGCAGGCGATGGTACTACAACTGCTACTGTTTTAGCTCAAGCTATGATTCAAGAGGGGCTTAAAAACATTGCAGCAGGTGCTAACCCTATTATTTTAAGAAAAGGTATGGCTAAAGCTACAGAAAAAGCTGTTGAAATAATAAAAGATATGAGCCAAAAAGTAGATGGCAAAAACCATATTGCAAAAGTTGCATCTATATCAGCAGCAGATGAAGAAGTAGGTGCTATGATTGCAGATGCTATGGAAAAAGTATCTAACGATGGTGTTATCACTGTAGAAGAAAGTAAAACTATGCATACAGAGCTAGACCTTGTAGAAGGTATGCAATTTGACAGAGGTTATTTATCTGCTTATATGGCTACAGATATGGATAAAATGGTATCAGAGCTTGAAGACCCTTATATTTTAATAACAGATAAAAAAATAACAAACATACAAGATATTTTACCTATATTAGAAGAAATAGTTCAAACAGGGGCTAGACTTTTAATTATTGCAGAAGATGTTGAAGGAGAAGCTTTAACTACTCTTATTGTTAATAAATTAAGAGGTACCTTTAACTGTGTTGCAGTAAAAGCTCCAGGTTTTGGAGATAGAAGAAAGGCTATGCTTGAAGATATAGCTATTTTAACAGGTGGTACTGTTATATCTGATGAGCTAGGCCTTGACTTAAAAGAAACTACAATGGATATGCTTGGACGTGCTAAAACAGTTAAAGTTGACAAAGAAAACACAATAATTGTTGATGGTGCTGGAGATAAATCTTTAATAACTAGCAGAGTTAACCAACTTAAAGAACAAATAGAAGCTACAACATCAGAGTTTGATAAAGAAAAATTACAAGAAAGACTTGCAAAACTTGCAGGTGGTGTTGCAGTTATTAAAGTTGGTGCTGCTACAGAAATGGAACTTAAAGAGAAAAAGCTTAGAATGGAAGATGCTTTAGCTGCTACACGTGCCGCTGTAGAAGAAGGTATAATAAGCGGTGGTGGTTCTGCTTATATTCATTGTATACCAGAGGTTTCTAAAGTTGTAGATAGCTTAGAAGGTGACGAAAAAACAGGTGCTAACATTATCTTAAAAGCTTTAGAAGCTCCTCTTAGACAAATAGTAAATAACGCAGGTCTTGAAGGTTCTGTTATTGTAAGCCAAGTTAAAGGTAAAGAAGCTAACTACGGATTTAATGCTTTAACAGGTGAATTTGTAAATATGATAGATGCAGGTATATTAGACCCTGCTAAAGTTACAAAAAGTGCTTTATTAAATGCTAATAGCGTTGCATCTACTGTTTTAACAACAGAGGCTGTTGTTGCCGATGTAACAAAAGAAGAACCTATGATGCCAGGTGCTAACCCAATGGGTATGATGTAACAATAAATAAAACACTGTAGATATCTACAGTGTTTTATTTATTGTTATAATTTAAACATAAAGTGTTGGAAAAAATTGATTATAAAATATTTTATATTAAATTTATATTTTTTAGAATAAAAGATATTGACTTTTTTACAATTATTAATTATAATTACTACATAATAATTATTATTGTTTAAGGAGGTATTTATATGAATAATTGGGATAGCTTTAAAGAGCTAGTATTAATAGAAAAGAAAGATGTTTGTGATACAATAAAATCCTTCTATTTTAAATCTAAAAATGGAGAAAAATTACCAAAGCATATACCAGGGCAATTTTTGCCATTTAGAATAAAAACAGATGATGCTACAATGAAAGAAGTTATGAGAACTTACAGCCTTTCAGATTTACCTAGTGAAGATGTATACAGAATAAGCGTTAAAAAGATAGAAGGCGGTGTTATGAGCTCTTATTTACACGATAAGTTACAAGTAGGTGACAGCATAGAAGCTATGCCTCCTTGTGGAGTATTTGTGTTAGATGAAAGCTTACCTAAAGATGAGCCTATAGTTTTATTATCAGGGGGTATAGGCATAACTCCTTTATTATCTATATTACTTGCCAATGCAAAAGATAGAAATATATATTTTGTACAAGCTGTTCAAAATTCTAATATTCAGCCTTTTGGTGAAGATATTGATAAAATTTGCAAAGAAAATAACTTAAAAAACACAGTTTTTTATTCTAACCCTTTAGATACAGACAAAATAGGAGAAAACTATGATGTACAAGGGTTTGTTACAAAAGAATGGATAAAGGAAAATTTACCTTTAAATGGAGCATTTTACTTTTGTGGACCACCAATATTTATGGAATCTTTAGAAAAAAATCTTTTAGAGCTTGGTGTTTCACAAGATAAAATAAATTACGAAAAATTTAGTTAATTTAAGTTATAGCCCTCCACATAACTTAAAAATAAAGTAAGGCACACCTGTTAAAAAGGTGTGCCTTACTTTATTTTTACAATTAAGGTACGAATTAATTTTTCTTCATTAAAATTTATATATAGGGTTTTGTATTAAACTTTAATGGAGAAAAATTTTAGGAGTGCCTGTTTTTGAATACAAAGTGTTCAAAAAATTGATTAATTACAATTAAGGTACGACTTGATTTATTTAATTAAAATTTATATACGGTTTTTTGTATTAAATTTTAATTAAATAAATTTTAGGAGTGCCTGTTTTTGAATACAAAGTATTCAAAAAATTGATTATGATTTACAAAATCCTCAACAATAATAATAAAATAAAAGTATATAGATTTATTAACTAAAATATATTATATATTAAATTAAGATTTAAATCTTTTGCCATTTCAAAAGATTTATCCATATAGCTATCCCATATATATTCAGGGCTATGACAGTCAGAATTTATAATTACTTTAATATCTTCTTTAGCTACTTTTTGCCAAAATCTTTCATCTGGATACGCAAAGCGAGTTCCATCACAAAATTTTCTTTTACCTTTTCTTACGCCGTTAGCATTGTATTCTAAGATTAAATTGTGCTTTAAAGCAGCATTAATAATTAAATCACAAAATTTATCACAATTTTTATCCCATTTAAAGTTATTAACAAAAACAACATCAGGGTGAGCCAGAAACTTAAAATAGCCTGTTTTCATTCCTTCAATTGCAAGCTCTGCATATTTTAAATAGTGGCTTGTATCATCTAATATATAAGTATCTATAAAGGCGTTGTTATCTCTAAAAAAATGTTGCCCCAAAACTAAATATTCTACATTATGCTTTGTTAAAAGCTCTTCATATTGCTTAGATTTTTCAGGGAAAAATTCCATTTCTAAGCCAGATTTTATACATATTTTATCTTTATAGGCATTTTTCAATTCTTCTATTTTAAAAAGATAATCATCTAAATCTGAAAAAGGCATTCTAGGGTCAAATACTTCATCTTTAAAAGGACCGTGGTCGCTAAATCCTAATATATCTAAATTTTTTTCTATTGCTTCTAAAACATAATCTTTTTCTTCTCCTATTGCGTGATTACATCTATATGTATGTGTATGAAAGTTTGTTCTCATAAAAATAACCTCCTTAAAAACTACAAATACCTTATAATTAGTATAGCAATAAAAAGGGTAAAAGTCAAAGAATAGTATAAGGTTTAATTAGTATATAAATATAATTTTTTATAATATTAAAAAAATGTAGAAAAATTTATAAAAATATATTAAAATAGTATAGTAAATAAGTTATAAAGGAGAGATAAAATGTTAAAAAAATTAAGAATCAAAGAGGTAAAGAAGTTATTTACTAGCATTATTTTTCAATTTATATTTTTAATAATTGTAATTGTTCTTTCTGTTGTAAACCATACTTTTACAAACTTAGAAGCTATAACTATAAATAATGCTAAAGATTTATCAAAATTTGTAGATAAAAGGGTTGTGTTAAATCCAACCTATATTGTAAACTATTATACAGAGATTGTAGAAGATGATGGCAAGGGAGAAGTATTATCTTTAGGGTATATAGGATACAATGTAGAAGACGATAAACATTTTGGTATTTTAGTAGATAAAGATTTATCTAATGAATACGAAAGTGCATTAAATGCTTATTCTGATTTTGATTACGAAAATGCTGAAAAATTAGTGCCTAGAACAGAGGGTACTGTTAAAAAGATGGATTCTAAAGATATAGATTTTTTTAGAGAATCTTTAGAAAGTGTTTTAAAAGAAGACTTAGTAATGTGGTATTTATCAGATTTAACTGATGAAGAGATAGAAAACTTAACAGAAGAACAAATAAACGAAGTAATTTCTTATGCAGAAAGCACAGAATTTACCATAGAAGAATTAGATGAATACGCAGAATATTACTATATAGATTATAAAGAAGAGGGAGATTATATAACAGAAGTTGTTATATATTCAGTTTTTATAGTTGTACTTTCTATATTTATACTTTTTAAATTAATTAAATTTTTATCATATACTAAATTTAAACATTTAAAAGATAAAATAGAGGCAGATTACAACATTAGACAAGAAGATTTAGAGCAAGATTTTGAAAATGCAATAAATATAGACACTGTATGGATAGGTAGAAATTATAGTGTATTTTTAACTAAAAAATCAGCAGATTTTATAAAAAATGAAGATATAATTTGGATATATATACAAGAAGAATATGGACATTACAGAATGGGGCAAAAGTATCAATATAGCATAGTTTATACAGATAAAAATGGAAATGAACATTTTGCAAAAATTAATCGCAAAAAAGCTGTTAAAGTTTTAGAAACATATAAGGAAAAATATCCTAATTTATATGTAGGATACAACCAACAGCTTTATAAGATTTTAAAAGAAAATATTAATGAGTTTTATGAATTTGATAAAGAAAAATTACAAATGCCTATAATTAAAAAAATATAATATTTAATTTTAAATACACCTTAAGCGTTAAATAAAATAACATTTAAGGTGTATTTTAATTTATATTTTATGTAAAATTTTAATTATCCCCATAATATATTAGATATCCATAGACTAGCTATAACTCCAGCAAAATTAGCTATTAAAGCACCTGTTAATGTATATTTAGTTTTTGTAATGTTAACAGCCATAAAGTAAACGCTCATAGTGTAAAACACAGTTTCTGTGCTACTCATCATAACGCTTACAAATTTACCTATAAAAGAATCTACACCGTAAGTTTTAAATAAATCAAGGAGTATACCTGTAGATGCAGATGAGGAAATGAGCCTCATAAAAGTTAAAGGTACAACTTCTGTAGGATAACCTATTTTTTCTGAAATAGGTGCTATTAGGTTGCTTAATAAATCTAAAGCACCAGATGCTCTTAATATACCAACGGCAACCATAAGCCCAATTAGAGTAGGGGCTATTTTAAAAACTGTTTTAAAGCCATCTTCAGCTCCGTCTATAAAAGCATCATATACATTTATTCTTTTAGAATAGCCATAAAATAATATGTAAATTAAGACGAGAGGAATCATTAAATCGGATAACATTAACATAAATTTCATCTATATTTCCACCTTTCTATAATCTTTACAACCAAAATTCCAACGATTGTAGAAACTAAAGTTGCAAAAAGCCCAGGGGCTATTATCTCGGAAGGGTTTTCAGAGTTAAATTGGGACCTATAAGCAACAATATTTACAGAAATAAGCTGTAAGCTAGACATATTAAAAACTAAAAACATACACATAGCTCTGCTTGCCTCATCTTTCTTTTTGTTTATAGTTTGTAAGCTTTCCATAGCTTTTATGCCAGCAGGGGTTGCAGCCCAGCCAAGCCCTAAAATATTTGCTATAACATTTGTAGAAATGTAATCTAAAGACTTATGCTCTTTAGGAACATCAGGAAATAGATAAGATAAAAAAGGACGCATTTTTTTGCTAAGCTCTTTTATAAGCCCTGCTCTTTGAGCAATTTCCATCATACCACTCCACATAGCCATAATACCAAGCATAGTTATACATAATGTTATAGCTTCTTTAGAAGAATCTAATATGGCCTGTGTTACATCAGGCATACTACCTGTAAAAGAAGCTACAACAATACCTATTAATATCATACCACCCCATAAATAATTAAGCATATTAATCTTCCTTTCTTTTAATATATAAAACTAGCTATTTCTAAATAGTATACTATTAAAAACATAAAAAAATTACTATTTTTATACTAAAAATGGAAGATATAAAATATCTTCCATTTTTGGTGTAGTTTTTATGATTTATGTTATCATAATTGGGTTTATAAACTATAGTAGTCTAGTATACCAAGATAAATAGCCCAAGCTATTTTTTGTTGATACTCCTCATTTTTTAAATTTTCGTTTTCTTCTGAATTAGATAAAAAACCACACTCTACAATTATAGAAGGCATAGTTGTTTGTTTTAAAAGATAATAATCTTTATTTGATTTAGCAACCCTATTATTGCTACTATCTACTTCTTTTAATCTATTTTGAACACAATCTGCTAGCTTTTTACTTTCCTCTGAACCCTCATAATAAAATACTTGAGCTCCTTTTACATTTTCTTTAGGAAAAGAATTTTGATGTATGCTAATTAATAAATCTACATTTTCGTTATTAGCTATGTTTTTTCTAGCTTTTAAATCTTCTCTTTTGCTATCTGCTAAAGCCTTATCATCTATCCTAGTTGTAAGTACAAAACCACCAGATTGTTCTAAATATCCTTGTAAATATTTTGAAATTTGAAGGTTTATATCTTTTTCAAGGGTGCCGTCTTTTGCAACTTTTCCAGGGTCCCAATCGCCGTGTCCTGCGTCTATCACTATGTTTTTATTGGCTACAGGCATAGAAAATGTTTCAACGCTTTCACTTAAATATGTTTTAAACATACCTACAAATATTATAAATATATAAACATATAATAAGGCTTTATTTTTATCAATCTTCTTGTTCTTTAGAATCTTCATTTTCTTCTATTACCTCACTTTTACCACTAGAATTAGTTAGGCTTTCTATTTTATTTAATAAAGATTTATTTTCTGCTTCCATATTTTTTAGCTTTTGTCTTAAAGCAGATTCTATTTCTATTTTTTCATTATTTTTATTTTGAATAATATCATTTAATTTTAAAATTTGGTTATTTTTTTCTGTAATTTGTTGGTTTAAGCTTTTAAGCTTATTTTCTAATATAGCTACGTTATCAAAGCTTTCTTTTTTATCTATTGTTTCAAAAGTTTCTTTAGGAATGTTATATTTTGAAAATTCTTCAAGGTTAAAATTAGAAAAAAAGTCATTTTCTAATGTTACTATATTATTTTTTTCAACATTTTTAAACTCTTTGTTTTCTTTTGAAACGTTACTATCTATAAAATGATTGTTTAGGTTAGTTATAAACGTATCTTCATTGTTATTTTTTATATAACGAGAGTTGTTGTTTTCTATTTCCTTATTAAATAAATTAGGTAAAAATTCAGGTAACATATATATATTTGATATGTTTTTACTATCTATGAAAATTTGGTTTATACAGTTATTAGGTATATTAATATTGTCTATAAATTTAGCTTTTATAACATCTTGAGATACAGGTTTTTTATATTTTACAAGCCCTAAAAAGCTTCTTCCAAAATCTTCTGATTCATAATAATATAGTGTATTATTTACAATGAAGCTACAATATAAATTATTATTTAAAATACTAATATTACAGTTTTTGATTTTCTGTCCCTCAAATAATGTAATAGGATTAGAAAGACCATATTCGTCTTTTTTTCTATAAATTACTTGGCTAGAAAATAGATTTTTTACTATGTAAACATAGTGGATAACATCATTAAAAGCAATAAAAGAATAATCTACTATTTGATAATTTGTTCTATGTATAGTTATAAAATCTGATATATTACCATCTTTAATTTGCTTATATCCTATTTGCATATCTTTAGATTTTTTTTGATATGCCAAAATAATGTTATCTTGGTTTATTTTTTGCATATAAAAAAGATTGTTAGGGAGGGTAGAAAATAAATCTATATTTTCCGAGTTAGTCCAGCTCTTGTTATTTACAAGAGTTTTAATTGATAAAAAGCTTTGGTTATGGCTATTTGTATTGTATATAAGGCTTAAATTATTTTTAAAGAATATAGGATAAAACAAAACATTTTCTGTTTTTTCATTTTTGTTTTTAAAGAGTATTTTCTGCTTAAAGCCTTCCTTTTCTAGCTTGCATAAAATAATATCTCCAGCATAGTTTTGACAAAAGATATATATATCTTTGTTAGGAGCTATATCTACAGTAAAACAATCTGTAACATCTTGTATAACTTTTGTTATTATAAAGTTATTGTTATGGTCTAATTTTTTACAATATATACTTCTTTCTTCACCATAATAAAATGATAAAATCTCATTATTTTTATTAATTAAAATGTAATTGTTCTGCAAAACTTTCACCTCTTAATATATTTTTATATATTTATATTATATAAAAATTTATAATATAACCTTTTTAAATTTAATAATTTGCTTTAAAATATTAAATAATATTAAAATAGTAGATTTTTTTTATTTTATATGTTATAATTTACTGTAAATTAATTATTTAGGAGGTATTTAACTATGAAGAAAAAACTTTTAACATTAGGTTTATCTTCAACATTAGCATTAGGGTCTATAATGCCAGCTTTTGCTAATAGCATATCAGATAACACTGATAAAACTTATATAGAAACTGCTATAGGGTTTAAGTACCCTGAAACAGTAGAAAGCTTAAGAAATAAAAATTTAAAAGCTACATTAAGGGGAAATGCTAGTTTAGAGCTAGAATTAAACAGATTTTTAGATGGTGATACTAGCTCTATAGATATAGATGGATACACTATTACAAGCGAAATAACTAAAGAAAACAATAAAGTTACCGTTATAAAATTTAAAATAGAAAATTTAAAAGCTTCTGATGGATATAACCTTACATTAGAGGGTAAAAACTATGTAACAACTAGCGTAGATTTAAGCACTTCTAATTATTCTAAAAGGGTAAACATAAGCACTGAAACAAATATGGTTTTAGGTGATGTAAATAAAGATAATAAAGTAGATTTAGAGGATAGAAAATTATTAGAAGAAAACTTAAATAAAAATGATAGCCAGCTAGACCTTAACAATGATGGCAAAATTACTGTATCAGACATAGCTATAGTAAATGCTAATATGGTAGAGGTTACAGAGCCAGAAGTTTTTGAAACAGAAAAGGTTGCATCTAAAATAATAGAAAATGTAAATCAAGATGAAATCACAAACAGTGTTGATATAAAAGAGGGGGATAAAATAGAAAACCTTTTTGTTAAAGGAGAAACTGTATCTTTTAAAGCTAAACAAGGCGAAGATAAAGTATCTATCCCTGTAAATTTTGAAACACCAGAAGAGCTATCTGTTGTTGAGGTTGTTATACCACAAGGGGCAGAAAACACTGTTGTAACTGTATTAGACGAAAATGATAATGTTTTAGGAAAGGTAGATTCTTTAGATTTAGTTACATATTCTAGAACAGGTGAAAAAGTAATAAATGTTAATTTAGGTGCTAGAAAGCCTGTTAAAAAAATAATTGTTGATGTTGTACCTACAGAAGAAGGGGGATATGTAGTTGTAGATGAAATCAAGTTAATATGGGATATTGTAAACGAAGATATAGTACAAGATACCACTGTAAAAAACGTTAAAGCTGTTGCAGGTGATGAAAAGGTAAGTTTATCTTGGAGAGAGGTGCCTAATGTTACAGGCTATAAAGTATACTATGGTACAGATGCTAATAATTTAGATAAAATTGCTACATCACAAGATACAAGCATAACTATTTCTGGGCTTGAAAACTTAACAACTTATTATTTTGCAGTAAGTGCTACATCTGGAACTTGGGAAGGTAATAAATCTAGCATCGTATCTGCAATGCCAGAGCCTGCAAAATTACCAAACAGACCAGACTTTGTTACAGCTGTTGGTAGAGATAGCTCTATAACAGTATCTTGGCAAAAGGCAGAAAATGCTAAAACATATAACATATATGCTAAAACAGATAAAGATGATGATTACACAAAAGTAGCATATGATATAAAAGGTACATCTTATACAATACCTAACCTTACAAACAATACAACATATACACTATATGTTACATCACAAAATGACGTAGGAGAAAGTAGACCTTCTGAGCTTGTTGACGCTACACCTAAAAAACAAGAAATTATTCCACCTACTTTACCTTCTAAAAACAGAATAGATAGCTCTAACATAACTAAAGTTGTTTTATCTGGTAACGGACAAGACTATGATAAAAAATTATATCCTGATGGATTTAATGCAGATTGGCTTATAGACAATGATTTTAACACACATTGGGTTGCAGAAGACTGGGGTTCTTGGGGACAAGAAAATAGCTTTACATTTACTTTTGATGAGCCAAAAACTATGGATTATTTAATATGGGTGCCTAGGTTAGATGGGGCTTATAAAAATGGCGAATATATAGAAAATGCTTATAGAAGAAGCTTTACAGCTTATAACATTACTGTTTGGACAGAAGATGATGATTTAACTAAACCAGGGAAACAAATAGTAGAAAATAAAAGCATAACTTTAAAAAATAAAGATGACAGTTATTTTGTTTTTGATTTTCCTAAACAAGAAAATGTAAAACAAATAAAAGTAAAACCTATCCAATGGGCTGGTTCTTTTACCCATATGAATGGTTCAGAAGCTGTATTTTACGAATATAACAATATAGCAGATAGGATAGATGCTCTTTTTGCAAACCAATCTAAAACAGAGCTTAAAGAAGGTATAACAGAAGAAGAAATAAATGCCCTTAAAGCAGAAATTACTGATTTAGATGGATTTGTTATAGATAGAGATATACTTTTAAAAGAGCTAGACATTGCAACATCTTTAGCTAAAGGAAATACTGAAAATTTAGGTGTTATAAAAGATAATATATATTCTATAAAACCTGCTAACGATGTTTCAAAATACGGCAAATCTATAAACAACTGGCAACCTCTTGGCGTTGTAGGGCTTGCTAACAAAAAAGTTGCAATTTATGCTGATATACCAGAAGGAGAAACTGTTGAGCTTGTTCCAACACAATTCTTTGAAGAAGCATCTAAACTTTCTGCACAACCTATAAAATTAAAAAGTGGTAGAAACATAATAACTATTCCAAAGATAGGTAGCATTAACACTGATAGAGGTGGCTCATTATATGTTACATATAGTGGAGATAACCCTAGCGATGTTAAATTACAAATAGTGGGTGCAAATAAAATACCTTATTTAGAGCTTAGAGATTTTTATACTATAGGTGAAGAGGCTGCTAAAAAACGAATAGAAACATATATTGATGAGCTTATAGCATATGACCCATATAGCTTGCCAGGTAATAAAGAAATACAAAACCTTAACCAAACAGAAATTTCATTACCTAATGTTTTATTATCTTTACCTGCTACAAAAGTTTTAGATGGTATTAACCAAAATACATCATCTAAAGAAGAAAAAATTAATAAATTATACGATACTATGCTAGCTTGGGAGCAAGTTATGCAAGTTACTTATAAAACTTATGGTATAGATAGCGAAGAAACAAATATATTAGAAACAAGACATAACATTCGTTATATGAAAATGTTTGCAAATGCATTTATGTATGCATCAGGTAACCATATAGGTATAGGCTATAACTCTGTTGCACCTTTAATGAACGGTAAACCTGTAAATGAAAGCACTACAACAGAAAATAACCTTTTTGGCTGGGGCATTGCTCACGAAATAGGCCACGTTATGGATACTTTTGGCAAAGCAGAAGTTACTAATAACATATATTCATTAATGTTACAAACTTATGATGGACAGGCAAATATATTACCTTCTAGGTTAGAAGAAAGCGGAGTTTATGAAAAAGCATTTAACAAAGTTGCTGTAGGTAGCGAAGGGGTGCCTAATGATTTATTTGTACATCTTGCTATGTATTGGCAGTTACATTTAGCTTATGATGATGCACAAAATCCTTTTAATTTCTATAACCAATTACACAAATTATACAGAACAGATAGTAGCTTAAATAGCTTTAGCGATATGGATAAATTTGCTGTTGCATCTAGCAAAGTGGCTCAAAAAGATTTAACAGAATTCTTTACAAGATGGGGTGTATCTTTATCTGAAGAAGCTAAAAACCAAATGAAAACACAATCTAAAGAAGATAGAGCTATTTATTATCTAAATGATAGCTCTAGAAGAAAAAGAATTGAAAACAACCCAGGTAACACTAACATAGAAACTAACGTTACATTAAATGTAGAAAAAGCTGAAAATAGCAAAAATGATAAAGCAAAAGAGGTAGTTATTAACATAACTAGCCAAAGCGAAAACGTACAAGGTTATGAGATATTAAGAAAAGGTGGCGGAGATAGTGAGTTTAAACCTATAGGATTTACAACAACAGGTATTTATAAAGATTATATAGGTTCTGCTAACAATATGTCCTTTACTTATGCTATTAAACCTGTAGACGTTTTAGGAAATGTTAATGCACAAAAAGAAGTAGGACAAGTTAGAATATCTTACGATAACACAATAGATAAAGGCTTATATAAATTAGATGAAGCATCTGGTACAGTTACATTTAATGAACCTACTATTGTTACAGGTATTAAAGTTACACCTAAAAATGAAGGAACTGTTATGCCAACAGGTAAATATCAAGTTTATGCAGATATTGTAGCAGATGTAGCTCCTGCATCTACTGAAAATATGGTGCTTGCTAAAGATGGTGATTTTAATGAAGGTAACTTTGCTACTACTCCTAATACTTATATTAGTTATTTTGGTAAAGAAGGTTCTACAGAGGATAAAATCTTTGCTTATGATGTTAATAGCTTAAAATTAACAGGTTTTGATTTTAACAACTATAACGTAGAGTTTATATCTTATCCTGGTGATAATGTAGAATTTTTAGAAATGGGCGTTGGTAGGTTAGCTAGCGATTACACTTATGATAGCGTTGATGATAACGGAGCACCTATCAAAGAAACTATACCTGCTGATACTTTAGTTATTATAGGTAAATATCGTGGTAATTCTGCTATTAGCAATATTTACATTAAAGGTAAATATGCTACAGAAAATTCATTAAATGAAACTATAGAAACAGAAGAACGTTTAGTTGCTGGATATTCTCTTATGTTTGATACATTAGATGCAGATGGCACTATAACATCTTCTACAGCAGAGGGTATATTTATGTTTGTACCAAATATACAAGAAGATAACCAAGGAGACCACCCAGAAAAACTTAGCATATTACCTACAGAGATTATGGCAGAGATGTGGCAAGGACCTTACGGAGAAACATCTTCTCGTCTAACAAGTGATACTATGTGGATAAATATGCCTAGCGATGAAAGTTTACCTAAAATAGTTATTACAAGTGATAGCGAAAATACACCTAAAATAACAATTAAGTAATTTTTATATCTAGCACTATTTAGGTGCTAGATAAATATAAAAAAGGAGTTTTTATTGTGATAAAGAAATTATTATTTAGTATTTTAACAACATTATTATTTGTAACTAATGTTTTTGCAAATGATGTTTCTATAGATATTCAGGTAGAAAACAACATTGCAGATATAAAAATATCAGGAATAAATAAAGATATACACGCATTACAATTAAATATTATTGATAATAACAAAAACACTGGCATTACTTTTGAACCAGCAGAAAAATTTACTTATAGCCTTGTTAAAGAAGAAACTGAAGGAGATAAAACTACAATATCTATAGTTATAGATAATGGTGCTAGCCTTACAGAAAATGGTATATTAAATATAGGCAAATTAACATTTAAAAATAAACCTAGCTTATCTAAAAATGTTAAGTTAGAACTTGTAGATTTAAACCAAGATTTACAGGGTAAATTTCAAGATATAGATGCAAACATAACAGTAAAAGAAGATACTAGCGAAACAACTACATCAGGTGGTGGTTTCTCAGGTGGAGGAGCATCTATAAAGCCTAGTGAAGATAAAAAAGAAGAGGCTACAGAACAAACAACACAAGATGCAAACAAAGATAACACACAGGATAACAAAATAGATATAGATAAAATGTATCCTGTTGTAAAACAATCTAACTTTGGAGATACTGCTAACCATTGGGCTAATGAACCTATCAAATATCTTGCAGATAGAGGCATTATAAACGGTATGAACGAAAATGAGTTTAAGCCTAACAACAATATTACAAGAGCAGAATTTGTAACTATTTTAGCTAAGTTAGATAATATAAATACAAATACATACAAGGCAGAAAACTTTACAGATGTAGATGCTAACGCTTGGTTTAACCCTTATGTAGATTGGGCTTATAAAAATGGCATAACAAGCGGAGCAACTAGCAATACATTTGCACCTAATGAAAACATAACAAGAGAACAAATGGCAGTTATGATAGAAAGGTTTGCAAGCTATAAAGGATTTAGCCTAGATAGCAACAAAGAGCCTATCGTATTTAAAGACAGTGATAATATATCTAGCTTTGCTATGTCTTCTGTAGATAAAGTTCAACAAGCTGGTATAATAAACGGCAGAACAGATGGTAGCTTTGCACCTAAAGATAACGCAACAAGAGGTGAATCTGCACAAATGATTTATACAATGCTAACTATTCAATAATAAATCAAGTCGTACCTTAATTGTAATTAAAAAGATAAGGGTGTGGGAAAATCCACACCCTTTTAAATGTGATAAGAATATTTTTTGAAATACTGTATGAAAAGACTATAAAAATATACTTTTTATATGATAGCCAGTAAAAATAATTATTGTAATTAAAATTCTTTGCATTTTAAAGTTTAACTTAAGATTAGGTGGTATTTTAAAATAACTGTTATATAGAAGAAAAACTTACTTAATAAACTAAGTAGGTTTTATTTTTATTGCATATTTTGACAATATTAAGTATAATAAGTTAAATACTATGAGTTTTAAGTTATTAAAATTTTAAAATTTACAAAGGTGGTTATTGGTTTGAAAAAGGTGTTAAAAACCATAATTTTGGTACTCATTATTAGTTGCTTTTCTACTATATACATAAATGCAGAAGACATTTCAAAGGAGAATTTTTTGGATGATAAAATAGAAGATTTTATTGATGAACAAAAGCTAGATTTATCACAATATATAGATGCCAAAGTATATTTAAAATATTTGCAAATAAACAAAAATAAAGTGGATAATATAAATGATAAAATAAATACACAAGTATATACTTTTAAATCTTTTGAAGATGAAAAGGTATATAGCATTATATCACTTGATTTTCCTGAAGATATTTATATATCAAAAGAAGATGTTATAAATATAAATACTAATTTATATTTTGAAAACCCAAAGGTAATACTTTTAGGAAGAGACAATGAACAAGATAAATGGGAAAGAAATGATATTGTAGCTTCTACCACTTTAGATGAGATAAGTATACATTCTGACCAAATAAAAAATAATTATAAATATTTTAAAGTTATTATAGGATTCTCTTCTATAATAAATGATTATGTAATTAATGATAGTATATATTATAATATAAATTATTTTAATTATAATATATATAGAGGTGTGTATGAAATAAATATTTTTGAACTTATATTAATAGTTATTACATTATATGTTTTATTTAAAATTTTTAAATTTAAAATTAAGAGGTGATTTTTTGAAAATATTACATACATCAGATTGGCATTTAGGAAAATATTTAGATAAATATTCTAGGATAGATGAACAAGAGAAATTTATAGATGAGCTAGAGAAAATATGTAACGATGAAAAAATAGATTTAATAATAATAGCAGGGGATATTTATGATGTAACAAACCCTCCTATAGTAGCGGAGAAATTATTTTTTAGTGCAGTAAAAAGGCTTTCTTTAAATGGAAAAAGGCCTATTATAATAGTATCTGGAAATCACGATAGTGCTAGCAAGTTAATATCCCCAAGCCCTTTAGCCTATGAATTTGGGATTATTATACAAGGTATGCTTGATACAGTTGCAAAAGTTTCTAAATACGATAATTTTGAAATAACAAAAGCAGGACAAGGTTTTTTTGAAATAAAGCTTAATAATGAAAAAGCAGTTTTTTTAACTATACCTTATGTTACAGAAAAAAATATTAACGAGGTTATATTTAAAAGTGATGAAGAAGCTGATATGCAAAGAGAATTTAGCGATAAGATAAAAGATATATTAAAAGATTTATCTAAAAATTTTAAAGAAGACACCATAAATATAATCATTTCTCATTTATTTGTAAAAGGTGGCATTGAAACAGATAGTGAAAGAAAGATACAATCTATAGGAGGGACTTATGCTATAGACCCTAAAGTTTTTCCTGATAATACTCAATATGTGGCACTAGGACATTTACATAGATGTCAGCAGGTAAAAGATGCAAACTGCCTAGCTTATTATTCAGGTTCGCCTATTAGATACAGCCAAAGTGAAATAGGGTATGAAAAAGTAGTTTTGGTTTTGGATATAGAGGCTAACAAAGAACCAAGCATTAAAAAAATAAGCCTTACAGATTACAAACCTATACAAGTTTTTAAAGGTGATAGCTATGAAGATGCTTTAGCTTTTTGTGAAAAAGTATCAAATGAAAATAGCTATGTTTTTATAGAAATATTAACTGAAGATTTTATAACAGGAGAACAAATAAAAACTTTAAGAGAAACTAAAAAAGATATTGTTAGCATAATATTAAAAGCAGATAAAGAAGAAAAGGTTATATATGAGCTAGAGGAAGAAAAAACTATATTAGAACAATTTAAAGATTTTTATACATATAAAAAAGGTAAAAATGCCCCTAACGAAGTTTTAGATATGTTTTTAAACATTTTAAATGAGATAGAAAAAGAGGAGGTGATAGCTGATGAAACCTCAAATGCTTAAAATAACAGGAATAAATAGTTTTAACAATATGCAACAACTAGATTTTACCAAAGTTTTAGATAAAGGTATGTTTGGTATATTTGGAGATACTGGTAGCGGAAAATCTACCATAATAGACTGTATAACCCTTGCTTTATATGGTAAAATTGTAAGATATAGCAAAAAAAATGAAAATGGAGATTTTTTAAACCTTAACAGAAATAACGGGAAGGTTGAATTTATATTTTCTATAAAAGATGGTAAAGATGAAATATTTTATGAAATTGTTAGGCAGTTTAAAAGAGATAATAAAAATAGCATAAAATCAGACATAACTAGGCTATCTATTTTAAAAGATGAAGATAGAGAAATAATTGCAGATAAGAAAAAAGATGTAGATGATAAAATAGTAAACATAATAGGTCTTAGCTATGAAGATTTTACAAAGGCAGTTGTTTTACCTCAAGGCAAATTTAGTGATTTTTTAATGCTTGAAAATAGTGATAAAAGAGAAATGCTAGAACGTATATTTAGCCTAGAAAAATATGGTGATAAATTAAAAAATAAAATAAAAGAAAAAAAATTATTTCAAGAAAATATAGTAAATAATTTAAAAAGAGATATAGAGATATATAAAGATATATCTTATGA
>CALWLD010000025.1 GCA_944381435.1 uncultured Clostridia bacterium
CAAAACCTCCTATGATAGTTTAATTCTACCACAGGAGGTCTCTTTTTTCTATTGTCCATTTTTTACGGACTTGTTCATAAATTCTACAACCTTTTTTTATTAATCTATATCAAAATCTATAACAGAACCATTTAAAGCGTTAACTTCAACTTCATAAATTTTATTATCTTTTTTTATTTTAAAATCATAAGTTGGTAAATCATCATCATCGTCAATATCTGATTCTTGCCAAATAACACTACCGCCACTTACAGCTTTAATAGCAGCATTTTTAGCAGTTTCTATGCTAATTAATTTTTGTCCATTCCAAGTACCGTTATTATTTGTTGTAGTGTTACCACCGTTTGTAGCAGGTAAATCTGTAGGTTCACCATTATTAGTGTTACCACTGCCTGTATTTATATAAATAGTTTTTGTGTTAGAATCCCAAGAAATTTCGTGGCCTAAAGCATCACTTACAGTTCTTAAAGGAACGTAAGTTGTACCGTTGCTAACAAATGCAGAGCTACCTTTGCCAGTGTCAACTCCGTTTACAACAAGTCTTTTTACAGAATAAGTTGCTGGGATATTTACAACGTTTGCAGCAAATGCAGTAACAGATGTTGTAATAATACCACCAATTAATAAACCACTAATAAATTTTTTCATTTTTATTCCTCCCAAAAGTAAAAAATTAATAAAAATTAATAATTTATAAATTTAAACGTAAAATTTATAAAAAAGTTTATAAATTTTATAAAAAATTTTTAATCCATATCAAATTCAGAAACTGTACCGTCTAAAGCATTAACTTCAATTTCATAAACTTTAGCACCTTTTTTAATTTGAAAATTATATGTAGGTGTATCCTCTAAGTCGTAAATATCTTCTTCTTGGCTAATTATATCTCCACCACCTACAATATCTATTGCTATTTCTTTAGCTTCTTCTAAGCTAATTAACGTGTTGCCGTTCCAAGTATTAGCAGAAGTAGCATTGCTATCAACAGGTGGAATATCTGTAGGTTCACCTGAATTTTGATTATTGTTTACATCTTCATTATATATTGCCATATTGTTTTCTTGTATTCTTTTTTCTATTTTTCTTTCTTCTAAAAATCCAGAAGCTTTAAAAGATAAAACAACAGCAACAACTATTATAATGCCAGCAACAATACCTAAAAATGTTTTGTTGTTATTTTTATTATTGTTTTGGTTGTTCATAAAATTCCTCCTTAAGAAAAATTTTCCTTTTGTCATTATATGTAACGATAAGAAAATAAAAAAGTTTATAATAAAATAAAAAAAATTTTTTTGTAATATTTTTGTAATTTTTTTAAAACAAATTTAATGTATAATAAACTTATCTACAATAAATAGAAGGTGATAAATTATGAAAATTTTAAAAATAAATATGATAAGTTTATTTTTTATAGTGTTTTTATTTAATATTAATGTTTTTGCGAAAGATTATAAAACATATGCTACATATACTGTTAATAACCTTACTATAACAAGCTATAGCAAAAGCTGGTCTAAAGATATGTTAAAAAGTTTATATGTAGAGCTTGTAAGTAATTTTCATAGTGATGAATTTTCATATCTATCAGAGATATATATATATCCAGACGCTCCAGAAGGGGTAAACGGGCTTTACTATGATGATATTTATTTAGAAGATGATGGATATAAGCTAGGTAATAAGGCATATATAAACCTTTATAATGGTGAAAAATTAAATAGTATACCTAAAATGGCATATACCTTATCTCACGAATATGGACATCATTATATGATATATAATTTGATGCAAAAAGAAGGTATATATTATCATAACTTAAAAGATTCTAAATACGTGAATATTAGAAAGCTAGAAGGTAGCCCTGTTGTATTTGATGTAAATAAAAGCGATTATTTATATCATTGGGATATTATGGAAATAATGGCAGATGATTATGTTCAGCTATTAGGTTCATCTAATGCAAGGTTATCTTATGATTATAAATCATCAGATGAGCTTTTAAAGGAAAACAAAAAGCCTTATGAAAGCCCTTCAAGCTTTAATTTAAAGCCACAATTAAACCCATATTTACCTTTGGCGGCAGATGTAGATGGGTTATATAATTATTTTATTAACATAGGAGGCTTTACAGTTGCAAAACCTAAAGCACCTAATAAGCCAAAATTAAATGATATTACAGGTTATGTGGGGGAAAATAAGGAAATAACTTATAATATAAGTTGGGATAATGTAAACAAAAATGAGCCATTAGAATATACATTAGTTATATATCCAGATAACAATCCTTTTACACCATACCCATTAAAAACGTTAACATCAAAAGAACCTTTAAACGTAACTTTTGGTAGCTATAGCATAAAGCAAAAAGATGGTAGCATAAAATCTATATCTCAAAAATATAGTGATAAATATACATTAAAACTTTATGTTAAAGATTCTTTAGGGTTTACGTACACTGCAGATAGCATAACATATGATTTTACACAAGTTAATAAAAAAATACTAGAATCAGATAAAGCCAAAAAGCCTGTTAATAAACCTGTTAAAAATACAACTAATGTTATAAATGATAACCCTAGCTCATCACCAGATAATGTAATTATTGGTCCAAGCTCTAGCGGTTCTTTAGATAGTTTATTTAATTTAGGTAATAAATAAATATAAAAATATAACCCCTCTTAAAACATAAAGAGGGGTTATTTATGTTAATTAAAGTTTTTAGTTTCTGTTCCAATAAGCTCGCCGTTAATATAAAGTTCATATTGAGTAGGTTTATATCCAGAAACATTTATAGATAAAGGGAAACCACTAGCACTATAATTACTAGACCATATAGTTTTAGATTGACCATCTACAATTTCAACAACTTTAACTTCAACAGTTTCTGCTCCTTCTGGTAACTTAGGATTAATTTCTAAAACCTCTGTTTTTAACACAGGTTGTGTTGTTGTAGCTTCTGTTTTTTCTTCAGATATAATCTCTGTTGTGTTATCTATGGTTGTATCTTGTACTATTGGTTGAGTAGTAGTTTCTGTAGTAGTTTCTGTGGTAGTTTCTTTTTTACCACTGCTAACAACAATGCTTATAGCAGTACCTTCTGAAACTTCATCGCCATATTTTATGCTTTGCTCAATAACTTTTCCTTCTTCTACAGTATCGCTTTCAGCTTGGCTAACTCTACCTACAGATAGACCTTCACTTTTTATTTTATCTCTTGCATCTTTTTCGCTAAGGCCTATTAAATAAGGTACAGCAACTTTATTTTCTTCATCTTCTTTACCTTTGCTTATATATAACCTTAAATCATCTCCAGGTTTTAGCTTGCTACCACCTTCAGGAATCTGTTTTACAACCTTGCCTATTTCTATTTCATCATCTGATATATATTCTTCTTTTAAATTTATATCTAAATTTTCTATTTTTTCATAAACATCAGTAATATCAAGACCTACATAGTCTTCAACTTCAAATTGACCAGAGCCAAGGCTAAGGGTTACGTTTATGTTGCTACCTTTTTTTACCTTTTCACCAGCTTTTATATCTTGGTCTAAAATAGCACCTTCTTCTACAGTATCGCTGTATTCTTCTTTTATGTTTGTAATATAAATTTCTTTGTCTTTAGCTATTTCCACAGCCTCGTCCCAAGTTTTACCTGTAAAGTCTGGCACTTTAGAGTTGGTTCCTGATAGCACCCATACAACAAGAAATGCTGTTAATAGAGCCATAATAACAAAAGATGTTAAAACAGCAAAAAGGGCAACCTTTCGCTCCATTGCTTTGTCATTTTCCTTGTCTATGCTAGGAGATATATTAGGAGATTTATTTTGTTTAAAGCTATCTTTACTTGTAGCTTTAGGTTTAGAAGAAACATTATTAGCCTTTTCTTTAGCTAAATATTCTTTATCTTCATATTTGTCTTTTGGTTTATTATCTGTATTTTTAGCCATATTTTTTATTTGTTCCATTTCTTCTGGTTTTATAATAACGGTAGGGCTATCTTCATCGATGGCATTGTTTGTTATAAAATTGCCACTTTCATCTGATAATGCCTTTTTTAAATCGTTATTAAGCTCTTTTGCAGATTTATATCTGTTGTCTGCATTTTTTGTAGTTGCTTTTAAAATAATTTTTTCTAAACTGTTAGATACTTTAGGGTTTAGCTCTTTTATATTAGGTAAAGGTTCGTTTATATGTTTCATAGCAAGCTGAACAACACCTTCACCATCAAAGGGTAATTTACCTGTTATCATTTCAAACATTATTATGCCTAAAGAATAAATATCGCTTTTAAAATCTACATATCCACCTCTTGCTTGCTCTGGGGAAAAATAATGGGCACTGCCCATTGCTTCTGTAGTTATAGTATTAGATGTAGTAGCTCTAGCTATACCAAAATCTGTAACTTTAATGCCACCATCTTTTGTTACTAATATATTTTGAGGTTTTATATCTCTATGAACTATATTGTTGCTATGAGCAACCTCTAAAGCATTAGCTATTTGTATAGAAATTCCAAGAACCTCTTCGTTAGTAAAAGGTGCTTTTGTTTTAATAATATCTTTTAAGGTGTATCCATCTACATATTCCATAACTATATAATAGATATTGCCATCGTTTCCAACATCGTATACATTAGCTATATTAACGTGGGATATCCTAGCTGCTGCTCTAGCTTCTTTGCTAAATTTACCTATAAATTCTTCATCTATAAACTCTTCTTTTAAAACTTTAAAGCTAACTTTTCTATCTAGTTTCAAGTCTTTGGCACAGTATACATTAGCCATACCGCCTACACCTATTAGCTCTAGTATTTCATATCTATCGCTAACAATAGTTTTTGGCTCTAACTTCATATTATTCACCTCTATTTCTCTATAACTATAACTGCTATGTTATCTTTTCCGCCGTTGTCATTAGCTCTTTTTATAAGGCTTTCTACCTTATCTTCTGTAGATATATCTTTAGTTGCTATTTCTAAAATTTCGTCATTTGTAAGCATATCGCTTAAGCCATCTGAACACATTATAAAAATATCATCTTCAAAAACATCACAAAATAAAGCATCAGCCTTAATTGTTTTTTCTGCACCAATAGCTCTTGTTAAAGCATTAGCGTTTATAGATTTTTCTGCTTCTTCTTTAGATATAACACCTGCTTTAAATAAATCCATACCATATGTATGGTCTGATGTCATTTGTACAATTTTGTTATTTCTTATGCCATATAGCCTACAATCACCTACGTGGGCTATGAAAATTTTCCCATTTTTTATAGTTGTAGCAAGAAGAGTTGTTCCCATATCTTCATATTGCTTATTTGTTTTAGAAAGCTTAAAAACTTCCTCGTTAGCATATGATAGAGCAGATACTAGAAGGTCTAGCACTTCGTCATCTTCTGTTTCGTATATAAATTGTTCAAAAAAATCTATAGCAGATTCGCTAGCAACCTCTCCAGCATTACATCCGCCAACACCATCTGCAACAATATATAAATTATCAAGGCTACCTATTTTTTCATTGTTAATATATACATAGTCTTGATTTTTTTTTCGACGCATACCTATATCTGTGTTACCAACACCTATCATAAAAACACCTCGTTTCTAATACTTATAACTTTTTCTAAGTTGCCCACAAGCAGCGTTTATATC
The DNA here is from genome assembly GCA_944381435.1 of uncultured Clostridia bacterium. GTDB lineage: Bacteria > Bacillota > Clostridia > Lachnospirales > CAG-274 > Tyzzerella. The sequence goes on from CALWLD010000025.1 coordinate 5,651, forward strand.
GCTACCTAGCTCTCTTCTAATGGTTGTTTCTATACCTGCGTTAATAAGGATGTTAGCAAAATTTTTAATTTGCTCCTTAGAGCTTTTAATATAGTTTCTTTCTTTAACATCATTAACAGGTATAAGGTTTACGTGGCAAAGGCTACCTTTTAAGAGCTTTATTATCTCTTTAGCATCTTCTTCTCTATCGTTAACTCCTGATATAAGAGCATATTCATAAGTTACACGCCTTTTTGTAGTGTTAGCAAAATATTTGCAGGCATCAACTATTTCTTTAACTGTATATTTTTTAGCAATAGGCATTATTTTTTGTCTATCTTCATCTGTTGGAGCGTGTAAAGAAAGGGCAAGGTTTATTTGCATTTTTTTATCGGCAAGCTCGTATATTTTAGGTACAATACCACAGGTAGAAACTGTTATGTGCCTTTGTCCTATGTTTAAACCATCTTTATGGTTTATTATTTCTATAAATTTTAAAAAGTTTTCAAAGTTATCAAAAGGCTCGCCACTTCCCATAAGCACAATGCTTCTTATTTTTTCTTTGCTATCTTCTTGTATTTTATATATTTGAGATAGCATCTCTGAGGCTAGCAAGTTTCTTTCTAGCCCATCTAAAGTAGATGCACAAAATTTGCACCCCATTCTACAACCTACCTGTGTAGAAATGCAAACTGCATTGCCATAGCTATATTTCATTAATACACTTTCTATAATGTAATTATTTTCTAATTTAAATAAATATTTTGTTGTTTTATCTACATTAGATACTAGCTTATCTATTATTTCTATTTCTGTTAGCTTAAATTTGTTAGCAAGCTTTTCTCTAAAATCTTTAGATATATTTGTCATTTCATCAAAAGAAGAAACGTTTTTTTGATGTAGCCAGCTAAAAATTTGCTTTGCTCTAAACTTTGCTTCACCTAAAGAGGTTATTTCTTTTTCTAGTTCATCTAATGTAAGGTTTTTTATATCTATTTTATCCATAAATTACCTTTCTATATTAATCTTTCTAATTTAGCAATAAAAAATCCATCTGTGTTAAACATATTAGGTAAAATTGTTATATAGCCTTTTTCTTCATTTTCTATGTTAAAGCCTGTGTTTATGCTTACAAGCTTAAAACCATAGTTTTTACAAAACCAATTTATGTTTTCTATGTTTTCTTCATCAAATAATGTACAAGTGCTATAAACAAGGGTTCCACCTTTTTTTACGTATTTATAAGATGCTTTTAATATTTCTTTTTGTATGTTTGAAAGTTCTTTTATATCTTCTTTCGTTTTAGTATATTTTATATCGGGTTTTTTCTTAACTATGCCAAAGCCAGAACAAGGAGCATCTATTATTATTCTATCTGCAATTTCCTCATCTTCTTTATAAAACATAGCACCGTCTTTAAGCTCTAGCTTTATGTTTTCTATACCTAGCCTTTTTATTGTATCTTGCATAAGCTCTATTTTATGGCTATGTATATCCCTTGATATAATTTGTCCTTTGTTTTTCATAAGGTAAGAGCAATAAAAAGATTTGCCACCAGGGGCAGAGCATATATCTATTATGGTTTCATTTTCACAAGGAGCTAATGTTTCAACCAAAAGCATTGAGCTTTCGTCCATAATGTGAAAATAACCCTTTTTAAAGGCATTGCTATCTGCTATATTTTTTGTTTTTGTTAAATATAGGCTGTTTTTAGATATAAGCCCATCTTCTACAACCATACCTTCTTTTGTTAGCATATCTTTTAATGTATTTTTATCTATTTTGTTAGTATTTACGCATATACAAACTTTAGGTGCTAATATATTAGCTTTACAAATTTCTTCAGTTTTTTCATATCCAAACTGGCTTATCCATTTTTCTATAACCCATTTATTGTAAGAATATTTTGTAGCTAAAAAATCTATTTTATCCTCTGGTAAAATGATATTATCTTTGTTTCTTGCTATATTTCTTAAAACACCATTAACAAAACCAGATAAGCCATTAAATTTTTTCTTTTTAGCAAAATTAACAGCCTCGTTACAAACAGCAGAAACAGGCACCTTTTCCATAAACATTATTTGGTAAACAGATATTCTTATAATGTTTAATATAAGAGGCTTCATCTTGTTAGTTTTTGTTTTGGAAAAGCTATTTATTATATAATCTATATAAATGATATTTCTTAAAGTGCCATTTACAAGCTCTGTTATAAAAGCTCTATCTTCTACAGTTATATTTTTATTTTCGTTAAAAATCTTTTTTAATGTTAAATTGTTATAAAGCTGTTGCTCTAATATATCTATAAGTGCATAAACTGCAATTTCTCTAGCTTTCATTTTTTCACCTAAAATCTTATTTTTATTAATTACAATTAAGGTACGACTTAATTTATTTAATTAAAATTTATAAACGGGTTTTTGTTTTAAATTTTAATTCGAAAAATAATAGGAATACCTGTTTTTGAGCATTCCATACTCAAAAAATTGATTTATATTTTACATAAAATATAAATATTTATACAAAATATAACATTATAATTTTATATTAAAATATAGTAATTTTCAAGCTTTAATAATAAATTACTGAAATTTTTTCCAATATTCATCTATTTTGTTAGCATCTACAGCATAATAATATTCATCAGCAATATCAAATATTTCGCTTTCATCATCTATTAAAAAATAAGTGTTACCTTTATCTGTTTTTACATTTTTCTTTTTTATTTTATCATTTTTAAGCCAAGCTAAAAACTCTTGTTCCCATCTATCTGCATATTCTTCACCAAGCTCTTCATAGCTTAATATTTCATCTTTAACTTCAAATATAAATTCTTCAATTTCAAGTTTTATCATAGTTAATTTCTCCTTTTGTAATATTTAGTTATAATTATACCAATTATTATGCCACAAATACCACCTATAATATGAGTTATTCGTGATACATTGTCTTTAGATACAATAGCATAATAAATTTCTTGCCCAAGATACATAAAGGCAATAAGTATCATAGTTATAGGTATTTTGCCGTCTTCTACATTTGTAAAAGATGTTAAAATAATAAGCATAAAAGCTATACCGCTAGCTCCTAAAAGAGCATTGCTTGATATGATAACTTGCACAATACCTGTTATAAATGCAGTTATTATAATTAATAAAAGCAATAGCTTAGAGCCATATTTTTCTTCAAGCATAGGCCCCACTATAAGAATTATTAAAAAGTTATTAAAAAAGTGCTGAAAATTAGAATGACCTAATATATGGGTAAAAACTCTTATATAAGAAAGAGGGTCTGCAAGGCTTGAACGATATACGCAAAAAAACTTTTTTGTAGTATATCCATCTGTAATAGCTCCTAGCAATAAAACTAAAAGACAAATAAAAGTAAATGTTAATATAACAGGGGAGTTGTACTTTAGTTTTTTTAAATATTCCATAAATTCCTCCTTAATATAAATAATTATATTTAAAATAATTACCTATGTATATACATAGGTAATTATTTTAAATATATGATTAATTGTGTTTTTCAACTTTTATTTGTTGCATTTCTTTAGAAAGTGTTGTGCTAAAGTTTATTTTACCAGAAAGGTTAGTTTTTATTTTATCAATGTTAACATCGTTTATAAATAAAGAATAATTTGTGTTAGGTTCAAGCTCTAATGTAATAAGGGTATCTCCTAAACCTTCTGCTGAGAATGTAGCCTCTTTTTCGTTTATTGAAAGGTTATGTATTGTAGCTCCTGGCACAGTTTCTAAAACAAGGTTGCCGTTTTTAGAAAGCCTTGTAACCTCGTTGTGTGTTCTGATTTTATATATATTTTCATCTACGTTAAAATCTGTAACTTTAATTTTTTCTATAGCTTCATAATTACCAAAGCTTAATGTTTTATCATCGTTTAAAATAATTCCTTCTTGTATTACAGACATAGTTTAATCCTCCTAAATTAATTTTATAAAGTAATCGACATAATAAATAAAATATATTATAATTATATCAAAAGTTAAATGATTTGTACATAAAAAAAATATAAATATTTTAGGAGGGTAACAAATGGCGCTTGTTAGGCTTGATAAATTTTTAGCAAATGCAGGTATAGGCACTAGAAGTCAGGTTAGAGATTACATTAAATATAGAAGAGTTTGGGTAGATGGTAAGCCTTGCATAAAGGCAGATACAAAAATAGATAAAGATAAAAATGAGGTTACTTTTGATAAAAGGATAGTATCTTATGATGAATTTGTATATGTTATTCTTAACAAGCCTAAAGGGGTTATATCTGCAACTGAAGATGAAAATGAAACAACAGTTTTAGATTTACTAGAAGATAAATACAAAAAGATGAAGCTTTTTCCTGTTGGTAGGCTAGATAAAGATACAGTAGGGCTTTTAATATTATCTAATGATGGTAGGTTTGCTCATAACACCTTATCACCTAAAAAACATATAGAAAAATCTTACTATGCTCACATAAACGGAGAAATAACTAAAGAACATATAGAAAAATTTAAAGAAGGTATTGTTATTAGCGGAGGGTACAAATGTTTGCCTGCTAAGTTATCTATAGAATATAGTGCAGAAAATTTTTCAAAGGTTAATATTACTATAAAAGAAGGAAAATATCACCAAATAAAAAGAATGTTTGAGGCTCTTGGCAGAAAAGTTGTATACCTTAAGAGAATAAGCTTTGATGATATAGTGCTAGATGAAAGCTTGCAAGAAGGGGAATATAGGTTAGCTAATGATGAAGAAATGAAAATAATTGAGAAATTTATTGAAAAATAGCAAACTTTTATGTACTTTTTTCGTTTATTATGTTATAATAAATTTTAGTCAATAATATAGTATAATATAACAAAAAGTGGGAGATAATAATGTTCGAGCAAGAAGTTAAAAAGAAAAGCAAAATAACACCAGGGTTACTTATAATTTTTGGTATTTTTTTAATGAGCATTGTTGTTATTGCTAACAACAGCACAGTATTACAAAATTCTATTGAAAGTATTAGAAATTTAAATCAAGAAAATAAAATATAATAAATATATAAGCCACTCAATAAATGAGTGGCTTATAGTTATGGTTTTAATATTTTTGATTTTAAATCTTCTTCTAAAAGGAATAAGATATGTTTTATAGCTTTAGAGTTAGAAGATTTATAAACGGTAGAATCTTTTTCTAACAGGTTGTTAGAATGTAAAATTATTGTATCTACAAGGGTATTTTCGCTATAAAAATATACATAAATGTTATATCCTATATAGTTTGCACCGAAATTTTGTCTTATAAATTTTTCTTCATCAAAATTTTTTGTGATAGTAGATATAGTATTTTTATCTTCTATAGATAAGTACTCGTTAGTATCTTTACCTTCTATAACAACTTTGGTTATGTTGATGTTTTTATAATCTGTTATATGTATAGGTATTTTATAAATAATAGTAAATATTATTATTAGCAAGAAAAAACCAAAAAACATAATAAGAAATTTTAAACTAGAATTATTTTTATTGTTTTCCTTTTTTTTACTGCTGTTAGATTTAGCATTATGTTTAGAGCTAGAAGCTTCTTTAGCTTTATGGCTACCAGCTTCTTCCTCTTTCTTTGTAGCCTTTTCTGTAGTTTTTATATTAGAGCTATGGCTAGATTTATTGCTTTTTGTTTTATTGTTTTTGGTATTTATAGTAATCCACTCCATTTCAAAACGAAAAATATATCTTAATATTAACATTTTAACATAATATTATATAAAAAATCAAACAAAATAATTAAAAAATCGTATATTTTTACAAACATATAGATAAGGGAGCAAGAAACTATGGTAAATAATATTATTTCGCCAGTTTTGGGAGCTGTTATAGGTTATTTTACAAACTGGCTTGCTATAAAAATGTTGTTTTTGCCTTATGAGGCAAAATATATAGGAAGGTTTAAAATACCTTTCACCCCAGGGCTTATACCTAAAGAAAGAAAAAAGCTAGCATCTAAAATAGCTAGCGTTACAGAAGAAAAAATATTAAATAAAGAAACAATAGAAAAAAACTTATTTACAGATAAAAACAAGGAAAAGGTTTATCTTTTAATAGAAAAAAACTTTCAAGCATTAAAAGATAAAGATTATACAATAAATGATATTTTAGAAAAGATATACGATGATAAAGAACAGATAGTAGATAACATAGAAAAAAATATTTTAGAAAAAATATATAATTTTATATTTGATGAAAAAAACCAAGAAAAAATATGTAATATTATATTAGAAAAAATATATAAACTTATAGAAAATGATGAAATAAAAGAAAAGGTAATATTAAATATTATAAATAATGAAAAATTTAAAGAAAACATATATAATCTATCTTTATGTGATATAATAGAAAAAGAAAAGATATCTAGCTTTAAAATAGTTATTTTTGAAAATATACCTAAAATATGTAATTATATAGCAAACAAAATAGAAAATGATAAAGAAATAGAGCTTAAGCTTAAAACCTTTGTAAAAAGCTTAATAGAAGAAAATGTAGGTACATTTACAGGGTTATTTTTAAATAGTGATAAAATATACAATAGCATAAAAAAGAATATAATTTTATATTTAAAAAATAAAGAAAATCAAAATGTGATAGGGCTTAAAGTTTTTGAGCAAATATCTTTATATCAAGATAAAAAATTGTTAGAAATATATGAAAAATTACCTGAAAATACAAAACATATTATAAAAGAAAAAGTTACAGAAGATAGCATAAAAAAATATATAAACAAAATAAAAATAGATAATACACTATGTATTAATTTAGATGATTTTGTTAAAAAAATATTTAAAGAAAATATAAGCAAAAGAGTTTATTTATTAATAGAAAATTATATAAAAAATAATAGAGATATACTATTAAATTTTAAAATAAATGTTATGCTAAATAAAATAGATATATATATGTTTAAAGATAAGATATTTAATATAACAGAGAAGTTTATTGATAAAGAAGGAGATAAAATATTAGCTGGTATTTCTATATCTGATATGATAGAAGATAAAATAAACAGCTTTGATATGGAAACTATAGAAAACTTGATAGTATCTGTTACAAAAAAAGAGCTAAATGCAATAACTATAATAGGCGGTGTTTTAGGTTTTGTAATAGGGCTTATACCTGTTATTTTAAAATAATTAAAACTAAAAAAAGCTTTATATGGTCTATATTTATACACACCATATAAAGCTTATTAAATATTAGCTATTTAGCTCAAAGCTTGTACACTCTGTACCTTTGCAATCTGTACAAGAACAGTTACCACCAACAGAGATAGTGTTTAATTTACAATAATTAGATTTATCAAAATGTTTACAGTTTGAAATAGAACATTTTATACAATTATTAACACCTGACATACTATCACCTCCTACTTAATATATTATTTACAATAATCAATTTTTTAAACATTTTATATTTAAAAACAGGTACTACTTAATTGTAATTAATAAAAATATTCTAAAAATAAAGGAGAATATATATGTATAATTTTGCTGATTTACATTGCGATACCATAACTGCTTTATATGAAAGAAAAGAAGAGCTTTTAAAAAATAATTTGCACATAGATATAAATAGGCTTAATAAATTTAATAAACCAACTCAAGTTTTTGCTATATGGCTTGCTAAAAAATATTACAAAGATGCATTTAACATTACAAATATAATGATAGATTTTTTTGAAAAAGAATTAGAAAAAAATAAAGATTACATAAAAAAGATAGTTTCTTATAATGATATATTAAAAGATGATAAAATAAATGCTATGTTAGCTATAGAAGGTGGAGAAAGCATAGAAGATAACTTAAACAACATAGAGCATTTTTATAACAGAGGTGTTAGAATAATGAGCCTATGCTGGAACTATGAAAACAACCTATGCTATGGTGTGGCAACACAATCTAAAAATGGGCTAAAACCTTTTGGAAAAGAGGCTGTAAAAATAATGAATAGCTTAAATATGGTTATAGATGTATCTCATCTAAACGAGGCAGGCTTTTTTGATTTATATAAAATAAGTAGAAAACCTTTTATAGCAACTCATTCTAATGCTTATTCTATTTGTAACCATTATAGAAACTTAAAAGATGACCAGCTTAAAGCTATCAAAGAATGTGGCGGTATTGTAGGTATAAATTTATATCCAGGATTTTTAAACAATGAAAACAAGGCAACCATAGAAGATGTTTTTAGGCATATCGACTATATGGAAAAAATATTAGGTATAGATAAAATATGTTTTGGAAGTGATTTTGACGGTATAGAAAATACGCCTAAAAATATAGAAAATATATCTAAATATAATGATTTAATATTTAAAATAGAAAAAATTTATGGTAAAGACGTAGCAGAAAAAATAGCTTATAAAAATTTTTATAATTTTATTGAAAAAAATATATAAATTAAACATTTAATAAGGTTGTAGATAAACCTCTACAACCTTATTTTGCTATTAAATAAAATTTTTAATATGTTTACACAGTTATCTATACCAATAGAACTACTATTTAAAAATATATCATAAGTTTTTTTGTTATCAAAGCTTTCTAAAGTATAATATCCATAATAAGATAAAAGCTTTTTATCTAATTTTTTTAAATATTTTTCATATTTTTTTACAACTATAGCTTTATCATTTTTTAAAACTTTAAGCCTATCTATATCTTTAGAATATATTAAAACTTTAATACAGTTTTCATAATCTTTTAATATATAGTTAGATGCTTTAGAAAAAATGATACAAGATTTTTCTTTTACAAGGCTTTTTATAGCTTTAGATTTTTCTATAAAAACTTTATTTTGTATAGGTACAAAATCTGTAAAATAAGGTATATTAAACCCTATAGAAAAATCGGCAGGGAAAGGGCTTATAAATTTATTTAATTTCCATTCTTCTATAGTATAAAAAATTTTTTTATTTATATTACTATTTTTAGATGCAACCTCTATAATATCTTTATCATAATAAAAAGGTATTTTTAGTTCTTTTGATAATTTTTTCACAATTAACTTTCCATTGCTGTAATCTTCTTCTATTATAGAAAATATAATATTGTTCATAAAATCACCTGCTATTTAAGTAATTTAATAAAACATATGTATATAATATAAAAAAATTCTCAATAATATATAAATAACATACCAAGGAGGGAAAAAATGAAAAAGAAAGAAAAACCTAAAACAAAAGAAGATTTATTAAAATATGAAATAGCTAAAGAGCTGGGACTTATGGATAAGATAGAAGAAGGTGGTTGGAAAAGCTTAACAGCTAAAGAAAGTGGACGAATAGGTGGCATAATGACTACCAGAAAGAAAAAAATGAAAGATAAATAAATATAAAAGGCTATAGTAAAAGCTATAGCTTTTAATTTTATACAAACTATAAAATTATTAAACATCTCCTTTTATTTATCAAATGTATATATTTATAAATTTTGTAAAAAATAATATTATATAAATAATTATAAAAGGAGTGGTTATTATATTTTTTAAGTATAAGCTTTTTATAGGGATAATACTGATTATTAGCATTATATGTTTAATATATCTTATAAATTTAGATAAAAAAGAAGATTATAACGGTACACTTGTTAAAGTAGGTGATAACATTGGATATATATGTAAAACCTTATAAAAAAACATCTTTGTCAGAGGTAAAGAAAGTTTATTTAAAAGATATAGCAGAGGTTTATGCACCAGATGAGATACTTAAAGGAGTAAAAAATATAAAAGTTTTAGAGATAAAAGAAGAAGAGCAAAAAAACTATTTAATATCTATAATAGATATAATAAACGCTATAGATAAAGCTATGCCAGGGCATACAATAAATAACGTAGGTGAGATGGACACTGTTTTAGAATATTCTCCTGTTAAGGAAAAAGACAAATCTTTTATAAAAACATTAAAGGTAATAGCTGTTACCATAATACTTTTAGCAGGGTCTTCAACTGCTATAATGAGCTTTCATTCAGATGCACAAATGTCTAAGGTTTTTGAAAATTATTACTATATCTTTTTTAATGAAAGGGTAGAAAACCCTATGCTTTTAGATATACCTTATTCTATAGGGCTTGCAGTTGGCATAATAGTATTTTTTAATCATTTTATAGGTAAAAAAATAACCACAGACCCAACACCTATAGAGGTGGAAATGTCTACCTATGAGGCAAACGTTACAGATAATATAATAGACACTTTAAATGTAGAAAAAACAAAAGGTGGTAATAACAAAGATGGAAATAGTTAAAGGTATTTTAGCCATAGTTATAGCTTTTGCATCGGGCATAATAATATCTGGGGCAGTTTTTGCATTTATTGCCATAATAGGTGTTGTACCAAGGCTTGCCCAAAAAACAAGAACAGAAGATAAAATAAGATTTTATGAAGAGGCTATTATATGGGGAGGTATAATAGGTACTGCTTCTATGATATTTGATTTTTATTTGCCTATAGGTAAAGTTTTAGCTAGCTTATATGCAGGGTGTATAGGTATATTTTTTGGTTGTTTAGCTGTATCTTTAGCAGAAATTTTAAATGTTTTGCCTATACTTACAAGGCGTGGAAGGATACAAACAGGGCTTAAATATTTTATATTAGCAGTTGCTCTAGGTAAGCTTATAGGCTCAATAATATACTCAAGGATACCTAGCTTTTATTATATGTAGGAGGATAATATGGAAAAAACAAAGAAACAACAACAATTAGAACAAGAATATCAACAAAGGGTAAAAGAGCTTTCCCCTAATAGCCATATTGTAAAAGATTGTTTTAGAGCTTTTTTAGTTGGTGGAATTATTTGTAGCTTTGGGCAGTTTATAACTAATATGTTAGCTAAATATGGCTTATCACAAAATGAAACAGGTATGTATACATCAATGGTGCTTATATTTTTAGCATCCCTTTTAACAGGGCTTGGGCTTTATCAAAAAATAGGACATTTTGCAGGAGCAGGCTCTATAGTACCTATTACAGGCTTTTCAAACTCTGTTACATCTCCTGCTTTAGAATTTAAAAAAGAAGGTTTTATATTAGGCCTTGGAGCAAAAATATTTACGGTAGCAGGGCCTGTTATTTTATATGGTACACTTGCATCTGTTTTGGTAGGGCTTGTATATTATTTTGTTAAATAGGAGGGTTTTATGGGAAAACATATAGGCAAACAATCGGCAATGTTTGAAAAAGATATTTTTATTATAAACACAGCCTCTACAGTGGGCAAAAAAGAAGGAGAAGGCCCTTTAAAAGATTATTTTGATGTTATTTTAAAAGATAGCTTATATGGAGAAGATAGCTGGGAAAAAGCAGAAAGCAAAATGGTAAATGAAAATATGAAGCTACTTGTAAAAAAAGAAGGTATTACCTTTGACGATATAGATTATATATATGCAGGGGATTTATTAAATCAAAGTAGCGGTTCTAACTATGCTATAAGAGATTTAGGGGTACCTTTTTTTGGTATATTTGGGGCTTGTTCTACAATAGGAGAAGGAATGGCTCTTGGTTCTATTAATATAGAAAGCGGTGTTGGCAGGAAAGTTCTTGTTGGAGCGTCTAGCCATTTCTGTGCAGCAGAAAAGCAATTTAGGTTTCCACTAGGGCTTGGCACACAACGTCCTTTAACATCTACCTGGACGGTAACAGGAGCAGCAGCTTTGATTTTATCAGATAAAGGAAAAAGCATAAAAATAAAAGGGATAACAACAGGTAAAATAGTAGATTTAGGCATAAAAGATGCCAACAATATGGGGGCTGCTATGGCACCAGCAGCAGCAGATGTTATTATAAATAACCTTAAAGATTTTAACATAGAGCCTAGTTATTATGATATGATTTTTACAGGAGATTTAGGATATATAGGTAAAGAACTTACAATAGAGCTTGTTAAAAAAGCAGGTTATGATATATCTAAAAACTATACAGATTGTGGAATTGAAATATTTGATAAAAATACACAAGATACCCATAGCGGAGGTAGCGGTTGTGCTTGTGCTGGAACAACCTTTGCAGGTATGATATACGACAAGCTAAAAAAAGGTGAGCTTAACAGAATACTGTTTATACCAACAGGAGCTTTAATGAGCCCTACAAGCATACAGCAAGGAGAAAGCATAGCAGGCATTGCCCACGGCATAATGATAGAAAGATAGAGTAAAAATTTTACTCTATCTTTAAAAACTAATTATCATTTGTTATATCTTTTAATATTTTTACATCTTTGTTATTATCTAGGTAGTTTTTAATATCTTTATAAGTAACATTATAAGGGTCAAGATTGTTATAAGCAGATGTATAATCAAAAAAATCAGGTAAATTATTTATACATTCTTTATACATATAGCTATCGTTAACAAGCTCATATTTTTCTATAATGTTAGGGTAATTTTCTATTTTATTTTTCATATATTCAGAAATTTTACCTTCTCCTAGCTTAATTTCTCTAAGGTTTATAGCATCATAAGCTTCTTGATGAGTATTAACTGATACTTTTTCAAGTTTTAAATCTTCATTTATATAGCATATTGTATGAGGGCAATAACTATTACCATTAGCGTTTTTATATTTTTCACACCATAGTATTTCAGAATAATTTAAAGCATTAGGCACCTCTTCTGTTAAAACACCATTTTCTAACTTATATAAAGCACCGCTAAAAAATGTATCTGTGTTCATAAGCTCAACTAAAAAATAGGTTATACCGTCATTACTTATATACATATTTAAACCGATAGGTTTATATTCAGGTGTTTGTTCACGTTTTGGAAGGGAAAAAGCTTTATCAAATATTAAGCCGTTTTTAGAAAAAACTTTTAAATGAGCAAAATCATAATAAGTTTCTTCGCTACTATCACAATACATTATAAAAAGTTCAGGTATGTTATCTTTATCTAAATCTTTTAATTTAACAACCATATAGTTATTAATTGTGTTAGTTTTTTTAGGTGTTATTTCTTCAAATCTTTTAGCTATTTTGTTAATTTCTGATAAATATTTATTAGCTAAATCTTTGCTTATTTTATAGTCATTTTCTAAAACGTCTTTAATTTGTTTTATATACTTATTTATATCTTGTGATATTTTTCCATCTGCTAACACAGGTATGTTAATAAATGTTAAGCATAAAAATATAGATAATATTTTTTTAATTTTCTTTACCATAATGTTCACCCTCCTTATATATGTTTATAGTTATAATTATTATATATAATAAATTAATACTACAAAAAAGTCAATCAATAAGCAATCATATAAATTAATGAGATTTTGTATTAAAAAAATAAAAAGAAAAATAATGTAATATATATAAATATTGCAATTTTTTATTAAAAATGGTATTATATAAAGAATAATATTATTTGATAAAATGGAGGATACTATGATTAGAACAAGATTTGCACCTAGTCCTACAGGGTATATGCATATAGGAAATTTAAGAACAGCTCTTTATGAATATTTAATAGCAAAAGCAAATAACGGTAAATTTATTTTACGTATAGAAGATACAGACCAAGGAAGGCTTGTAGAAGGGGCTACAGATGTTATATATAAAACTTTAGAAATAGCAGGTATTAAGCACGATGAAGGCCCAGATATTGGTGGAGAATATGGCCCTTATATACAAAGTGAAAGAAAAAACAATTACCTAGACTATGCTAAGGAGCTAGTAGAAAAAGGCGAGGCTTATTATTGTTTTTGTGATAAAGAAAGGTTAGATAGCTTAAAAGATGGAGAAGGCATTGCTAAATATGACAGACATTGTCTATCCCTTTCTAAAGAAGAAATAGAAGAAAATTTAAAAAACAATGTGCCTTTTGTTATAAGACAAAAAATAAAAGAGGGTAAAACAACATTTGTAGATGAAGTTTATGGCGAAATAACAGTAGATAATGAAGAATTAGAAGACCAAATTTTAATAAAATCAGACGGACTTCCTACCTATAACTTTGCAAACGTTATAGATGACCATTTAATGGAAATAACACACGTTGTTAGAGGTTCAGAATATTTATCATCTACGCCTAAATATAACCTTTTATACGATGCTTTTGGTTGGAACATACCTACGTATATACATTTACCACCTGTTATGAAAAACCAAAGCGAAAAGCTATCTAAAAGAAACGGTGATGCATCTTTTCAAGATTTAATTGAAAAAGGTTATTTACCAGAGGCTATTGTAAACTATATTGCTCTTTTAGGTTGGTCTCCATCTACAAACCAAGAAATATTTACATTAGATGAGCTTATCAAAAATTTTGATGTAAAAGGCATTAGCAAATCACCTGCAATTTTTGATATAGTAAAACTTACTTGGTTAAACGGTGAATACCTTAAAAAAATGGACTTTGACAAGTTTTATGAAATGACAGAACATATTTTTAAAAAGGCCATTACAAAACCTTATGACATTAAAAAAATAGCAGAGCATATAAAAACAAGAATAGGTACTATAAACGAAATACCAGATATGGTAGACTTTATAGAAAGCCTCCCAGATTATAGCACAGAGCTTTATATACACAAAAAAATGAAAACAGATGAGGCTATATCTTTAGAAGTACTTGAAAATATATTACCTGTGTTTGAAGCTATAGAAAACTGGGACAACGACACAATATATAATGCTATGATGGATTTAGTAGCTAAAATGGAAGTTAAAAACGGCATAGTTTTATGGCCTGTAAGAACAGCTTTATCAGGTAAGCCTACATCTCCTTGTGGTGCTAGCGAGATGGCAGAGATTTTTGGCAAGGAAGAAACTTTAGCAAGAATTAAAAAAGGTATAGAAAAACTTTCTTAATAAAAATATGGAAAAACTAACAAAAGATTTTTTTACAAGAGATGCCTTAACAGTTGGTAAAGAGCTTATAGGCAAATACCTTGTTAGAGAAATAAATAATGAAAAAATAATAGTTAAAATAACAGAAACAGAAAGCTATTTAGGAGATATAGATAAGGCTTGCCACGCCTATGGTGGCAAAATAACAGATAGAACAAAAACATTTTACCTAGATGGCGGAACTATATATGTTTATTTAATATATGGTATGTATTATTGCTTTAATATTATTACAGACACAGTAAACAAACCTTCTGCCGTTTTAATAAGAGGGGCAGAGCCTGTAGAAAACATAGAAAAATTAAGCATATTAAGGTATAACAAGCCTTATGATGAGCTTACTAGCTACCAAAAGAAAAACTTTTTAAATGGGCCTGGTAAGCTTTGCAAAGGGCTTAACATAGACAAAAGCTTTAACGAAAAAAGCATTTTAGATAATGATATTTATATATTAGATAACAAAGATTTTGATAAAAGCCTTATAAAAACAGGTAAAAGAATAAATATAGATTATGCAGAAGAGGCAAAAGACTTTTTATGGAGATTTTATATATAGCTTGAGGTGAAATTTATGGAAAATATAAAAAAATTAGGCATTATGGGTGGCACATTTAACCCTATACATTATGCACATCTTTTATCTAGCAACTATGTTTTAGAAAAATTTAACCTAGATAAAATAATATTTATACCAACAGGAGAGCCACCTCATAAAAAAGATATAAACATAGTAAGTGCAGAGCATAGATATAATATGACAAAGCTTGCTATAGAAGATAATGATAATTTTTTTATATCAGATATAGAGATAAAAAGAAAAAAAACAACCTATACTATAGATACATTAAAAGAGCTAAAAGCTATATATGGTGATGATGTAGAGCTTTATTTTATAACAGGCACAGATACCATAAACCAAGTTTATAGCTGGAAAGAGCCTGAGGAAATTTTTAAGCTTACAAAATTTATTGTTACAACAAGACCTAACTATGTTTTAGATGATAATACAAAAGATTTAGTTTTAAAGCATAAAGACAAAATATATTTTTGTGAAACGCCAATGCTTGAAATATCTTCTACCAATATAAGAAAAAGGATAGCTCAAGAAAAGATGGTAACATATTTATTACCTAAAAATGTAGAAAGCTATATTTATGAAAACAATTTATATAAGATAGATTTTTTTAAAAAGTATGAAAAAGAACTTAATATGCTTAAAAATAGCCTTACAGAAAAAAGATTTAACCATTCTATACAGGTAGCAAAAGAGGCTAAAAGCCTTGCTATAGAGCATAAGGAAGATATAGAAAAGGCATTTTTATCAGGGCTTTTACACGATTGTTGTAAATGTTTTACAAAAGAAGAAATATATAAAGCAAAAGATAAATATAACTTTAAGCTAGATGATGTTTTAGAAAAACAGCTAGATTTAGCTCATAGCTTTTTAGGTTATTATGTTGCAAAAGATGTTTACAACATAGAAGATGAAAATATGTTAAATAGCATAAAATATCATACAACAGGCAGAGCTAATATGTCAAAGCTTGAAAAAATAATTTATATAGCCGATTATATAGAGCCAACAAGGGCTTATTTTGAAGGCTTATATGAAGCTAGAGAGCTTGCCTATAAAGATTTAGATAAAGCTATGGAATATATATTAAAAAATACTATAGATTTTAACGAAAAAAAGGGAAGGATAATACACCCTTTAAGCAAAGAGGCTTATAGTTATTATAAAAATTAGGAGGAAAAAATGGATAAAGAACAAGTTTTTGAAGCAGTAAAAGTTGCCTATAAAGCATTAGATGATAAAATGGGCATAGATATAAAAGTTATAGATATAGGTGGGTTAACACCTATTGCAGATTATTTTGTTATAGCTAGTGCTAGCAACTCTAGCCAGCTAAGAGCTATGGCAGATGCAGTTGAAGAAGAGCTACACAAAAAATGTAATATTGAAAAAACACACAGCGAAGGTATACAAACAAAAAGCTGGATTTTATTAGATTTTAACGATATAGTGGTACATTTATTTAACCAAGAAGACAGAGAGTTTTATAACATAGAAAGAATATGGGCAGATGCAGAAGTTGTAGATGAAAATCTTTTAAAATAGAATATAGTTATTAACAAAGGAGGTATGTTGTTGAGCAAAACAAAATTTATTAAACACGCAGCAATACTTGCAATAGCTAGCCTTTTAGTAAGGTTGCTTGGATTTTTATATAGGTTACCTTTAACAAATATGCTTGGCGATGAAGGTAATGGTATATATAGTGCAGGTTTTTATTTATATAATTTTTTTCTTGTTATGAGCTCAGCAGGCTTACCTGCTGCTATTTCTAAAATAGTTTCTGAAAAGATTGCTTTAGAGGAATATAGAAATGTTAGAAAAACTTTTAAAATAGCACTTATGTTATCATCTAGTGTAGGTTTTATATTTGCATTGGTTATGTTTTTTTCGGCAAAGTTTTTTTGTAATTTAATAGGTAGCCCTGATAGCTATTATACCATATTAACATTAGCTCCAACTGTTTTTATAGTGTCTGTTATGTCTGTTTTTAGAGGTTATTTTCAAGGGCTTGGCACAACAGTACCTACTGCCTTATCACAGGTTATAGAGCAAATATTTAATGCTATATTTAGTATATATTTAGCATATTTGTTAGTTAAAATAAGCTTGCCTTTAGGAGCAGCTGGTGGCACTATGGGTACAGGGATAGGGGCTTTAGCAGGGCTTATATATATTTTTATTGTATTTTTAAATAAAAAACGATATATAAATAGAAAGCTTTCTAAAAAAACACATAAATATAGGATAGAAAGCAACAAAGAGATAGCTATAAAAATAGTAAAAACAGCCGCACCTATCATTGCTGGAACTGCTATTTTTAGTATGACAAACCTTATAGATATGCAAATGGTAAACAGCAGGCTTTTAGCATCTAAAGCTTTTACAGCAAATGAGGTAACAGCCTTATATGGACAGCTTACAGGCAAATATGTAACCCTTACAACCCTTCCTGTTTCTATATCAACAGCTCTTGCAACGGCAGTTTTGCCTAGCATAGCAAGCAGTATGGTTCAAAAAGATATAAAAACAGTAAGAAAGAAAATAGATGTTAGCCTAAGGCTTACTATGATAATATCTATACCAGCAGCTATTGGTATGGGGGTTTTGGCAGATGAAATACTTCTTTTGTTATTCCCTAATTATTCTGACGGTGGTAGCCTTTTAAAATGGGGAGCTTTAAGCATTATCTTTTTAGCTCTTTGTCAAATAATAACAGGTATTTTACAAGGAATAGGCCGTATGACTATACCTGCTAAAAATGCTTTTATAGGTTCTGTTATAAAAATACCTATAAATTATTTTTTAATAGCTATACCTAGTATAAATGTTATAGGGGCTATAATTAGCACAACAGTTTGCTATATAATAGCATCTGTTCTTAATTTTAAAGCTTTAAAAAGAGCAACAAAAATTAAGCCAGATTACAACGGGATATTGTTTAAGCCAACTATTGCATCTATTGTAATGGGCGTTGCTTGTTATTTCTCTTATAAAGGAATATTTTATATAAGCGAAAGTAATACAATAGCTACTATCATTAGTATATTTATATCTATGGTAGTTTATTTATTTAGCCTAGCTATTATAGGTGGTTTTAAACGTGAAGATTTAAGCTTATTACCTATGGGTAGAAGGTTTATAGCTATTTTAGAAAAATATAACTTAATAGATTAGAGGTGTATTTTATGAAAACAATAGGGCTTATAGGTGGTATGAGCTGGGAAAGCACAGTTAGTTATTATAAAATAATTAACGAAACAATAAAAGAAAGCCTAGGAGGGCTACATTCTGCTAAGATTCTTCTTTATAGCGTAGATTTTGAAGAAATAGAAAAATGCCAAGCTCAAGGCGATTGGCAAAAAAGTGGAGAAATTTTAACAGAAATAGCTATAAAGCTAGAAAAAGCAGGTGCAGATTTTATAGCTATATGTACTAACACTATGCACAAAGTGGCAGATATGGTGCAAGAAAAAATAAATATACCTATAATACATATAGCAACTGCTACAGCAGACGAAATAATAAATAATAATATTAAAAAAATAGCATTACTAGGTACAAAATATACTATGACACAAGATTTTTATAAGCAAAAGCTAATAGATAGAAACATAGAAGTTATAGTGCCTAATGATGAAGATATAGAAATTATAAATAATATTATTTACAATGAATTATGCCTAGGTGTTATAGATAAAAAGTCTAAAGAAGAGTACATTAAAATTATAAATAAACTATATGAAAAAGGTGCAGAAGGCGTAATACTTGGTTGCACGGAAATAGGCTTATTAATAGAAGATAAAGATATAAACATACCTGTTTTTGATACAGCATATATACACGCTAAAAAGCTAGCAAATTTATCTATATAAAAAGTCTACAACCTTAAAAAAATAACAATATTATTTTTTTAAAATACTTTATGTAAATATAAAAATAAAAAAGTTATTTTAAAATTATTTTATAGTAAGTATTAATATCACAATTATTTTAATAATTGTGATATTTTTTTTATTTTTGAATATATTTTATATAATCTATATTTACTATAATAAGGAGAAAAATTATGGACAAGAAGATAGAAAAAATTTGTGAAAAAATAGGTCAAGGTATAGCTATAAGCATAGTTTTGTTAATAATTTTATTTTTTAACATAAATGAAGTTGTCCTTGGTGAAATTATGCTATATGATACAGTTTCTGGATATAAAATAAATGAAGATGTAAAAGATATATTTAAAAAGGAAGATACAATGTTAGTATCTAATATAGATAATGCAGAAAGTGAAGAAATAGGGGATATTGAAGTTATAGGTATTGAAGATATTATGTATGAGCATCAAAAAACAGAAGAAGAAGTTAAAAAAAGTACAGAAATAAATAATAGTAATATAGATATTAAAAAGCTTGAAGATTTAGATTATTTAAGACAAGAATTTTATATAGTAGATAAAACAACAGATATAACAAAAGACTATTTTGATGTTAATAAATTTATGAGTACAGATTTAAAAATAGAAAAAAGCCAAGACGAGCCAAAAGTTTTAATATTTCATACCCACCCTCACGAAATGTTTAAAGATAGTAACACAAATGATATAAACGAAGGGATAGTAGGGGTAGGTGCAAGGCTTGCAGATATTTTGGAAAATGAATATGGCATAAAAACTCTACACGTAGTAGATGAATCTTTTGATATGGAAAACGGAAGCTTACAACGAAACGGAGCTTATGAAAGAATGGAGCTTGTTATCCCTAAAATTTTAGAAGAAAACCCTTCTATAGAGTTAGTTATAGATTTACATAGAGATGGGGTTGCAGAAACCACTCATTTAGTAGAAAACATAAATGGTAAACCAACTGCTAAAATAATGTTTTTTAACGGAATATCTAGGATATATGAAAATGGCAAGCTAAACAATATATCCAACTTGCCAAACCCTAACATACACACAAACCTTGCTCTTAGCTTTAATATGCAAAAAGCTGCTATGGAAAAATACCCAGGGTTTACAAGGAAAATATATATAAAGGGATATAGATATAGCCTACATTTAAAACCTAAAACTATGCTTGTAGAAGCGGGAGCTCAAACTAACACTAAAGAAGAAATGTATAATGCAATGGAGATTTTGGCAGAGCTTATAAATGATGTAATTTTTTCTTAAGAAAGGACAAAATATATGAGATATATACAAAAACAATATATATATAATACAAAAGATAAAATATTAAAAAATGTTATTATTTCTATTATATTAGGAAGTTTATTAGGTTCTTTATTTTTTATATTTACACCTAGCAACAATATAAATAAGTTAGATTTATTTTTAGATAGCTTTGTAACAAGCTTAGATACAGATGAAACCATAGATATAGTATCATTTATTGAAATATTTTTAAAAAATATAAAATATTTTGTGTTTATATGGTTTTTAGGTTTTATATTTTTAGGCGAATTTTTTATATATTTAATTATTTTTCTAAAAGGTTTTTTTGTTAGCTTTACAAGCTCTATATTTTTTTATAAATATGACTTTAAACATATTTTATTAACTACATATACAATAGAAAACATATTTTCTATTATATTAATTTTTTATATATCTTATAAAGCTATAGATTATTATAGAAAAAAACAAAGAAATGAAATAGTTTCTATAAGAAAATATATAAAATATCTTTTTATATGCATAATATTTAACATAATATTATTAATGGCTTTCTACTGGTTATAAAATATCATTAATTTTTGTTATTTTATGTAATTTATATTAAAAAAATTTGAAAAAAAAATAAGAATATGCTATAATATACTTTAACTGTAATAAAACCTTTATGGAGGTATTTTATGAAAAGTAAAATTATATTAAATATACTTATAGTGTATTTTTTAATATTAAGTACAGTATTGCTAATACAAATATCATCTAAAAATACAAATACTGTAGAGCCATTACCAAGTGAAATAACAGCAGAAGATAAGCTTAAAAATTCTGTTGTTTTAGCTATAAACAGCCCTGTTGTTATAATAAATGAAAAACAGTTTTTAATTGATGAAAAAGACACAAGCTTAGTGCCAATAACAGAAGATGGCAAGGTATATATACCTATAAAACTTTTAGAAACAGCATTTGGGGCTAACATAGATTTTTACAAAGATACAAAAGAAACTATAGTTAGGCTTGATAACAAAGCTATTATATTTAAAAATAATGGTACAAGCATAGAGGTAATAGATAACACAAGCGAAGAAACTATAGATATAGATGCAAAGGCTAAAATAATAAACGATAGGTTTTATATACCCCTTAGAAGCTTTGCAGATATATTTGAAAAGGAAGTTTTTTATAACAACGATTTAATGATTATAAGCGATATAGAAAATTTGTTTGACCCTATAGAAGAGCTAGATATTTTAGAAGAGCTAGAAAAGCAAGTTAAACAGCTACCTATCGTAGGAAATAACGAAAACTTAAAGGCTTTATTAAAAAATGAACAAGAAATTATAAATCCTAAAACAGATTTAATAAATATAGAAAATTTAGATAACCTTTTAAAAGAAGAAAAGCCAGTTATGGTGAAAAAAACTAACAACTATAATATATATGCAACAAAAGGGTTTATAGAGGTTTATTTTGTAAAAGATAAAAAAGAAACATTTAGCTTTAAAATAGAAAAAGAAAATAACAATATAAAAGATATACAAATAACAGATGATAGGTTTGTTATAACTTACCAATCTAACAATACTAAAACATTTATTTATGATATATCTAATAGAGAAAATATACAAACTTTAGAAATAATAGAAAATAACGGTAACTTTTATAAAAATATTATAGATGGCAATAACCTATACACAATATCTAAAATAAATGCATATAAAGATAAAAATAAATTGCCTTATTTTTGTGAATATGTATATGAAGATAATGTTTTAAAAGAGTTAAAAGAAAAAACTTTGACTTTAAATGAGATATTTTATTTTCCAGATTTAAACGATAGTAGCTATACATTAGTATCTTATATAAATCTATATAGCACAGAAAAGTTTGTTGCTAACAGCGTTTATCTAGGTATGGGAAACAACATTATAATTAATGAAGAT
Organism: uncultured Clostridia bacterium; assembly: GCA_944381435.1. Taxonomy (GTDB): domain Bacteria; phylum Bacillota; class Clostridia; order Lachnospirales; family CAG-274; genus Tyzzerella. Next base: position 28,183 of record CALWLD010000025.1, read on the forward strand.
GCTATATATGTAGTTACATCTAACAATGATAACAACAATTTATATCAATTTAAAGCTACGTTAGATGGTATAGAATATATAGAAAGAAAATTTATAAAAGGTAAATTTAAGGCTTTAGAGCTAGATAAAGAAAAACAATTTATAAAAGTAATTTTAGAAGATGGCGAACTATTTTTTGATAGTGAGCTAACTAAAAGATAGATAAGGAGGCTTAAAAATGACAGAAAATAAAAAAGTTTTGTTTAGTGGTATGCAACCATCAGGAAGACCAACTCTTGGTAATTATTTAGGTGCTTTTAAAAACTGGAATAGCCTGCAAGAAGAATATGACTGTATATATTGCATAGCAGATTTACACGCTATAACTGTTAGGCAAGAACCTTCTATGTTAAGAAAATATACAAAAGAACTTTTAGCTCTTTATCTTGCTGCAGGACTTGATAACACTAAAAATACTATATATATTCAATCTAATGTGCCAGCTCACGCAGAGCTTGCTTGGATACTAAACTGTTATTCCTATATGGGAGAATTATCTAGAATGACACAGTTTAAAGATAAGTCTCAAAAACAAGGACAAAACATACCAACAGGGCTATTTAACTATCCTGTATTACAGGCAGCAGATATACTTTTATATCAAACATCTGTTGTACCTGTTGGGGAAGACCAAAGACAACATTTAGAACTATCAAGAGATATAGCTATTAGGTTTAACAATATATATGGTGAAGTTTTTACTATCCCAGATATTTATGTACCTAAGGTAGGAGCTAAAGTTATGGGCTTACAAAACCCTACAAAAAAAATGAGCAAATCAGATACAGATAATGAAAATAACGTTATTTATTTATTAGATGATTTAAAAGTTATAGCTAATAAAATTAAAAGAAGCGTTACAGACTCTGACAACCAAATTATATATAGCGATGAAAAACCTGGGATTAAAAACTTATTAAACATATATTGTGCTATAACAAATAACACTATAGAACAAGCAGAAAAATATTTCCAAAACTTTGGATATGGTAGCTTTAAAGAGGCTGTGGCAGAGGTTGTTATTGAAGAGATAAGACCTATACAAGAAAGATTTAACAATATATTAGCAGATAAATCTTTCTTAGAAGAAGTTATAAAAGATGGAGCTAAAAAAGCAGACTATATGGCTAATAAAACTCTTAGAAAAGTTAAAAAGAAAGTAGGCTTTATTTAATTTTTACAAACATAATTTATACAAATTTTTAAATTAAATAAAAAGATAAAAGGAGAAAGCATTTTAAATTTAAAGCCATCTATACCTGTAGAAATAGATAAACTAAAGATAAGCTTAAATAGATGGGGTTATTATAGTTGCATTAGCAAATATAACATATAAATGCGTAGTAGAAAAATGAGAAGTATTTTTATTATAAATGTAAATTTAAAAAAATATATAGAGCAGGTAAAGATAATAAATGGATATTTAAAGGAGGTTACATATGGATTTATTTAAGAAAAAAACAGATACTAAAGTAGATGAAGTTTTTAGCTTAAAATCTGGTACTCCTATAGAAATTAGTCAGATAAGTGACAAAGATTTTGTATATTCTCATAAAACTAGGCTAGATGAATTTTTAGGAGGAAATGAGCTTAATATACTAGCACCTGTATCTAATGGTAGGTTGGTAAAATTATCACATAATACAGAGTATTCTATAATATTTAAAACTAACAATGGTATATTTAAGAATACTATGAAGGTTATATCTTATGACCTTAAAGACAGCGTTCCTTTATTAAAGATAAAACTATTACATAAAAGCCAAAAGATACAAAGAAGACAGAGCTTTAGGTTAAGTATAGATTTAGAATTTGAATTTGACGTTGTAGAAGATGCAAGTGATGAAACTTTAAAAAGTGATGAAATATTATTATCAAAAGGGTTAACATCAGATATAAGCAGTGGAGGCATTAAGTTTTTTACAAATGAAGATATAGAAAAAGGGGAACATATAAAAATTTTAATAAATATAAAAAACCTTTTTGTTGTTGCTATAGGAACTATAATACATAAAGAAAAACCTGAATTTGAAGGCAAGTATCAATTTTCTTATAAATGTAAATTTGAAAATATACCTAAAAAATATAAAGAAGAGCTATCTAAATATATTTTTGATGTTCAAAGAGAGTTATCTAAAAAGGGAAGAATATTTAATAAATAATATTGACAATAAATTTTTTAATGATATAATATATACATATTAAAATTTGAGATAAGGAAAGTAGTTTATTTTGATGCTTAAAGAGAGAGGTGCCTTGGCTGTAATCACCTTAGCTAGGAATAAATGAAGACTACCTTTGAGTATTGGCTCTAATAAAGCACGGGTTGCTCCGTTAAAGGCTTTAAAGATGTAGCTTATGCTATAAATTTGGGTGGAACCGCGTTTATTACGCCCCATTTTCTTTTTAGAAAATGGGGCTTTTTTATGCAATTAAGCTACGACTTAATTTCAAAAATTTTATAAGTGATTTTTTTTCAGTACTTTGTGTTTAAAAATTGATTATGATAACAAGATATGTTTAAGAGATAATTTATTATATATCTTACATTTTAATAAAAAGGGTTTTAGTATATTAAATAATATATTTAAAATAGATAATAATAAAATAGGAGGTTAAATTTATGATAAATATTACTTTAAAAGATGGTAGCATTAAAAGCTACGAAAAAGGAACAACTATTCTTGATATAGCAAAATCTATAAGTGAAGGTTTAGCAAGAAATACTTTTGCAGGGCTTGTAAATAATGAGGTTAAAGACATAAGGACACCTATAGAAAATGATTGCAATTTAAGCCTTTTAACATTTGATACACCAGAAGGCAAAAAGGCTTTTAGGCATACTGGCTCTCATATTTTAGCACAAGCAGTTAAAAGGTTATATCCTAATGCAAAGCTTGCTATAGGTCCTGCTACAGATGAAGGTTTTTATTACGATTTTGATAGAGAGCCTTTCACATCAGATGAGCTTTTAGAAATAGAAAAAGAAATGAAAAAAATAGTAAAAGAAGACTTAAAAATAGAAATGTTTGAGCTTTCAAGAGAAGATGCATTAAAATTAATGGAAGAAAATGATGAGCCTTATAAAATAGAACTTATAAATGATTTACCACAAGATGCAGTAATTACATTTTACAAACAAGGGGAATTTGTTGACCTTTGTGCAGGGCCACATCTTTTAAGCACAAAATATTTAAAGGCTATTAAAATATTAAATGAAGGTGGTTCTTCTGGTGCATATTGGAAAGGTAGCGAAAAAAACAAAATGTTATCAAGAATATATGCTACAGCATTTCCTAAGGCTAGCGAGCTAGAAGCTTATATAGAGCAAAGAGAAGAGGCTAAAAAAAGAGACCACAACCGTCTTGGAAGAGAGCTTGGCATATTCACTACATCAGAAGATATAGGGCAAGGCTTACCTCTTTTAATGCCTAAAGGTGCTAGAATTGTACAAACTTTACAACGTTTTGTTGAAGATGAGGAAGAAAGAAGAGGCTATAGCCTTACAAAAACACCTTTAATGGCTAAAAACGATTTATATAAAATATCAGGACATTGGCAACATTATAAAGATGGTATGTTTGTTCTAGGCGATGAAGAAAAAGATGCAGAAGTTTTTGCTCTTAGACCTATGACTTGTCCTTTCCAATACACAGTTTATAATGCAGAACAACATAGCTACAGAGATTTACCTATTAGATATGCAGAAACATCTACTCTTTTTAGAAACGAATCTTCAGGAGAGATGCACGGGCTTATAAGGGTAAGACAGTTTACTATATCAGAAGGGCATATTGTTTGTACAAAAGAGCAATTAGGTGAAGAGTTTAAAGGTGCAGTAGATTTAATAAACTTTATGATGAACACTTTTGGAATACAAAATGATGTAACATACAGATTTTCTAAATGGGACCCAAATAACAAAGATAAATACGAAGGTACTCCAGAACAATGGGAAGAAACACAAAATGTTATGCGTGAGCTTTTAAACGAAATAGGTCTTGAATTTACAGAGGCAGAAGGGGAAGCTGCTTTTTATGGTCCTAAGCTAGATATACAATTTAAAAATGTACACGGTAAAGAAGATACAATAATAACTGTACAAATAGACTTTTTACAAGGTAAGCTATTTAATATGACTTATGTTGATAAAGACGGTGAAAAGAAAAATCCTATTATTATACACAGAACATCTATAGGTTGCTATGAAAGAACTTTAGCTATGCTTATTGAAAAATATGCAGGTAATTTCCCAACTTGGCTTGCACCTGTTCAAGCTATCGTTTTACCTCTTTCTGAAAAATATCACGATTATGCAGAAAATGTTGTAAAAACTCTTAAAAATAACGGTATAAGAACAGAGGCAGACTATAGAGCAGAAAAAATAGGATATAAAATTAGAGAGGCAAGGCTACAAAGAATACCTTTCTTACTTGTTGTAGGTGAAAAAGAGGCAGAAGAAGGTACAGTGGCTATTAAAAGCCGTGGGGAAGATTTAGGCTCTAAATCTTTAGATGATTTCTTAAAAGATATTAAAGAAGAAATAGATAACAAAATAATAAAATAGATAAGTAGCAAAAGTTTAGATTAATTAATATAATATAGTATATTAAAATCCCAAAATAATAAATATAAAGTTAAGATGAAAATTATAATATACTATTGGCTATTACAATTTATAAATATTATTTTGTTTATATAGATAAATATAAAAAAGAGTGAAGATTTTTGAACTGCACCAATTTATACAGACATCACAAAAAAGACTACCTAAGGTAGAAAATTAAATTTTAAGCAACAAACT
>CALWLD010000026.1 GCA_944381435.1 uncultured Clostridia bacterium
TTTTATATCATATCCTTTTTCCATAAATGGTATTAAAAATCTTCCACTTCCACAAAGAGGTTCTAATATTTTAAACTCCTTTTTATTTTCTACATATGAAAGATAAAAATTAAGTTCATCAGTAGGAGCAGTTGGATGAAGTAATTCGTACATTTCAGTACATAAATTTCCATAATAATTCAATATTTCTTTTCCCACTAATTATTCTCCTTTATATAAATTTTATTTAACTATTTACTATAATAACATATTATATTACAAAATACAAATTACAAATATTTTACTGAAAGTAACCAATAGCTAAATCTATTATTACTGCTCCTAAAACTGCACCAACTGATGATATTACACAAGTTTTAATTCTATTGTCCCACTTTTTTATGTCCATTTCATCTGCCGAACCTCGTCTTATAAAAAAGTATATAGTTAAAACTGTTCCTATTGCTGGTATTACTTTATATGCCTAGCTAGTTAAATCTTTTAACAACCTATCAAGCCCTGTTGCTAACTGGCTACTAGCTATATTACTTGTATATATTTTATTTAAAAATACAAAAAAAGTAAGTAAACTACTTGATAGTGTTACTCTAATAAAATTTATTGTTTTCTTTATCATTAAATAAATCACTCCTTATTAAGTTTAAAAAATATATTTTGATTTTTCAATTTTTGATTATTTTCCTTTTTATTTTCTTCTTAAGAAGTATTCTTCTCATTTTCAATATCATTATTGTTATTGATATTGTTATTATCTTTAGGTATATCTTCGTCTGTTTCATCAATAACACCCCCTATTAAATGTGGATTTTTTATTTTAAATTTATAAATTTCCCATATACCCCATAAATCTATATCTTTATTAAGCTTTTTAGCATCTCTTTTATTTTCTCTTTTTTGCCTTACTAATCTATTATGTTCTTTACCTCCAAGTCCACACATTGTATTAAAATGCCACTTGCTTAAATCATAAGCTATGGACATACAAGGGAAATTTCTTCCTATAACTATTTGATATGGTCTATTTATTCTTCTTATTTCATCTGTTGTAAGTAATTCTCGTGATACAAGACTTAAACTATGAGAAGAACTAGGATTTGTATATCTTGCGTGGTTGCTAGATAACTGATATGCACTTGTTGTATATTTACCTAGCTTATTACAAATAGATTGTAATGTTTCGTCATCATCTGCTTGTAAATACACCCAGTTTTGACAGTTAGATTTTATTATATGGCTTTCTTCTTTACCATACTTCATATCTAACTGTTCAAAGGATTGTAAAAATAAATTAAAACGCATACCTCGTCCACCAGCAACAGTTAGCTTGTTTGTAAAATCATTTATTTTAACAAAATTTCCAAACTCGTCTAGTATAAAGTTTACTCTATTTTTAAGTCGTCCACCTCGTGCATCTGCTTGTCTTACTAACAACTCATATAACTGGGATACTACTAAACTTGCTACTTGATAATATGTAGTCTTCTCATCTGGCAATATAAAAAATAATGCTTGTTTTTTTCTTCCTATATCTTCAATGTTAAAATCACTTACATTAGTTATGTTATAAACAGACTTACTTGTAAATAGCCTTAAAGTAGTTGATGCTGATGTAAAAAAGCTACCTTTTGTCATACTTGGTCCAACTTTTGATATAGATAATAATGCTCTTGCTGGGTGGTCTTTTGGTAACTGTTCTATAAATAACTCAATAGTATATTTATCCCCTATTTTTTTATTCATTTCTGCTATGAACCAATATACATTAGTTAAGTTTTGGTAATTAGGGTCTGATTTTTTATAATCTAATAAATTGTTTATAACTACACTTAATATAGCTACACATATAACAGACTTTTCCCCATTTTCCCATATTCTTTCATTAGAAACATTGTCCCCAACAAGTATATTAGTTATATTCCAAGCATACATTTCGGCTTTTTCCATATCATTATTATTAACTGCGTCTATAATAGGCTGTAATAAGTTATACCTTGTACTTTTATTAGGATTTTTATAGTCAAGACAAATAACATCATATCCCAAACTTTTAAGATATTCATTTGTGTATTGATATAATTCTCCTTTAGGGTCTGATATAACCATACTTTCCCCAGATAGTCCTATGGTACAAATACTAGGTATTACTAAACACCTTGATTTACCACTTCTAGTAGCTCCAACAACAAGAGTATGTACATCATCTTTTATATAGTGTATTTTTTCTTTATCTCCCTCCTTTGTCATTCCTATTACAATACCACCTTCTTTTAAAATTCCATAATCTTTATCCTCCTTATTTAAAATATTTTTTAAGAATTTAGTGTTTAACACCTTATTCTTAAATTGACTAACCATTTCTTCTGCATAGTATTTTTTCTCCTTTATATTTATTTTTATATCTTCTATTTTATGTAATAGCTTGCAAATATGATTTTGTATGCTTTTGATTTTAGTATTCTGTAAATTTTGTTGTTTTTGTAAACTGGTTTCTTTTTCATTTTGATTTTCTCCTTTATTTTCGTTGCTTTCATTTTTTTCATTTTCATTATTTTTAAGTTCTTCTTTAAATTCAATTTGTATCTTTTCAATTTCTCTGTTTCCTTTTTCTATAAGATTACTTATTACTTTATTTTTAGGGTCTAATATAAAATAGGCAAATTCCTTATCTTTTTCTTTATTAGTTAGCCACCTTGATGAACCATACTGATATTGCCCAACAGATTTAGGTGTGTAAATATTGTCAGTAATTTTTACAAGCTCTGCTTGATAAGGCTTGTTATTTTTGGTAATAAAAAAAGCTATCCCTAAATACTTGATACACTCAAGCAGTAGAAATAGCTTTCTCTTATCTTCATTTATAAATAAATTTCTTAAACTACTAAAAAATTTTAACTCTTTAATATTTACATCATTACCTAAAAACAATGTATCTAACATTTCACTTAAATATACATTTGCTATAAATCCTAAAAATGATAGTAATATAAATATTAATATTTTTTCTTTTTTCCTCATTATCTTTCATATCCTTCAAATTATAAAAAGATAAGAAAAAATAAATAATTCTATTTACTATCTTATCTTTTTTATAATTACATATTTATTTATATTATATATAAAAAATTAATACTCTATTTTTGTTGGACATATAGGTATAGAAAATAATACATCATTTTCTTTAGCTAATTTTTCCACTCTTTCTAAATAGTCATAATATATATTTTCGATATTTTCCACATTTTTAATAACTTCATTAGTTTCACTTTCTTCTAGCTTAATGTATCCTGAGTTTTTTTGGATATAGTACATCTTTTGATAAGAATCATCTATTTTATTATTAGGCATATAATTTATATCATAAAAAGGAATTACCACTGTTTCATTTAGATTTTTAGCAGGATAAGGTGCAAATTTCTCAGAATCTTTTTTTAAAAATCCAATAACTTTAAATTTCAATGGTTTTTGAAATAAATATAAATTTATTTCATCTCCTATTTTATAAATATCTTTATAACTATTACCCAATATCATACTTATTTCTTGTTCACTACTATTAACTGTAAAATCTTGACTTGAAAAATTTTTACCTTCTTCAATATAATTATCTAATTGTTTATAGAAAGATTCTCCAATCATCAATGTTCTTAAGTTTGTTCTATATAAATCTTCTTTTTGCCCTTGTATTTCTATTTGTTCATTAATTCTTCCAAATTCCGAAAACTTTTTATCATATTCAAAGTATCCTCTATATTCAAGTGGTTGATTATTTAATTCATTATAATCAAATGTTGACTTTAATGCTGTATTGAATTTTTTAAGTTTTTCCAGTGAATTATCAGATGTAAAAAAATCACTAAGACTTAAATTTCCATCTCTATCATATGTAAATAATAATTGATAATATAGTTCATCATTTTGTTGATATTTAGTTATTTCTCCACATATTTCAGTCTTAATATCCTTATTCTTTTTAATATCTTCATTAATAATATTTGTATTTTTAGATTCTTCATTTATAACATCTTCATTTTTTAAATTTTCACTTGTATCTTCAGTAGATATATCAGTATTAAGACTTATTTCTTCTTTATCTTCATTTGTATTTGAACAAGCTACCAAATTAAAAAATACCAACATTAGTATTAATACCCTTTTCAAAGCTATTTTCCTCCTTAGCCAAATATAAAAGATAGATAAATAAATTATCTATCTTTTATATTTATAATTATATTTATAATATTAATTTTTAATAATTATACAAACATCATATTTATTCAAAAAAATCAAAAGGAGATATTATATTATCATCTATTCTTTGTGATGGAACATTATCAGTTAATATTTCTTTAGGTAAAAAATCCTGATTTATTACAACATACCATTTATCATCTATATTAGCTACATATTGTGTAATATTCTGTTCAATTATATCATCATAATACTGTTCTTTAATATTAATATCAAATCCATATAATTTTTTATTATATTTATTTACACTATTTATACTAAAGTGTTTCAAATCAACCTCTTGAATTGCTTGATAATGTATATCTCTCAATTCTTCTATTTCTTTTGGTATATATAATAACTTCATTGCATCATCAAAATTCTTTTCTTGATATAATAAATAGTATGTATTTATTGTATCTATAGCAGTTTTTTTACTATTATAATTATTTATTTTAAAAAATGAAAATATAATAAATATAATAATTAAACAATATATCACCTTTTTCATAACTAGTTATCCTTATTATCTATTCTAAACTTAAAAATTTAACATCTCCGGATATTGTTTGGGAATCTTTATTTGTTACAAAACCATATGCTGTTTGATAAGGAAAACTTACTCTAAAAGTATATGTTCTGTTACCAGCACTAACCATTGTTGAACCAACATCCTTAAATTCACCAGCACTTGGACTATATACACATAAACCTACTTTAGCTCTTCCTGTAAGATTACTATAAATACCTACATCACAATTAGGTATTTGATCATCTGTAACATATTTACCTGAACTTTTAGTATTTAGAAATCTACCTGAATCTAAATAATCTATATGCATACTAAATAAATTTTTACCTACAAATACTCTTTCATTATTAAAAATAGAATTATCTTCTATAATTGTTAGTTTACTTGGATCATCCATTTTATATAAAATACTACTATCATCTTTAAGATTAATATCTTGTGATGAAGTAGCAAATACATTTGTACTGCTTATTGCTAACATTCCTATTAAACTTAATGGTAAAATTTTTTCGTACAAAATCCTACTTAAATGTAAAAATTATTTTAAATTTATATAAACCCCATTTAGAGTATTTATATCTAATAATATTATTAATATTTATAAATGTTATTTTTTTATTTATTATTCTCTTATTTTAGCTATATTTATTATTGTATTGTATAGACAAAGTCTACAAATCCCATATGATTTTCTGGAAGGTCATAGTTTTCAAATATATTTTTTAAACCCTTAGTCTTAAAGTCATAATAAAATAACTCATATTTAAGTTTTGGGCTTCTTCCTAAAATAAATACACCCTCACCGTTATCTCTTGGATAAAAAGATTTAATCTCTGATAATCCATCAATGTCTAATATTTCTTCTTTTCCACTATCTAAATATAACATCTTCAACTTTCTAGGTTTTTCTGAGCCCATCATTTCATCAAAAGTTATTAATATCCTATCGTCATCTATCTGTCTTGTAAGACAAACTTCGTATTTATCTGTAAAATATATAGGCTCATAATTTTTAAAATCTAAATTCATAGAATATATAGTTTTAGGTCTTATATGGGTTTCAAATCTAACTTTTTCACTCCTCATCTCACTATCAGATGTGGTTAAGCTAATTAATTTATCCAAGCTATAATTATATGATAAAGAAAAACACCAAGTATCATCATCATTTTTATTTAAATAAGTAAATTCATTAGTTTTTTTATCAAATATTGCTGGTTGAGTAACATTAGCTCCTCGTCTTGCTACATTTGCATACAATTTATCATCTAAAATTAATAAATCATTAAAAAGAAATTTACCAAATGTTAATTGCTTTATAGTATCTGTTTTCAAATCATACTCATATAAATTATCTGGTTCATAAACCTCCTCACTATTTGAATAATATACTTTTTCATTTTTATAATCAGTAATAGCAATAGGATATGTAGCTTTTATAGGAACTTCTATCAATTTTTTCATACTATCATCTGATATTGAATAGCTATATAAAACCATAGAAACCTCTGATTCTGGATTATTTTCATTATACACTGTACTAACAATATTTAAATATTCTTTTGGTTTATTTGTATCAACTTTTATAATTAATAAAGATGTTATTAATATTATTATGACTAATAAACAAAATAAACTATATCTCTTCTTATTCATAAAATCCTTCTTTCTAATCATAAAAGTCAAGTATAAAATATAAAAATTAATATTTTATACTTGATAAGATTTACCTTTACAAAAATATTTATATTTTAAGGTCTATCTTGGTCTGAGAATCTTTTATGGTAATATCTAACATTTGGAATAGATGTTACATCACTTTTACCAGCTAATTTTTGCAAATTATCTAATCCCCATATATCAATAATAGCATCTGGTAAACTTCCAACATCAGCCTGATAGTAAGTTCCTACATTATCATTTTCTAAATTTCTTATAGTAATAGCTTGATCTCCCTTTTTAGAATAATCATAGTCTTTTTGCGTTGCTACATCACCGTCTACTAATTTATTATCACGATTACCATATGTACCTGTATAATAAGTTGCTCTGCCAGTCCCTAAAAAACTATCGCTATTAGTTCTATATTCCAAAGTATTATTTTTTCCCCAACTCCACGTTTTATCTCCTTTTGGAGAAATAATATTCAACTGTGAATTTTCAATTGGTTCTCTAATGCTATATCCAGACTCTTCATTTTTATCAACATAATAAAAATTATTTAATTCTCCTGTATTTTCATCATAAACTATTACCATACCTGGATAAATGTTATGTTTATCATTTACTCTCTCATAATTATCATTTAATATATTAAAATACATTTCTTTAGCCATTTCATTTTCTAGCTCTAACTGTTCTCTTTCAGAATCTGTTAAGTCAGATGATGGCTTAACCAAATAATCTTCTAGAGATTTATCTTTTATATATAAATTTGTATTAGTATTTACAAATCCACCTTTTAATACAATAGGTTTTAAGTTTTCATCAAAAGTTAAGATTGAACCTGGCTCCATTAAATATGGTATATTAAAATCTGTATTTGTCTCAATGTAACTTGGAATTATATTGCTATCTGTACTTGCAAAAACATTTGTACTACCTAATGATAACACAACTATTAAACTTAATGGTAAAATCACTTTTTTTAGTTTATTTTTCATATAAATTCCTCCTTAAGTACATAAAGATTATTTTAAATTTATATAAACCTCATTTTAAGTATTTATATCTAACGCAATTATTAATCTTTCCTAGTATTAACATTATCCCATTGCATAATAATGAAATACAAATACAAGCAGAAAGATTTATTTTATTAAATATTAAAGTTATACATAAAACAATTAAAACTATAATCAAATTCCTTATTGTTCTTTTCGTATAAACTTCTATTTCTATTTCATCTAGTGGTTTATTTTCATCTTCAACAGGTGCTAAAGCTAATATTGTAAAGCTAGATAAAATAGTTGGTATAATTATTAATATACTATTTTGTAATAAATTAAATTTTAATATATAACATACACCTATTAACATTATTGCAGAAAATATATAACATCTTAATTTTGTTCTTGCGTGGTATCCTCCAGCATAAACTCTTATAGGTATATATGTAATCATAAATAATATGACTTCAAATATTTTATTAAATAATAAACCTATAAATAGTGTAGTTAGTACATTTAAAATTATAAATATCATCTCTTTAAATCCATAAATATATATTTCTGCATCTTCTTTTTTTATTATACTGTTATTTATAAGCATATTTACAAACTTTAATGTTATAGCTTCCATAATTAAAATTTGCTAAGCTTTTTAGCTTTTTCTGGTAACTTAGGTTGATTAACTATAAAACCACAAGTTGTATTTACATTAAAACTTGTTACTAGAAATGTTAAAGTTGCTGCTAAACATAGTAATTTTTCCGTTTTTATAAATCTTAAATGTTTCATAAGTTTTCCTCCTTATTAAATATTTTATGTATACATATTATCAAAAATTTATACATAAAACGAAACAATGTAATAATTTGTATGTTTTTTTACATAATCTGTATATTTTTCTAAAAAAAATAGTGAAGAATAAAAATCCTTCACTTACATACTTTTTAAATTCATTACTATATTTAAGTCAAAAATATTATTATGGCTATTTATTTCAAGTATACCATCATATTTTTCTATTATTTTTTCTACTATTTTTAAACCTAAACCGTATTTATCATCTCTATTGGCTTTTGATGTTAAAATATAACCATCATTATCTACTATTATATTATCATACTTATTCATTAAATTAATTAATAAAGTTTTATTATTATACTTTATTTTTAAAAAAATATACCTTTCTTTTTCATTTAGTTTAAGGTTTGCTTCAATGCAATTATCTATTAAATTTCCTAATAAACATACTATATCCACTGAAGAAATATTTATATCATATGGAATATTTATATCAGTTTTTACATCTATATTATTTTTTCTTGCTTCATTTAATTTTAAATTTAATATTGTATCAATATAAACATTATCAGTTTTTACAATATTTATGTTATTTTTAAATACATCAATATTATTCAACTCATCTATATATTTTAATACTTCTTTATAATTACCATCTAAAATTAATTTATTTATATAAGATATATATTTCTTTACATCGTGCTTTAATAAATTCAATGTTTCAAAATTTTCTTTTATTAATTCAAATTGCTCTATATAATTTAAATATTTTTGCTCTAATCTATTTTTTTCTTCTTTTTCCATCATTACTTCAATTATATAATTGTATGTTAGAAATATTGCAATGTTCAAAGCAAATAAAACAAATATTGTTATAAAAAGTTCCTTCTTGTAATTTAATAATACTTTTAATAATATTAATAATAATCCTATGCTTATAAAAGGCACTATTAATAACATAAAGAAAAAATTATTTGGAATAGAAACCCTAAATTTCATATTTTTAAAAAGTTTTAAACTTTTAATTATTATAATAAATAAAACAAGATTTAAAATTATACTATAAAATCTAAGATATCTAAATGAAAAATACATTTCACTCAAATTTTTATTTAGTGTATTTAATATCAATGCAGTAAATAAATCTACTATAAGTATAACTAAATATATATATATAGTTAATAATATTTTATCTTTAATTAAAGTTTTATAATTAAATTGTATCATAAATATAAAACTTATATTTACAAATAACATTAATATGGGAGTACCATTTGTTAAATATATAAATGAACTGAAAATATAATATATTAAATATGAAATTAATTCTATATTTTTATTATGTACTATGTTTTCATCAAATATAGCATTTATACTTGCATAAATTGTAAAAACTAATATACCATTATAAGTTAAATATTCTATTAAATCCATTTATTTATATCTCCCTTAGAAATTTTATTTGACAAGATTTTACTTCTTTAAAATTATCTCTACTTATAGGAATTTTTTCACCATTTGTTAAAATTAATTTATCTTTATCTATAAAATTTACATAATCATAATTTACTATATAAGAATTAAATGGTTTAATAAATCTTTTATCTTTTAAATTCATATAAATATCTTTGATTTTTCCATAAAATATAAATTCTTTACTTGTTGTTTTTAAAACAATCTTTCTTGATGATTTTATCTTATTAAAGTAAATTATATCTTTTAAATATACTTTAATATTATTAAATTCTAAATTAAATTCAAAATATTCATAGTGAACATTAAGCAATTTTATTAATAGTTTGATTAATTTTATAACTTCATCTTTATTTATAGGCTTTAATAAAAAATCTGTTGGTCTTACTTTAAATAATTTCATAGCATAAGTCGTATAAGATGATATATATATTATTTTTAATATCTCGTTTTGTAAATTTTCTCTTATATATATACCAATATCTAATCCTGTTAAATTTCCTATTTCTATATCTAAAAAAACAATATCATAAATGTTTTCATTATCTAAATGTTTTATAAACTCTTGTCCATCATAAAAAATATCTATATTAAATTTTAAATAGCAATTTTTCAGATATTCTATTAAAATATTTTCAAGTTGAACACAAATATTATTATCATCATCACATATAGCTATATTTATCATATAATATACCTCCAAATATTATACTAATATTTAAGAATGTATTTTTTCTTATAGCTATCATTATATAATATTATACATTAAGTTTCAATATTTATATACTATATAATACATATCCTGTCATATTTTTAAATTTTATCTAACTACCTATAGTATTATAAAACATCATTTTAAAAATATTAAATTATGCTTTAATTATACTTAATATAAAAATCTATAAAATAGCTAATTTTTTATATTTTTGTATTTATAAATAATATTTAACTACCTTTCATAACCTTTGTCTTTATTTTTAAGGTATATTTCTTTTTTTGCCTCCTTTGATAACTCCCTCTTTATAATATTATAATTTTTCCTTTCATCTTCTTGTTTAGAATAAAAAAGGCTTATTAAATCAAATATACTTTGTTTAATAAGCTCCTTTTGTTTACTTTCTATTGTTTCTTGTTTTTTGTATTCATTTTCTAATCTGTTTATAGATTTTACAATATTTAAAAGTTTGTTAGCTATTATCTTTTCTATTTCTTTTCTATACTTTTCTTCTTGTTTATCAAGTTCTTTATCAGAATAAAAACTCGAAATGTTAAGTTTAGCTTTTATATAATCATCTGCTAAACTTTTTATATCTCTGTTATTTTCAAGAACATAGCTAACTAACCTATCAACTTCTTCTTTAACTTTTGGCTCTAAAAGTTGATAAGATATTCTTCCTTTAGGTATCATTTTCTTTATTTTATAGCTTTCATTAAATATATGCTTTATAAAATGACTATCTAATTTTGTGTTGCTATTTTTTAATATCCCTTTTTCCTTTAGTTTAATGTAATTTTTATTATTAAGTAGTTTCATATCATCTAAAAAGTCATTTACTAATTTATCTGTTATTTCTCTAACATTTTTAACAGCTAAGTCTTTTTCTTTTGCATACTCAAGTATTTCTTCTGAAAAAGTATCTTTTATAAGCCTTTTTCTTATATTGTTTGGTACTTTAGGTTGTAAAAAGTTCTTTTCTACTTTTTGAGCCTTATCCCAAAAAAGTATATGAGTTTGATAGTTTATATTTTTTTCGTGTACTGCACATATAAATTCAAAATTTTCTCGTTTTATATTGTTTTCTTCTCTTACTGTGTTTATATGTTTTCTTATGTATCTTTCCCAAGCTATTAAAGTTTCTAACTCCAATTTCTTTGTTGTTTCTTTTTTTATAGATATAATACCCTCATAAATAGTAATTCCTTTTTTAGTATTTTCTAAAACTACTTTTGCTATATCTTTGCTATCTTCAAAATGTAAAATATCAGTAGTACCAATCTTGCCTATAAGCCCTGTTCTTTCTTTCATATTTTTTAGTACTTTAGGACGATGTCCTATGTATAAAGTATAGTTATGATTTAATCTTGCTCTTTTTTCTTTATTTTTTACTTCTAGGTTTTTTATTTGTTGACTATAAAATATTATTGAAATATTATCACTCCTATATAAATACTATAAATCTTTTGATATATTTTTCAAGTTTTCTATATCTTGCAAAAAGTCATTTATTTGAAAATCTTTTTTCTGCATATAGTTTATACCATTTCTTATAGACATTTCTAATAGCTCATCAAATCTATCTTCTTCTGCCTCATCAATCATTCTTAAAAACATATTTATAAGTAAGAATAATTGCCCTGTACTCATTTTTCCTATTTTCATCATCATTTTAGCAAGTCTATTTGTCTGTTTATCTAAAATTTCTTTTATATCTTCAAGTCTATAAATAGATGTTAATTCTTGTCTTATTATATCTGTTATAAAGTCTATATCTTCTCTACTACTTTCTATATTAAGTCCTTTGTCTATAAACGTTCTTATAACTTCTGATATTTTAACCCCTTTATTTATAGCTATCTTTTCTAACTTTTCTAAAGTGTCTTTTGGCAAATATATAGAGCGTCTTATACATTTTTCACTCATTTTATACCTCCTTTTATAGTGAATACTTTTGAACCATTCTGAATACACTTTGAACAACTATTTTTTTATTGAACCCTGTTGTAACCTTTGGTTACAAGCTGTTTTTTGTGTTGTGTGAACAACACTATTCCTGCCTAAAATTAATTTTAGTAGAGTTTAGCCTTGCAAAACTTCTTATACTCGCTTTGCTCGTTAAGATTAATTATAAAATTGAAAATAAAGTTATCTATCCATTTCTTCATCTTCATTTAACTGTTGTTGCTTTGTAAGTTTTTCTATTAAATCTTCGTTAAAATCTTTATTTTTAGGCTTATGTATATAGCAATTATATCCTAACTGTTTATACATTTTACCAAATTCTTTTGCCTTGTCTTGCCCATAGTTTTTCTTCTCATTAAAATCATTATCAAAACAAAATATTATATTTTCTATATTTTTGTTTTGCTTTAAGTATGTATCTATTGCCATATTAGATAAGCAACCACACGACACTCTATTATCTTTTTTCCAGTCAATTTTACCGTCTAGTTTAAATAATGTCATATGACTAATTAAATCAATAGGGCTTTCAAAAACATACAAATTATTACTTGTTCCATTAAAGGTAAATCCATAGCTTTTATCACTACTTTCTATATCTTGCCTAAAATTACTTTTAGGTGATGGACTTCTTAAACTACAATATTTAGGAACATTATTTTCATCATAACCAACAAATGCACAATTATAAAATATACCTTTTTTATTTTCTTCTTTAGATTGATATATTTTCCCTTGATTTATAAAATAGTTTACTATTTCTTTATCTATTTTTCTTGTACCTACTAAATATGCTATAACTCTATTAAAATTTTCAGCTTTTGGTGGCAATTCAAACGGCTTTTTAGGTTTTTCTTTATAAACATAAAAAGAGCCTATGTTTCCATAAGCCTTAATTCCTAAAATACTTTCTACTGCTTGTTTAAAATCTAGTCCTAAATATTCTTTTGCAAAATCTAATATATTTCCTTTAATACCTGTTGTAAAGTGATAAAAGCCTTTACCATTTTTAAAAATAAATAAGCCTCCCATATTTTCCACTTTAAAAGTTTTTCTATCACTTTCTTTTAGCTTAAATCCATTTCTAATTGCAAAATCTACTAAACTTGTATTAAAAACTTCTTTTATTTGTTCTTCTGTAAAAGGGTATTTATTTTTTATCATATCTCCTCCATATCTTGCTCATATTCACTAGATTTTTCTATTTCTCTATTTTCTATATTTTGGTTATTTTCATTATTTAAAACTTTAAATTTATCTACTTTTATATTTAAAGCTAAACTACTTCCATTTTGCCACATTGTATGTATTTGTCCTATATCATCAACTTTCTTTACTTACCCTATTGTTCCTCTAGGTAAGTTTTCATTTTGCATATTTTCTAACATTATCATTGTACCTACTGGATACATTTCTCTTATTTTATCTACTGGAATATCTTTATCATCATAAACTATCTTTTCAGTATCAATATTATTTTCATAAACTTTTTCCTTTATTAAAGTATTATCATTTGTTAAATCTTCTTGTTGTATTTCATTTTTTTGTTTTTTAAGCTCTTGTATTGCTAATTGAAATTGTGTAGCTATATTTGTAAGCCAACCATTTAAAAAGTCTTTTAAGCTAGATATTAAATTAGGACTTTCTTGTAATTCTTCATAAGATTGATACTCTCCTAAATAGTCGTCTAAATAGCTTGTAGGCTCTATACTTCCATTTTCTGCTATAAATGTTATTTCTGGACTTCGCATTGAATCACCATTTAATTCAGAATAATGGGCAAGAGAATACTCATTTTCATCTATACGTTCTAAAACAAGTCTATCAAATCCAGTAGCATTTAACTCAATATAATCTTCTTTATTTTCAAGTACACTATATCCCCAGTCATAAAGCTGATTATATAATTTTTTACATAAATCATTTTCTTTAGATTCTATTATTTCAATAGGATCTACAACTTTAACATTATTTTCTACTGGAACACTTGCTATATCATCTATATTTAATTGATTAGTTTCTTCAGTTATACCATTTTCTATATTATAATCTATTTCAATTTTCCTTTTAAGTAAATAGTTAAGTCTTTCATCATATTCAAAAGGCTTTTTAATTTCTTCTTTTAATAATTCTAATTCTTTTTTCAGTTCATTAAGCCTATTTTCATAAGTTGGCAATTCATTTTCTATATCATTTGCTAAATTTTCTATTCTTGTCATATTTCCTATGCCAGAAGCACCTAAATCTTTTTCATAAGTTTTGTTACCTATTAAATATATTTTAGATGTTGTCATTGTTGTTGTAAATGCAACTTTAAAACCTCCATAAACTCCTACTTCTTGTATATCATTATCATTTTTATCTCTTTCAATTTTGGTTTTTAACTGCATAAAGTATTCCCCAGCTTTTGTTCTATCATCAAATTTAGTATTATTTAATATTATTTCAAAATCTTTATCTTTATTAGTTTTATATGTTTCTATGTCTAGTTTTATTTTTTCAATAGATTTTGTTAAACTTTCTATTCTTGTTGGTAAATCTTCTATCCTAATTTTATATTTTTCTTTATTATCAAGCCAATTCCCTTTTAAAAGATTTATTTTATTTATTTCTGTTTCTACTTGCATTTTTTCTTTCATAAATGGATTTTTCATTGCAAGTCCTTTAATTTCAGCATAAGTTAATACTACTTCGTCTATATCATCACAAGCTCTAAGTGGTGATTTTTCTGTCATTACTTGTGAAATAAATTTTTGTTTGTTTTCTAAAATTTGGTAAAGGTACGAGTCAAAGCTCCCTTCTGTAATATAATTAAATATTTCTACTTCTTTATTTTCATTACCTTGTCTTAATATTCTACCATTTCTTTGAATAAGCTGGTCTGGTCGCCAAGGTATATCGATATTATGCAATGCATAAAGTTTATTTTGCACGTTTGTACCTACTCCCATTCGTTCTGTACTTCCTATAAGTACCCTTATTTCTCCTTTTCTTACTTTTTCAAATAGCTTTTCTTTCTGTTCATCTGTTTTAGCACTATGTATATAAGCAATTTCATCTTTTGAAACACCATTTTCTAAAAGTTCTTTTTTAAGTGCGTCATAAAAATTAAATTTATTATCTTTAGGTATTCCACTATCACAAAATATAATTTGTGTACTTTTATTTTCTGCTTTTTCGTGATATATTTCAGCTACTTTTCTTGCACATATATTTAATTTTGTATTTGGATTATAAGGTATTTTATCATCTAAAATTCGTGGGTCTATTGATAATAACCTTGCCTCAAGTGTTATTTTTAAAAAGTTATCTATTTCTGGGTCTACTATACCGTCCCTTATATTTTCTGCTCTAGCAACAAGTAAATCAACATATGCTTTTTGGTCTTCTGTTAGTTCTACTTTTATTATTTGTTCTTTACCTGTTTTTAAACTAGGGCGTGGCAAGTCTAACGTTTCTGCAGTTTTTATATCAGCTATATTATTAAACATTTTCATAAGTTCAGGCAAGTTATAAAACTTTGATAACCTCATTTTCTTTTGGTATCCTGTCCCCTCTGGCTTTATTTCATCACTTTCCTCTACTACACCAAATGTACTTACCCATTTATCAAATGTTCCTATACCTTTCTTTTCTAAATCTTTTGGTTGTAAGGTACTTTGTATAACATATAATTCACTCATTGAGTTAGTAATTGGTGTTCCTGTTAAGTATATAACTCCTTTTCCTTTATTTAAGTTACTTATATATTGTGCTTTTAAATGGGCATCCATTGCAATTTGTGCTTTAGATGTATTTATACCTGCTACTCTATCCATTTTAGTATATATTTCTCTGTTCTTATATCTATGACTTTCATCAATAACAAGACAATCAATACCTAACTGCTCAAAATCTATATGTTTATCTTTAACTTCTTCTTTATAAAGAAGCTCTCTTTTAACTATTAAATTATTTTTAATTTTTTCTAGTTCTTTTACATTCCAACTTGTTTTGCCTGTTATTAAAGACATTTCTTTTAAATGTTCTGTAATATTTTCTACTTCTTTATCTATTTCATTAGCTCTAGTTTTTTTAGATATTACTATTCTTTCAAAACTTGTATGGCTCATAATTATAGCATCAAAATTATTTGTTGCTATTTTAGAAATAAATTTTTGTCTATTTTCTTTTTCAAAATCACTTTTTCTAGCTACTAAAATATTTGCATTAGGATATAGCCTTAAAAATTCCTTACCCCATTGTTTTGTTAAATGATTAGGTACTACTATTAAAGCCTTATTTATTATTCCTAGCCTTTTTTGTTCATATACTGAGGCTATTGCACTAAAAGTCTTCCCAGCTCCAACCTCGTGTGCTATAAGTACATTTGAGTTAGAATAAATAGCTCTTGCAATTACATCTTTTTGATAATCTCTTAATGTAATATCTTTGGATATATTAGGTAATTCAAGATTATTTCCATCATATTTTCTACTAACAAAATTATTAAATCTTTCATTATAAATATTTGTTAAATATTCTAACTTGTTTTTATCATTACCTATAAACTTCTGAAAAGCTGTTTTTATTTCTTCTTGTTTAGCTTTTGCAAGTATAGTTTCCTTAACATTTAATACATATTTTTCTTTAATTTCTCCAGTTTTTTTATTTAATTCTTCTACTTTATCATTAATTCTAATAGGCTTTAAATTTAATGTATTTTCTATAATTTCAAGGGCATTCATTCTTTTTGTACCATAAGTTTCTCTTATTTTTAAACCACTACGATTTTTACCCTCAATATAATATTCTCCATTATATTCTAAATAATGTAAGTCTGTATATTCACTTGAAGAAACTTTAATTTCTAATAAATCTTCTATAAATTTACTATAAATATCTGAGGGTATCCATTTAGAACCTAAAGTAAAACCTATTTCACTAGGCTTTAATGGTATTGGTTGTACTTGTTCTAGTGCTTGAACATTTCTTTCAAATATATGAAACTCTTTTGCTTTTTCTCTTGCAATAGCCAATTTATCTTTTACATATCCTGTTAAATATTCATCTGCTACTACATATCCTGTATATATATCATCTTTATTATAAAGTATAGGGTCTTGAAATATCTTATTTTCTAGTTCTTTTATTACTTCATCTTTAGGCTTATTATATATGTTACTCATATATTCAATATCTACTCGTCCTAAATTGTTAAGACAAACTTTCAAACAATCTTCAGCATTTTCAACTGTAAACTGTTTTTTTATTTTTATTGTTGGCTTATAAAATATGTCTGTCTTTTCAAACTTTCCATTTACTTCTTTTTCAATAGATGTTAAAAGTGGATAGCTTATATCATTTCTAAATACACTAATATTAGCTTTATCATTTATATAACCATTTTTCGTTACAAACTTATCATATTTTTCATTTAAAATTTGTATTTTATTTTGTAATTCGCTATTAAACTGTTCTGTTGTATAATTTTTAATTATTTCTTCGTTAGTTTGAAAATCTATTATATCTCTTAAAGTCTCATTTATACCTATTAAACCTGTTAATCGTTCGGCTTTTTTACCTGTTATATTTTGTTTAATTAATTGGTAATTCTCTTTATAATAAATTTGATTATCAATTATCCCATAAGATAAATTTCTAATATTATTTTCTATGTTTACAACTTCTCTTGTATCACTTTCTTCTTTTTCTTCTTCCACTTCATAATATTTATAAGTACAATGTAAATTTTCTATTGCATTATTTAAAAGGTTATAAAGATTAGTATTTTCAAAGGGCTTACAAGCTGTTTCTGTTTCATTACCATACATACTCCTATCAAAAATCATTTCTCCTAAAATCATTTGAGGGTTGTCAATAAAATAATTATTAATAGGTATTCCATTTTTATCTTCAGAAATGTTAAGCCACCTTGCATTATTTTCTATTTCTAATAAAGGTTGCTCTCTTTTTTGAAAAAAGATTATATCTGTTGTAACTTCAGTATTTGCTATTTGTTTAAAAGCATTATTGGGTAGTCTTATAGCTCCTACAAGTTCGGCTCGTTCATTTACATATTTTCTTAAACTACTATCTTTTTTATCAAGTACACCTTTAGTAGCAATAATTCCAACAATACCATTTGGCTTTACTTTATCTATCATTTTAGCTATAAAATAATCGTGTATTTTAAAATTATATTTATTGTAGTTAGGGTCATTTATTTGTAGATTATTAAAAGGTATGTTTGATATAGCTACGTCAAAATAGTTATTTGGATAATTTGTTTCTTCAAAGCCTTGTATACTAATATTGGCATTTGGATATAACTGTGTTGCTATTCTCCCTGTAATACTATCTAGTTCAATTCCATAAAGGGTAGAATTTTTCATCTTATTAGGTAAAGCAGAAAAGAAGTTGCCTGTTCCCATACTAGGGTCTAGTATTTTACCTTGTTCAAAGCCAAAATTATCAAGTGCTTTATAAATAGCTTGTATTATTTTTTGTTCGGTATAGTATGCAGTTGTTGTAGATTTACTTGCTGATTTAAACTCATCTTCTGTTAAAATATTCTTAAACGTTTGATATTCTTCTTCAAAACCAATTTTATTGCCTAGTACATTTGCAAGTCCTCCAAAGCCATTAAAACCTGCTAATACTATTTGTTCTTCTGATGTTGCATATCTATTTTCTTCTTCAATTTCCTTTAATAGTGTTATTATTTCAATATTTTTTCTTGCCCTTGTTTTAATTCCACCATCATATAGGTTATGTTCTTCACTATAAACATAGTTTTGAGTTTTTTCATTAGCTTGTACTTCTATATTAATCCCTAAATTTTCATCATAATAAGAAAAATCTAAATCTTTAAAAAGCCTTTTACATAATACCCTTTTTCTTGATTATCTATATATTTATCTAAACTATCAATTAGATATAAAATATTTCTTCCATCAATATTTTCTTTTGTTGTAAGATTTAATAAAATTTCTTTAAATAGTATAAAATTATCTTCATCTACTTCATTAAAATCTTTTATATCTATTTCCTTACCTACATTTTCATTAATGCAGCTAATCATATCTTCTATTTATACTTCTTCATTAGATTTTTCTTCAATAGAAAAAGAGCCTATATTTTCACTAGGCTCTTGCATTTTCTTACTATTATTTATACTACTTTCTCTATTATATCCTTGATTGTCATTTCCTCTACTATCTGATGTATATGTATTAGATGTGATGCCCTCTCTAGTGTCTTGTCTGACGGTGTCATTGGTTGTTCCTCTAATAATTGTTTCACTATTTTCTCCTTGTAGCTCTCTGCCATTTCCTGTATCTCTAGCATTCTCTTGTTCAGTTTCCCTGTCATTACTAATGTTGTTATCTCGTACCTTTTGTTCTCCATTAAGTACTCTTTCCACATCACTCCATAAGGTACTTGGCTCGGCTCGATTTCCACTTCCTCCTCCAGCTAGAACATTGGATACCATAGTCCCGTTTTCTCGTCCCCGAAGTATTCTATCTCCCAACCTGTCGGTGTCGTTTCTATCTTTGTTCTGCCCTCTGCTATTGCCTTGTGCATTGCTTGTATTAACTTTTCGTCCATTCTCTACCTATCCTTTACGTTCTTTTTCTTTTTCAAGTTTTTTTACTTGTAGGAACATTTCTCTTAATATGTCCCTTGATATATCTGTTGCCAAACTTCCAACTTTTGAAAATACTTTAATATCTTTTATAGTATCAAAATTTATGTTTTCTGGCAAGTTAAATTCAATATTACACTTTTTTAATACCATATATTCTATACTTGACAATGCTATACCATAAGCCTTAATTCTATTTTCTTCACTAATTTCAATATTATCAAAATAACCATCTCGATTACTTATTTCTTCTACTATCCTATTATATAAATAAGATTTTAAACTTTCATAATCTTTACCTAAAGTTTTATTTATATTTTTTAATAATTGTTGTTTATCTTCTTCTTTTACTTCCCACTTGTAATCTAGTACTTTTTTATAACTTGTATAGTTACCATTTGTATTTTTCAGTTCAAATAAATGTCTGTATGTAGGATAAGGATTATCAAGTTCTAAAACTGCTAGCCCATTTGCACCTTTATTTACTTGTCTACCAACATTGTTATTCCATACTTTTATTGTTGCTAAAAACTCTGCATCTGGATTTTGGTTATGTATAAGTACAATATTGTCAAAATGATATTTATTAAACTTAATAGCCGTATCTAATAGGCTTTTTAAATCTTCATTTGTTTTTATATTATCTACTACTTGTTGATACTTTAATTTTAACTCCTTAATTTTTCCTTTACTAATAAGCATTCATTCCTTTGTCTATTATATTTAAAAATCTATTTAAAATATTTATTATTAAAATACATTTCTAAAGCCTCATCTAAAATATAGTTGACTTCATTTATGTTATAGTTTTTACCAAAATATTTTTCTATTATTTTCTTATTAATTTTTAAGTTGTTTTTCTTATATATTATAAATAATACTATTTGATGTGGTTGAAATAGTTATATTTAAGCTATTTTGATTTTCATTACAAATAAGTATTGTAGTATTGGCTTGTCCATCTTTTATCGCAAAGATATTCGAACAAAATCTTTAGATTTTGGCTTTTGCCTGCAAAAGTAATGAAAAATCTATTAATAAAATTTTTTGATTTTGTTTAAATAACAACTATGCTATATTAGTTGCTGTTGTAGTTTAAAGGCTCCCCCTTCCTCCTTCATAACTACTATAACATTTATCATAAAAATCTACTCCTTTGTAAAAAAATAAAAATAAGACATAATCAATTTCATTAATAACTAACTTTTTGATTATGTCTTATCTTATTTTTTAACAAACCTTTTTAAGTATTAATAATTTTTGGCTAGGATAAATCAAATTAGGATTTTCTATATCATTAAGTTCTACTATATCATCTACTGTTGTGTTAAATTTTTTAGCTAAACACCAAAGTGTATCTCCTAGTTGCACTACATATGATGCTGTCAAGATATGAAATAAAATTTTTAAATATTTACACCTTTATTGTGTATTTCATCAGAGGATAAATCAATGTATTCATTCTTTTTATATATACTTTATTGACAATAGTCCACTATATCAGCTTTTATTTTTTCATATATTTCTTGTCTCCTATACTTTGGTGCAAATACTATATGATATTTGCATCTCCATTTAGAATGTGATAAACTATTTATGCCTTTGATGACAAAACCTCCTATGATTTTATTTTTGGTTACCAGGCCATCTTTATTTTATCATAGGAGGTTTTTACTTTTCTATAAGAGTTTTTACCCACCACCAGCATAGCTGGTGGTTTATATCTAGCCTATTCGGCGACAACTGAAGGCTTATTAAAAAAGTTTTCAATAAGCCTTTTATACTTAATATTTGTTAATTTTTTTATTTTATTTTTATATCTGTCTTAAATATTTCTAGTCCCATATCTTGTAAATATAACTCAACTTCACTATTTTCTAAAACTAATTTCATTTCTTCATTATATATATATAATTCTTTTTTAGGCAATATAATAGTTACTTGTTTATCTTTATTTTGTTTTACAAAAACCTTTTTAAATGCCTTTAATTCTTTTATACGTCTTATTGTACTTGCTTGTTTATGATGTATATATAATTGTAAAGTTGTAAAACTATCAAATTCACCTATATTTTTTATGTTAAGTGAAATTTCTATATTTTCATCTTCATTATTATTTTCTAAAGTATTTTTGTTTAAAGTTATATTATTATATTCAAATTTTGTATAGCTAAGCCCATCACCAAAAGTATATAATGGTGTTTTTTCTAAATCATAGTAATTTAATGCACCATAAGATGATTTATAATTATAATAAATAGGTATTTGTCCTGTATGTCTTGGTATAGATACTGGAAGTCTTCCAGAAGGACTTATTTTACCAAACAAAATTTCAGCAATAGCTTCTCCACCTTTCATACCAGGATAGAAGCTGTATAAAAGAGCATTACTATTTTCGCTTACATTACTAATAGCATATGGTCTACCACCTATTATAATGCTTATAACATTATTGCAAACTTTAAATATCTCATTTGCTAATTCATTTTGATTTCCAGGTAATTCTAAGTTAGCACAGTCCATACCTTCGCCACAATCCATAGCTACTTTACTATTTGCAATAGCTGCCCCATTAGAATCAAAAGTAACTTCACCAAATCTACTACTAGAACCACCTAAAGCCAAAATAACTAAATCACTATTTTTAGCAAGTTCAATACATTCTTTAATGTTCTCATTATTTTTATCTAAAATAGCACAACCTTTTAAATAATTTACTTCTATATCTAGGTTACTATTTTTTATATAATTTGTTATACCTTTTAGTACAGTTATACCTTCATTTTCATTTATATAAGGAGAATAATCTCCTAATTGATTATAAATATCATTACCATTAGGACCTATAATGGATATTTTTAATTTTTTATGTGTTTTGATAGGTAAAATATTATTTTCATTTTTTAATAATACAACAGATTGTTTTGCTAATTGTAAAGATTCATCATAATTATTATAATTATATTTTAAGAAATTTTCATTTTCTGGCAAATATGGATTTTCAAAAAGTCCTTGTTCAAATTTTCTTTCTAAAACTCTTAAAACACTCTTATCTAAATCTTCTATGGATATAAAACCTTTTTCAAGAGCTTCTTCTAATTTACTAAAAGATATATCCCATAAACTTATATCAACACCTGCTTTTAAAGCTTTAGCTCCAGATAATACATAATCGCCAGTCATACGATTTAATTGGTCAATAGCTACACCATCAGCCATAACTACACCATCAAACCCCATTTCATTTCTTAAAATATTTGTTAAAAGGTTTTTATTAGTATGACAATATACACCATCTATTTCATTATAGGCAGCCATTACACCTTTTACATTATTTTCACAACAAGCTTTCATACTAGGTAAATGTATTTCTCTAAGCTCTCTTTCACCTATTCTAGCTGCACTTGCATTTATACCACCTGTGCATTCACCCTGTCCTGCAAAATGTTTAGCTACAACATCTACACCTTTGCTTTGAACAGCATTTACAATAGCTTTAGCAAATTTACTGCTATGATAAGGGTCTTCACCAAAACATTCTTCACTTCTTCCCCATCTAGGATCTCTTAACATATCTAATAAAGATATTAAGGCAAGATTTACACCCATAGATTTTAATTGTTCACCACAAACTTCATAAGCTTTTCCAACAAGTTCAGGATTAAAAGTAGCTCCCATAGCTAAATTAACAGGTAGTAAATATCCACCTAGTGCTTGATGCCCGTGAGGACACTCTGTGCTATGTAAAACAGGTATTTTTAATCTTGAATTTTCTAATACATATTTTTGTAATTTATTATAAGCTTTTATTGCATTTATACCAACTAAACCAGTATTAAAATCTTTAGCAGACCAAGGGTCTGAACGGTATAAACCGTATAAAACCCCTAATCCACTATATTTTTTAACTTCTTCTTTTAATTCATCAGTAAAAATAATGTCATCATCTTTCACTTCATAAATATTAAAACCATATAATCTTTGATTTAATTGCCCTACTTTTTCGGCAACAGTCATATATTTTAATAAATCTTTTGCTCTTTCTTTTGGAGATAAATTTTTATTTTTATATTTTTCCATAAATAACCTCTTATTTAATTCTAAATGTTTTTATTTCATAAGGTTTAATAGTAAATTCAAAACTATTATTATTAAATATTATATCATCTTCAAATTCTTCCATTAGGTTACATTCTTCTATACCATTAACATTAAAATCATTTAAAGTTATTGTAGCTTTAGTTAAACTATTTTCACATTCATAAACACGAATAATAATACCATCATTATTTTCAGATTGTTTAATAGTTTCTATTATAACATTATTTTTATTTATATTAATAAATGATTTTTCTTTATTTTTATATGTACCTACAATAGCATAAGCTTTCTGGTTTAATTTGTATGCTTCATTAACAGTATTTGCATTATACCATTTTTCATTATGTGGATATAATGAGTAAGTAAAGAAATGCTCTTCTTGGTCAGTTTCTTTAAATGGTTGTGTACCAGATTTTATTAATGTTAATCCTATATTGCCATCTTTTATAGAATGTCCATATTTACAATCATTTAATAAACTTACACCATAATGTCCTTCTGATAAATCTATCCATTTTTGCCCACAACTTTCAAACCTAGCTTTGTCCCAACTTGTGTTAGTGTGTGTTTTTCTTGTAAGGTTACCAAATTGTATATCAAAAGTAGCTTCATCTGTATGTACTAAAACAGGGAAATGCACTTTTAATAAATGTTCTTTGTCTTTCCAATCTACATAAGTTTCAAAATCTATCCTTCTAATATCATTATAAAAATGTATATTTTGTATTATTTTAGATTTGCTTATATTTCTTTCAATTTTTAATGTTGCTCTAACTGTTCCTATTTCTGTCCATTCTATAGATACAATGTTGTCTACATCCCAATATTTTTCTGTATAATACATATCTATATCCCAGTTACTATAAGCCATAGGTTTATCTTCATACATACGCATTAAGTTAGCTTTAGCATTTTCTTGTAAAACTTGTCTATCATTTTCTTTATCGTAAATACTTGTAATAAAGCCTTTGTCATCAAATTTTACATTATAAAAAGGTGTTTCTAAGTTGTTACCATCTAATATAAAGTTGCATTTAGGTGTAACAATATCCACAAGTTCAAAACATTTGCTACCTTTAGATTTAATATTTTCAACATATGCAATTGAGCTATTTTCTGTATTTTGTATAGGATAAATATTGCCATCTTCATCTTTTAACCCGTTTTTATTACATTTTTCAAACTCTACTATATCATTTCTATCAAAACCTAAAGTATTATAAATAGTTACATAATCACCTTTACCAGATAATTCTAATAAACGTTCATTTATTAATTCTTTTAATCTTTTTTCTATTTTATCATATTGTTCTTTTGTCATATCATATACTTCTTTTATAGAAGTACCAGGTAAAATATCGTGAAATTGATTTAATAAAACATTTTCCCAAATTTCATCTAGTTCTTGTTTATTGTGTTTACCTGTCAATACATTTAAAAACTCTAAATCCATTAACATTTGCTCACATTTTCTATTTGAACGTTTATTTCTTCCCATAGAAGTATATGTTCCTCTATGATATTCAAAATAAAATTCACCTTCCCATAAAGGTAATCTATTGTTATCTTTTACCCTTTCTTTTAACTCATCAAAATATTTAAGAGCAAACTCTTGGCGTACTTTTGGAATACCTTCAATACCTTTTTCCATACGCTTAGACATTTCTAACATATCAGCAGTAGGTCCACCACCACCATCTCCATAACCATAACATACAAGAATATCATTATTTATATCTTTGTTTTGATACCTTTTCCAACCACCTATAAGAGCATCAGGGTGTAACATACCATTATATGTAGTGAAAAAGTCTTCTTCTTTTTGTCCTACACCTAAAGTTGTTATAAAATGAGTTAAAATTTCAGAGCCATCAATGCCTCGCCAAATCATTGTATCATTAGGTATTTTATTAATTTGGTTCCAAGCTAATTTTGTTGTCATAAAATAATCAATACCAGATTTTTTCATTATTTGAGGTAATGCTCCAGAATATCCAAAAACATCAGGTAACCATAAAATACGATTATCTACACCAAATTCTTCTTTAAAAAATCTTTTTCCATACATAAATTGTCTAACTAAAGATTCACCAGAAGTTAAGTTACAGTCTGCTTCTACCCACATACCACCTTCTGTTTCCCATCTACCCTCTTTTACATATTTTTTAATTTTATCATATAAATCTGGGTGTCTTTCTTTAACATATTTATATAATTGTGGTTGACTTGATATAAATTTATAATTAGGATATTCTTCCATAAGTTTTAGAACAGTAGCAAAACTTCTGCATACTTTTTGTTTTGTTTGGTCTGTTGTCCAAAGCCAAGCAACATCTATATGTGTATGTCCTATACAAGTAGCTATTACATCATCATAACCAGTCATTTTTTCATAAAGTTCTACATTTATATAATTTATAGCTTCTTCAATAGATTTATAAAACTCTTCTGAATAAGAATTTCTTAAATCTATTAAATTTATTGTATCATTTAAGACTTTTTCTATTTGTATCTTAGCCTTACTTTCTTTATCAAATCTATCAAATGCAGCATAAGGTGTTCTTATATCATAATATAATTTTTCTATTTTTCTATCTATTTCTATTATTTCAAAAATTAATGTAAACTCTGAATATAGAGTACCTGTATAAGATTGTAAATCAAAAGTATAAATTTCACCTTCTTTAGCACATTCTGTTAATAAAACTCGTCTATGGTTCATATCTAATCCCTGTTTAGCTTCACCATTTACAAATAGTAAAAATTGTGGATTTTGCCCATCATCCCAATGCTCTATTTGAGTTTTAATATGTACAATAATAGGTTTTCCTTCAAGTTCTTTAGGCACTGTATAACTAGCTCTAAACCAATAATAACCATCTGGACCATACCAATGATCTTTTTTATGGTCAAAAGCTATCCATTGTTGCTCATTATTATCTACTTCTTGTGGAGTAATAAAAGAACCTTTTTTATATTTAACATTGTATACATCATATTTTTTCTTATCAATTAAACTTTTTAATTGTTGACATATAATTCCTATCCTTTTATCTATAAAATACATTAAAACACTTCCCTTTCCTTATTATATAAAATAAGATTTTTTCTTATTTCAATTTTATAAAAGAATATATATTTTTATTTTGAAATAAGAAAAAACCTCTAAATTTTAAATTATTTTTGTTTTAAAGCTTCTTGACGAATTTTAATATATTCTTGTAAACCTAATTTATCTAATTGAGCACAATATTCGTCCCATTCTGCATTTACATCTGCTTGACCACTTATCCATTGTGCTGTTTTTTGATTGATATAATCTGTTATAGAAACTTTATATTCTGATAATTTAGCAGCATTTTCTGGGTCTATCCAATAATCTGGTGTAACAGTATAATTTCCATTACCATCATTACCTACAAAATATGGCTCATAAAGTTCATCAACTATTTCTTTTTCTGGATATGCAGGATTAACTTCTTCTACAGTTATATTTTGTTTAAGTACATTTTTAGGTAAAGACTGACAGAAGATATTAGCCCAACTATATTTTTCATCTACTTCAGGGTCTAATTTTGATCTATCAAATACTTTATAGTGTTTTTCACCTAATTTTTCACAAGTAATATCAAATGGACCATTTAAAGCTTGGAATGAATTATCTGTTTCATATAAATTATCCCACCATCTAACAATTATCTCTGGATTTTTAGCTTTATCTGTAATTACTACTTGATTTTTTAAAGTAGATATACCATAAGAATCTGCTAACCATTTTGGTTCACTACATTGTGGACTTGATAACACTGGTAAAGGCTCATAATCAGGTTTTTGGCCAGCTTGGAATGGTTTAAAATCTCCACTACCATAAGCTATAGATGCACCATATAAATCTTGGTTACCTTTACCTTTCCAAGTTGCTAAATCTTGTGTAAAAAATTCTGGGTCAAGTAAACCTTCTGCATTTAAACTTGCCATATATTCTATCATCATTTTATATTCTTCTCTATTAGCACCAAATTCTAGCTTACCATCTATCATAGTAAAACCATCACTTTCTATTGGTAAACCAAACCAACCACAAAGGTAACCTAATTTTCTATTATTAGGGTCAGATGAAAATGGTATCTCATCTGCTTTACCATTTCCATTAGGGTCTTGTGTTTTAAATGCACGAAGAACTTCTCTAAATTCTTCTGTATTAGTAGGCATTTCTAAACCTAATGTATCTAACCATTTTTTATTAATATATGGGCTAAAGTCTACTTTAGGTGCATCTATTACATAAGGTATAGCATAAATATGTCCATCTGGAGCAGTCATTGTTTCTCTAACACCAGGCATTTCTAAAAGTTCCATAATATTTGGTGCAAACTTTTCAAAATAATCTTCAAGGGGTATAAATATCCCCATATCAACACCATATGTTAAAATGTCATTAGATGATAAACACCAGCCACCTATAACATCTGTATAATCACCAGAGCTTAACGCTAAACCATATTTTTCTTGAGCAATTTCGTAAGCATAACTTTTAACATCAACCTGTACATTTGTTTGTTCTTCTAACATTGACCAAACAAATTGACCTTCTAAAGGTGTAGAGTTATCTACAAAAATAGAAAATGTATAATCTCCTTTATTGTCTACAATCGGTAATCCTTCAGCATTCATTATGCCATTTACTTTACCATTTTCATCTACTTCTAATACAGCTTTACCATTTTCATCTACATTAGTACCGCTTGAATTATTTGAACCACAACCTGTTAATAAAGCTTGTGTCATAAGCAAAACTGATAAAAACATAGATGTTTTTTTAATTAATTTTTTTTTCATAATACATCTCTCTCCTTTTAATAATGTATATAATATTTAATTTAATAAAATTAACTATGATATTATTTATAAAGTATTTTATTAAGCAATTAAAACTAGTTTACTTTATATAATATTTTTTGATTAAAAATTTATAAGTTTTAATTGTATTTTTATATTATAATTTTTCATAGTTCTAATATTATTGGTTTGTTATTTATTATATAATAAAAATACATTACTATTTTAAAAGATACTATTTGAATCGATGTGAATTTTTATAACAATTAATATGTTATTTTTTATTATGATATACCTTAATTTTTAGCACCTTCATAATTTTTTAGAAATTTTTTATTATTATATAAAATTATGGTGTAATTTTAGCTATAAAATACTCATTAACAAAGAGTTGTTTGCTCGAGCACATTTATAGTGTAATTATATATCTATATTTTTAATATGTCAATCTATAATATTGTATAAATCATTTGATTAAATTTTAGTAAATTTGACTTTTTAATTATATGTATAATTTTTATAATTAATACTTTTAATTTTGATAATTACAAAAATATATTCCTTATATTAACAAGCCAATTTATAGCTATGAATATTAATAACTATAAATTAGCTTGTTAATATAAGGAATAAAAACTAATTGTATATTTGTTATTTTTATACATTATTGATATATTTCTATTATAGAATTAAAATCAACTATAAAGTTGTCATTTAACATAGGTAGTATTATAATGCCATTTCTTTAATATAGAATAAGTTAATATCAATATCTAATTTATGTAAAGTTTTTTTCATATCACCACATTTTAATACTTCATAAATACACATAGTAGTTTCGTAAACATTTAAATGAAACTGCTCAGTATCCCAACCTAAAAAGTTATCTCTTTGATTTGCATCTATTGAGCCAAACATACCATTAATAATATCAACTCTTAAATAGTGTTGAAAAGTATGTTCTTCTTATGTTACATAATTTGTTTCTATATTTAATTTAAAGTCTTTATCAAGTCCATATTGTTTTAAAAACTTATTGATGTAGCAACATAAAAATCATATTGATGTTTCATTGGTTCTTTTGATTTTGGTTCAATAAATGAATCACCTTCAAAACCGATTTTTTCCCATAATCAACTGCCATTTTCATAAGTTTTGCAATATTTTCTTGTTCTAGTTTCATATTTGTATTTAAAAGTGTTTCATAACCTTTTCCACAAAGTTTTACAACAGTATCTAAAATATTTTTAATTTGAACTTCCTACTCCATTCATAAACTTAGTATTAGAAAACATATTGGCAGTACTCCATAAACATCTTATACCTGTTTCATCCATTTTTTCTTTAATATAGTCTGTAATTTCATCAAATATTTTTTCAGTTTCTTCTATTGTATCAGCTTCTGGTACAATATTTACATCATTAAAACAAAAATATTCTATACCGAGTTTAGACATAAATTCAAAACCAGCATCAACTTTACCTTTTGTATGTTCTATAGTATATTTTTTATTATTCCAAAACTTTTATCTGCTGTACCTGCTCAAATATATCAACACCTTCTGCACATAAGTTAT
Source organism: uncultured Clostridia bacterium (assembly GCA_944381435.1). Lineage (GTDB taxonomy): Bacteria > Bacillota > Clostridia > Lachnospirales > CAG-274 > Tyzzerella. The sequence goes on from CALWLD010000026.1 coordinate 30,524, forward strand.
GAAACCATACCATATCAAAAGATAAATGTTGTTTCATATTTTTACCATAAATAACTTTATTAACATCGTAGTATTTAAAACCTAATGGATTTTTACTTTCTTTACCTTCATATTTTATTTTTTATTACTTTAAAAATTTCACTCATAATTTTTTCTACTTTATATTTTAAAAATTTTGTTTTATTTTTATTTGATTTTCTATTATATAACAATCATTTTGTGGCTTTTCACCTTTTATAAGATAATTAAACATAATTTCCATAGCTTTTTCACCCTGTAATCTAGGCTGTTGAGATATAGTTGCTTTTATAATATTTTGTTTTAACATTTCTATTGTTGTAGGTACTTCATCAAAACAAACTATTTGTATATCTTTTCTATTTAATTTAATAATAGCTCTACATACACCATATACACCACCTGCCACAACAAATATTGTATTAATAGATTTATCATTTTCTAGCATTTTTATAGTTTTATCATAAGAGGTAATATCATCATCATCTGTTTCAAAAATTTCTTTTATAATAACCTTATTATCTTTTTCTAGTTCTTCTTTAAATCCTAACACTCTTTGATTATGTCCATATATTTTATTAGAACCTTGAACAATACCTATATAACCTACTGAATTAATAAGTTTAACTATTCCACTAGCTATTTGACCACCTTTATAATAGTCAGTACCTATATATGAAAAACGTTTGCTATTTTTTATATCTGTATTTAAAGTTATAACACCTATTCCTTTTTCTTCTAAAAAATTTATCTTTTCTCTAATAATATCTGTATCTATAGGCGTTAAAATTAATCCAGAAATATTATTTTCAAAACTTTCTATAAGTTTTAATTGTTTTTTTATATTATATCCTTTCATAGTTTTTAATATTATTTTTATTCCATACTGTTCATAAATATCAATAAAGCTTTCAATACCTTTTATTATATCATTAAAAAATGGGTTACCATCAGATGGTAATATTATCCCAACTATATGATTTTTCTTTTTAGCAGCTAAAGCCTTACCAGCTAGATTAGGTTTATAACCTAGTTTTTCAGCACATTCTTTAACCTTTTGTTCTGTCTTAGGATTTACTTTTCCTCTATTATTTAACACTCTATCAACTGTACCTCTAGATACACCACTAATTTCTGCAATCTTTTTTATTGTTACTGACATATAAACAACTCCGTTAAAATATCCTATAAATATAAGTATATTTTTTAATAATATATTTAATCTGCTCGAGCACATATTGTAAGTTGATTATATAACTATATTTATAATATGTCAATATATAATATAAATAACTTAAATCAATTTTATTTTTACTCTTTAATTATTCTTAATACAAAAATATCATAGTGCTATCCTAAATAAGTAGATACAAAATACATTTTTGTGTTGTGATAAATTATACAATAAAAATGAGTTGTTTTTTGTCAAAATATGATATAGAATTAAAAAAAGTATTGTATCTTTATATTAAAATGGTAAGTCTCAGGCTGAACTTAGCTGTGAATATGGTGTTTCTCTTAATGCTATTGCTAAATTAATAAAGCAATTTTCTGAAGTTAAAATTGACGATAGTACTATTCTTTCTGCTAAACAAATTTATAAATTACAAAAACGTAATGCTCTTCTTGAAGAGAAAAACTTAATATAAAAAAGCCATTGCCATATTCCCCCTCCCTCAAACAGAGATTAGATGCTGTTCATAGTCTTTGTTTTCAGCATTCTATTAAAACTTTATGTATAATTTTAAATGTTAATCGTAGCTCTTATTACAAGCATTTCAACTCTAAACCTTCTAATTGTTCTTTAGAAAATCAAAAAATTAAATCTTCTATTTTATATATTTATTTTTCTTCTAAAAAGCGTTTAGGTGTTTATAAAATTAATTATTTACTTAAGGCTGAATATGGCATTAATATTAGTGTTGAGCGTACTTATAGACTTTTAAAATCTATGAATTTACCTAAAATATCTACTATTAAACCTTTTAATCTATTATTAATAGTATAAATATTAGTAATAGTTCAAATCATATATAAACCTAGCTGTCCTTATGATAATGCTGTTGCGGAAAGCTTTTTTAAGTTTTTAAAACTTGAAGAGCTTAATCGTAAATCTTTCTCTAATAAAAATGATTTAGAGCTTTCTCTTTTTGAGTATATTGAAGGCTTTTATAATTTGAACTGCACCAATTTATACAGACATCACAAAAAAGACTACCTAAGGTAGAAAATTAAATTTTAAGCAACAAACT
>CALWLD010000027.1 GCA_944381435.1 uncultured Clostridia bacterium
AAATTTAAAATCATAAATAGAAAAACCTTGAAAAATGGAGTGCTTAAAGCACTTCTATTTTTATTTCTAATACTTCAATGTCCCATTGTATTGTATGATAGTCAAGTTCTTTAGCAGCTTGTAAAACTGTATCGTTATATTCACCAAAAGGAGGTCTATATAAATCCATTTCATAACCTACAAGGTCTTTAATTTTATTATGTACTTCCATTATTTCATTTTTATTTTGTTCTAAGCTTATTTGACTACCGTGAGGGTGTGTGTTACTATGGTTTCCTATTTCGTGTCCTTCTTCATATATTTTCTTAACTTCTTCAGGATATTTATCTACCCAAGAACCACAAAGAAAGAAAGTAGCTTTAGCATCATTATTTCTAAGGATAGTTAAAAGCTCATCTGTATCATCTGCACCCCAAGCGGCATCAAAGCTTATAGCAACCTTTTTTTCATCGGTATCTACACAATATATAGGAAGATTTTTTTTAGCTGGTTCTGGCTTTGTACTAACAGATATAGCTTGCAAATTATTTTGTACGATAGGTCTAACAAAAGCTACAAGTGAAAAGCAGACTGCAGATAAAAGCACAAAATACTTAAGATTATTAGATTTAAGTAAATTTAGTAAATTTTTAATTTTTTTCATAATATTCTCCTTTAAAATTTATATATAACATTTTATTAAGGCTATTACAATTTTATTATTAAAACTTACTAAATTTACTTTTAATTCTTATTCATCTAACATATTAGATGCTATTTCAAATTCTTCTTGGCTTTTTGTAACTAGCTTTTCTTTAAAAGGAAAACTTTTATCAAATGCTTCAACATCTTCATCTGTACAATCAAAAACATCAGAAAACATAACATAACCTTTAACATTATCTAATGCACCATCATAAAGAGGTAAAGCTAATAACCCTTTGTAAAACTTTTTATCCGGCATACATATATTGTATTTTTTACCACCTAAAAAACCATAAGGCTCATAATGATAAGGATATCCTAATGTTAAAATTGCACTATATCCCATATTTTTAGCTACATTTATAGAATGAGTTATCATCTTTCTACCAAGGCCTATTCTATGGTATTTAGGAGATATAAAAACAGGACCAAAACTTATAGTTTTAAGCTCTTTTCCATTATCTTGTATAACTTTAGAATGTGTATAAAAAATAGCCCCTTCAACACTTCCATCTACTTCTATCACGAAAGAAAGCTCTTTTATAAAATCTTTGTGGTTTCTCATTTTATGAACAACAAAATGCTCGTGGCAACCTGGAAAGTACAAATTCCAAAAGGCATCTCTTGCTATTTCCTCTACCCTTCTATAATCTTTTTCTTCTTCATTTCTTATTATTATATTCATTTTTCACCTCAACATTTTTTTAATTATATCATATTTATCATATCAAGTAAACAAATATATTAATATTTACAAAAATCGACTTTTATAGTATTATAAATAAAAAATTAACAAAGGAGTTAAATATGGATATAGAAAAAGCTAAAGAAATATTAACAATACTAGCAGGAGGTATAAACCCAATAACAGGTGAAGTATTACCTAAAGATGATAGTGCTAACCAAATAGAAATTACAAGAGCTATTTATACAGTGTTAAATCAATTAAATAAAGCATCTAATAGCAAAAAATATGACAATGCAGGTAAACCTTGGACTGTAGATGAAGAAGAAATTTTATGTAAAATGTTTGATGATAAAATGAGCAAAAAAGAAATAGTAAAAACCTTAAAACGTTCAACAGTAGCAATACAAGCAAGGCTTGTTAAACTAGGAAAAATAGATAACAGGTACGAATTTTAAAATGTCAGTAAAAAATACTTGACAGATTATAAAAAATAGTTTAGAATATTTTGTTGTAAAGGATATTAACTTTTCAGGAAGGTGTATTATGGATAAAATCTTATTTCTTACAATGCTATATGATTTTTACGGCGAGCTTTTAACAGATAAGCAAAAAGAAGCTTTCGAGCTTTATCATCTTGATGATTTATCCTTATCTGAAATTACATCTCAATACGATAATAACGTTAGCCGTCAATCTGTCCTTGATAACATTAAACGAACAGAAAAAAAATTATTGCATTATGAAGAAAAGCTTTCCTTAGTAGAAAAATATTTAAACCAAAGAAAAATTATTGATAAAATAGTTACAGATATAGAAAATATTATATCTAATGGTAATTTAAATGATAAAGATATATCTTCTTTGCAAAATATATCTAAAGATTTAAACAATCTGTTAGATTAAGGAGGCTTAAAAATGGCTTTTGAAAACTTATCTTCAAAATTACAAGATGTTTTTAAAAATCTTACTGGAAAAGGTAGACTTTCTGAAAAAGACGTTAAAGCTGCTCTTAGAGAAGTAAAGCTTGCTCTTTTAGAGGCAGACGTAAACTTTAAAATAGTTAAAGAGTTTATATCAAATGTTACAGAAAAAGCCATAGGTACAGACATCTTAGAAGGGTTAAACCCTGGGCAACAAGTTATAAAGGTAGTTAAAGATGAGCTTATAGACCTTCTTGGTAAAACACAAAGCATATTAACTTTCTCATCTAAATCCCCTACTGTTTATATGATGGTTGGCTTGCAAGGTGCTGGTAAAACTACAACAAGTGGGAAGCTTGCAGGGCTTTTAAGAAAACAAGGTAAACAACCTCTTTTGGTAGCCTGTGATATATATAGGCCTGCTGCTATAAAACAGTTAGAGGTTGTAGGAAAAACATACAATATACCTGTTTTTTCTATGGGGCAAGAAAACCCTGTTGATATAGCAAAAGCATCTATAGAACACGCTAAACAAAACGGCAATGACATAGTTATCATAGACACTGCTGGTAGGCTTCATATAAACGAAGAGCTTATGGACGAGTTAGAAAACATAAAAAAAGAAGTTCGTCCTCAAGAAATATTGCTTGTTATAGATGCTATGACAGGGCAAGATGCTGTTAATGTTGCATCATCTTTTGATGAAAAGCTAGGCATAGATGGTACTATAATAACTAAGCTTGATGGTGATACCCGTGGTGGTGCTGCTTTATCTGTTAGAGCAGTTACTAAAAAACCTATCAAATATGTTGGTATGGGCGAAAAACTTGAAGATTTAGAGGCCTTTCACCCTGATAGAATGGTATCTCGTATTCTTGGTATGGGTGATGTTTTAACATTAATAGAGAAAGCTCAACAAGTTTATGATGAAAAAGAGGTACTAGAGCTTGAAAAGAAAATGCGTAACTTAGAATTTGATTTAAATGACTTTTTAAATCAAATGCAACAGGTTAAAAAAATGGGCTCTATAAAAGATATTTTAAATATGATGCCTTTACCTGGTATGAACAAAGTTAACCTAGATGATGTAAACCTAGATGACAAAAAAATCTCTCACGTTGAGGCTATCATTAGCTCTATGACGAAAGAAGAGAGAGAAAAACCAAACATTATTAACGGTAGCAGAAAAAAACGTATAGCTAATGGTTCTGGAAGAAGCGTACAAGAAGTAAATAAGCTTCTTAAAGATTTTGAAAATGCTAAAAATGCTATGAAAATGATGAGTGGTATGATGAAAGGAAAAAAAGGGAAATTTAATCTTCCTTTTTTCAAATAAATAATTTATAAATTTTAAATTTTAGGAGGAACAAAAAATGGTAAAAATTAGATTAAAAAGATTAGGAGCAAAAAAAGCACCTTTTTATAGAATAGTTGTAGCTGATTCTAGAACACCTAGAGGCGGTAAAGCTATCGATGAAATAGGTTACTATGACCCTACTAAAGAACCTGCTGTTTTAAAAGTAGATGTTGAAAACGCTAAAAAATGGTTAGGTAACGGTGCTCAACCTACAGAAACTGTTCGTGCTTTACTTAAAAAATCTGGTGCTATCGAATAATTTTCTAACCTTAGAAAGAAGGAACATTTATGAAGGAACTCTTAAATGTAATAGTTAAAAACCTTGTGGAAGATGTAGATGCTATCAAAATTACAGAACGTACAGAAAATGATGTTATTATATTAGAACTTTCTGTATCTGATGATGATGTTGGCAAAGTTATTGGCAAACAAGGTAAGATAGCTAAAGCTATTAGAACTGTTGTAAAATCTGCTGCATCTTATGAAAATAAAAAAGTTGTAGTAAAAATAATATAATGTCCTTATTTAATGGATGTAAAAGGTTATAGATTTTATCTATAGCCTTTTATGTTTGTTTAAAATATTGTATGTTTAACTTTTAAACTCAAGATATTTTTAATTTATAAAATAATTATAATTTTAAAAATTTTTATAAACATATAAAAACACTATAGGTAAAACCTACAGTGTTTATTTATAATTTTAAATTATTTAACTTTTATTTTTATAGTGCTACCTTTTTCTATGAAAACACCAGATTCTGGTATTTGTTCAAAAACTTTCTTTGTTGATTGATTTTCATTTTGTCCATCTTCTACCTTTTCTATAAGCTCTTGAGTTTCTTGTATATTTTCTTCAGATTTTATCTCTTTATCTTTTGTTTCTTCTGGCTGTTCTATAATTTCAGGTACAAACCCAAATTCTTCTATTAATTTTGTAGCTTCTTCTAAAGATAAATCTTTAGTTTCAGGAACAGATACAAGCTCTTTGCCTTCATCTTTCGTTTCTATATATAATAAAACTTTACCATTTTTGTCAATAGCTGTGTTAGCAGGTGGTATTTGTTTAACAACTGTATCTCCTCCTCCACCAACAATTTGAAAATCTAATCCCATTGAGTTAAGACTATTTATAACAGATTTTAAACTTTGGTTGGTATAATCTTTTAATATAACTTTATCACTAGCCACTTCATCTTTATTTGTTACCAAATCTTCATTAGAAGGAGCAATAGCTTTATATTCAATTATCTTTTGAGAAAATTCTTTAACCATAGGTACGGGAGAAACTGTACCAGGAGCAGCTTCTATATAATCTTTTGGTTTGCTAATTGTAGCTAACATAAGGTATTCTGGATCTTCTGCTGGAAGATAAGCTGCAAAGCCTAATGTATATATATTATCAGAACGTTTACCTTGTTGAGCTGTTGCTGTTTTCCCCCCTATTTTATATCCTGCAATATTAGCTTTATATCCTGTACCACCTTCTTCTAAAGTTTCTATCATAGCAACCCTTAAAAAGTCTGATGTATCTTCAGATATAACTTTTCTAACAACTTCAGGATTTTTTTCTTCTACAATATTACCATCTTCATCTATTATTTGTGAAACTAAATAAGGCTTCATAAGGTTACCACCATTAATGGTAGCAGCAAAAGATGTTATTATTTGTATAGGTGTAGCAGTAAATGTTTGCCCAAAAGCACTTGTTGCAAGCTCTGTAGCATTTAATTTTTCAGGAGGTAAAACATAAGTATCTGCACTAATCTCTCCATATAAATCTATACCTGTTTTATACCCATATCCAAAATCTCTTTGATATTTATAAAATGTATCTCTTCCCATCTTCTCTGCTATTTCAAGCATAGCCATATTACAAGATTTTTCTAAAGCTTCTGTAAGGGTAAGTGTACCGTGTCCATCTCTTTTATGACATCTTATGGTATAATCTGCAACATTCTTACTACCAGAGCAATAAAAGCTTTGGTTGTAGCTAACTAACCCTTCTTCAACTGCCGATGCAACAGTTATAGCTTTAAAAGTAGAGCCTGGCTCAAAGGCATCTGTTATCATAACATTTTTCCATATAGAATTTTGTATTTTTAACTGTTCTTCTTCTGACAATTTTTCAAAATTAGCTTTATATGTAGGGTCTTCCAAAAGTGATATTTCGCTAGGGTTATTTAAGTTAAAGTCTGGATATTGTGCCATAGATAAAATCTCACCTGTTTTAGGGTTCATAAGTATTAAAGATACATTTTCTGGTGTATGATTAGGCGATAAAGATTTATAAGTATTTTCTACTATATCTTCTGCATATTGTTGAAGTGTAAGGTCTATAGTAGTAACAATGTCATTCCCTTTTATAGGCTCAATATCGTTTGTAACAACAGTATTGTTGCTTTCATAAGTTCTATGTATTCTACCGGGAGTTCCTGTAAGTACATCGTTATATGCTTTTTCAAGCCCCCAGCTACTATCCCCCATAATAAATCCAACTGTTTGAGCCGCTGTATTATTTTGAGGATAATTTCTTTGAGTATCTGCCTCTAAATGTACACCTGTCAGTCTTTTAGCCTCTAATTCTTTGCCTGTTTCATAAGGTACTTTCTTTTTTATAATTTTCCAATGTGTGTCATTTTCTGGTTTTAATTTTCCATTTGTATCTTTTATTAAATAAGCATTTAACTCATTTATATCCATTTGCAACACTTCAGAAACTTGAGAAAATATTTCATTTACCTCTTCCGGTTTTAATTCAGATAAAATTCTTACATCTAAAGCAACGTTAAAAACAGTAGAGCTTATAGCAAGTGGTTGATTATTTCTATCTAGTATGCTACCTCTATTAGCATTTATAGTTTTATCTGTAACTTTGTTCATTTGGTTTTCTATAGCTGCTCTTTCAAATTCTTCTCCACTTTGAGCTTTTATATGCATAACTCTAAATACACCTACAAAAGTCAAGGCAGATGTAGCTAAAAACATTAAAGTAAATACTCTTCTTTTTAATTTTTTCTTCTTTTTAGATTTATTTTTTGTATTTTTTACATTTCTTGTATTTCTATTCAATTAAACCAACCCTTTAAATTAATCTGTAAATATATCAGTTATTTTTTCCCATAAGCTTACATCTGTTTGTATGTTATTTTTTTCAGAATAGCTTTCTTTAGGAACATTTATATGTACTATTTGATGACTTGCAGGCTTTTGCATACCAAGCTCTGATGAAGCTTTAGCTTCTACATAATCTAAGTCTAAATTTTTAGCAAGTTCTGTTTCTAAGTTTTTATTATTTTCATTTATTTCTTTTAATGTAGCTGTTAAGTCTTCTATTTCAAACTTTTTTTGTATTGTAAGAGCTTCTATAAATACAATACCAACTATAAATGTAGAAACTATAGTTAAAGCAACGAAAAATTTTAAAGAAAAAAGCTTAAGTCCCTGCTCTGCTTTAACATATCTTTCTTTTTGAATTTTTCTGATAGGTCTATTTCTTTTTTTAGGTATATAATCATATTCTGGAGCATAATCGTGAGCTACAGATGTGTGATTATAGTAGTTGTTATATTTGCTATTATATTTATAGCTACCTCTTCTATATTCCATACACTTGTTCTCCTCATTTGTTTATTTTCTTTCAAAAACCCTAAGTTTTGCACTTCTCGAGCGATGATTTTCTTCCAGTTCTTTTTCTGTTGGTAAAATAGGCTTTCTTGTTATAACCTTTCCTAAAGGCTTTCTTCCACAAGCACATATAGGTAAATCTCTAGGGCATATACAAGGATTTTCTAATTCTTTAAATGTGTTTTTTACAATTCTATCTTCTAAAGAATGAAATGTTATTATAGCAAGCCTTCCGTTAGGATTTAATATATTAGCCATATTTATTATAGTATCTTTTAGTATTCCAAGTTCATTGTTTACCTCTATCCTTATAGCTTGGAAAGTTCTTTTAGCAGGGTGTGGACCATCTATCCTTGCTCCTTTTGGTATAGCTTTTTTAATAACAGATACTAGCTCAAATGTTGTTTCTATAGGCTTTATTTTTCTTTCAGCTTCAATAAATTCTGCTATCCTTTTAGCCCATTTTTCTTCTCCATATTCAATTATAATTCTAGCTAAATCTTCTTTTTTATAAGTGTTTACAACTGTATAAGCAGAAAGCTCTTTTCTTATATCCATTCGCATATCCAAAGGTGCATCTTGCATATAAGAGAACCCTCTGTAGCCTTCATCTAGTTGATGAGAAGAAACCCCTAAATCTAGCAAAACTCCGTCTATTCCCTGTAAATTAAGCTCTTTATAAATATCATTTATGTTTGAAAAGTTGTTATGCACAAAAGTAACATTAGTAAAGCTTGCAAGCCTTTCTTTGCCTGTTTTTATAGCATTAATATCTTGGTCTATGCATATAAGCCTTCCTGTGTTATCAAGTGCCTTTGCTATATGGCTAGAATGCCCTGCGCCTCCCATTGTTCCATCTACATAAATGCCATTTTTTTTAATGTTTAAACTTTCTATACATTCATTTAAAAGTACCGATATATGCTCAAAATTCATAATTACCACCTATATGCCAAGCTCTGCCATTCTTTCTGCTAATTCATTATCAATAAAGTTGTCCTCATCGTTATATGTTTCCCAATTTTCCTTGCTCCATATTTCCACCTTGTTTACAACGCCAATAGAAACAATTTCTTTATTTATGTTAGCGTGTTTTCTAAGGTTTTGAGGTATTATAATTCTACCATTAGAATCTGGCTCACATTCGCAAGCACCAGAAAAAAGAAAACGGAAAAAACGCCTAACCCCTTCATCTGTGGTAGGAAATTGCTTCATTTTTTCTTCAAAAGCCTTCCATTCTTCCATAGTGTAAATAACAAGGCATTTATCTAGCCCTTTGGTAAGGATAAATGTTTGTCCAAGTTCATCACGAAACTTAGCAGGGATTATGGCTCTGCCTTTAGCATCAACATTATGCTGATATTCGCCCATAAACATATTATCTCACCAACCTTTTACCACTTTTTACCACTTTTAAACCATTTTAAACCACTTTTTATAATTTTAATATATTTTTTAGATTTTTTCAACCTTAATTTTAATTTTTTTAAAACTTTTTTTGTAAATATTTTATGTATATATACCGATATTAAATTATATAGGTTAGGAGGTGATATTTTGAATATTAATAGCCAAAATTTATTAAACAATCTTTTATATAACAATCTTTCTAAAAATATAAATTTAGATATAGAAAGTATAGAAAATACAGAAACAGAAAATGCAGAAAATGCAGACAATAGTTTCAAATATAACAATCCAAATAGTTTTAATTTATTAACAACTAAAGAAGAATTAAAATTGCTATTATCTAGTTTTAATCTACCTATAAATAAAGAAAATTTAGATTTAATAAATCTATTAATAAAAAATGGTATATCTGTAAATAAAGATAATATACAGTTAGTATCTAATACCCTGAAATCTTTTAAAAATTTTCCTTTAGAAAAAGCTTTATTATTTATAGAAAATAACATAACTCCTAATATAAATACATTTAAACAACTAGAAAAATTTATATCAAAGGATATAAGTTTAGACTCTCAAATAGAAAATCTTTTAAATAATTTAGAAAATATAGAAGATGATAAACTTTCATCGAAAACTATATTTAATAACACAAATTTAGAGCAATTAGTAAATAACGAAAGTGATAACATAAAAAATATAAAATTAGAAATACTTAATAAAATAATAAATAATACTAAAGTTGATGGAAACATAAATTACAAAAATATAAATGAAATTTTAGATAAAATTGTAACTGAAAATAAAGATATTTTAAACCAAAATTTATCTAAACCTATGGTATTAGATAAAGTAATAGATTTTCTATTTAACGATAACCTAATTGTTAAACCTAACAAATTAAACACTATAGAAAACTTAATAAATAACATACCTATAGAAAAAACACCTATTAAAGATTTTGAATATATTAAAAATTTTGTAAATAAAGAAAACTTTTTATCCCTAGAAAAAGAAATATTTAACATTATAAAAAGTGATAAAGATATAAACTTAAAACTTAAAAATTTTATAGATAACGCAAAAGTTATACAAGATAAAATTAAATATTTTAATATAGAAGATACTTCTAACAAAGATTTAGAAGATTTTTTCACAGATTTAGCTACAATAACAAAAAATATAAAAGATAACCTACAAAATATAAACGATAGCAACTCAGAAATATTAAATAAAAATGTAGAAAATCTATCTAAAAATATAGATTTTATGTCTAGCTTAAAAGATAGTATGTTTTTGCAAATCCCTTTAAATATTAACAATTTTTCTACAACTGCTGAACTTTTTATATTTTCCAATAAAAAAAATAAAAATATAGCTAATAAAAATAATAGTGGTTCTGTTTTGTTATCTTTAAATTTGGCATATTTAGGAAAGCTAGATGCTTATATTTATAAAAATAATAACGATATTAGCTGTCAGTTTAGGTTAGAAAAGGAAAGCGCCAAAAATCTTATTAAAGAAAATACCCTTCTTTTAATTGAATATTTAAAATCTAAAAAATTAATCTTAAAAGAGCTTTCTTTTAAAGATTTAGATGAAAGCTTTTCATTATATAACAGTGCTTTAAATAAAAATATGTCACAAAAAAATGATATAAAAATAAGTAGTTTTAGTGCAAAAGCCTAATTGACAAAACAATACAAAAGTACTATAATATAATTGAAAAGATAGATAAGCTATCTTAATCTTGTAAAATAATTAATACTTATAATTTTTGTTGGTATTAATTATTTTACAAGTGAGATTTAGACCCCATCACGCCTCTGTTATCAAGCGTACCATGATAGGGTTGTTTTTTTATATGAGGTATTTTATGTCTAAACAAGAAGATATTTACAAAAATCAGATAGAAATGTTATTAGCTAAAGGTATATATATAGAGGATAGGCTAGAAGCCAGAGAAATTTTGTCTAATTTAAGCTATTATACGTTTATTGGATATATACCAAATTTTAATAATAAAGAAACTTATTATAACAACGAAATAAATTTTAACAATATATACAAAATATATTTATTTGATAAAAGATTAAGAAATATATTACTATATATTCTTGAAATAATAGAAAACACCTTAAAAACAAAAATAGCTTATGCTATAAATACAGAGTTAGGTCATCTTGGGTATTTAGATGCTACCAATTTTAAAGATACAAGAGAGCATAAAATGTTAATGAGTAATTTAAAAAGGCTTTTACAAAAAGATAAAAAGATAGAGTTTATAGAATATTATATGAAGGAATATAGCAACAAGCTCCCTATATGTATATGTATTAATGTATTCACTATGGGTATGATAAATAGCCTTTATAGCAATATTAGCACATCTATTCAAAAAATGGTAGCAAAAGAATATAAAACAGGTGTAAATCAGTTATCTAGTTGGATTGAAAATATAGTATATACAAGAAACTTGGTAGCCCATTATATGCGTATGTATAATTTTAAATTACAAAAAACCCCTGCAAATTGTAAGGTAAACCACCAATGTAATATAATTACATATAGAATATTTGATATATTTCATATTATGAAGTTTTTGGTTCTAGATAAGCAAGAATGGAATAACCATATAATACCTACTTTAGATATGCTTATAATAGAATATGAACAATACATAGAGCTAGAGTTAATAGGATTTTCTAAAGATTGGAAAGATATATTAATAAAAAATAATTAAAAACCATCAGCAAAGCTGATGGTTTTTATATTAAGAAGCTTTCATTTCTTTTTTATAAACAAGCTTAACATTTTTATTTTCTGTTTTGTTGCCTGTATTTTTTAAATCATTTTCTGTTATAGTTTTGCTATTATATTTTTCTAACTTAATTTCACCAGAATTAATTTGTTCTACTGCTTTTTTATGTAGTTCTTCATTCCAATCATTACCAACTATTTTCCAGTTGTTATCTACATTAGGTGTAATTTTACCTTTTTTAACATTTTGGATATAATCTGCAATAAGCTCACGAACACCACCTAAATCGCCTCTAACATCTATTTCTAAAAGTTTAGGATTATCCCCATTTTTATATATAACATCTGATAAAATTTGGCTGTTAGCTCTATAGTTATTAACAACCACTTTAAATATATCATCATCTTTAACAGGTGTGCCATCTTTTTTAGTAAGATTTTCTATCCTGTTACCTGGTTCTTTAGCTATGTTAATATCATAGTTTACACCAGCAAACATATCATATAAATAACCTGGAATTTCAGGATTAAAAGATATAGTTAAATCTCCATCTTTATATTGGTTAAAGAAAGATGCAGACCATTCCATATATTGTTTAAGTTGTTTGCCGTTCATTTCAAAAACATATAATGTATTAGGGAATTTATATATTAAAGAAGTATCACTTTTCTTAATATCCCCTTCATACATATTAGCTTTTGCACTAAATAATGCAGCAGCAGAAACATCAGCACCTGTGTAATATAATTGAACTTCATTTACTAAATCTACAAGAGCAGTATCTTGTATATAGCCTTGTGCTATATCGTTTATTTCATTTTTAGGTGCAAGGTCGCCACCTTCTAATTTACCTATTACAGTGTTTGCATCTTCTTTTGCTCTTTTATCATAGCTTTCTAATTCTTTTAAAATTTTTTCATCTGGCTCATATTTAGATACATCTATAATATTAGCTTCTTTATTTGTTACTTGGTATTCACCTTTAGCATCTTTTTTAAGTGTTATATTAATTTGAGCTATTGTTGCACCACTGCTTTTGTTTTCAACTACAGGCATACCATTTACTACTTTATTAACTTGTGTATGAGCGTGTGCTGCTACTATAGCATCTACACCTTTTACATTATTAGCTATATCATCTACACCAGAGTTTTTAACGTCATATTCATTTCCTTCGCCCATATGGTTAACAGAAACTATTACATCTACCTTACCTTCAAGCTCATCAATAGCTTTGTTAATTTCTTCTAATGGGTCTGTAACGTTGTAACCTTCAAGCTTTTCTGCGTCCCATTTTACTATGTTAGGTGTAACCATACCAATTATACCAACTTTAACACCATTTTTTTCTATTATTGTATAGCTATCTGCAAGGCGTGTTTTATCTGGGTTATAAACATTACCAGATAAAACCTTAGCTTTGCTTGTTTTCATAACTTTGTTTAAAAATTCCATACCATAGTTAAACTCGTGGTTACCTAAAACCCAAGCATCATAGCCAATGGCATTCATACCTGCAATCATAGGAACTATTTCATCATTTAAAAATAATTCTGAATAGTTATCTTGTATAGTATCTCCTGCATCAATTATGATAGTGTTATCTGTTTTTAGCTCGTTTATAGCTGTTGCTATCTGTGCTAAACTACCAGATTTGCTTTCCTCATTTGTTGCATATTCATAAGGGTAAAATTTGTTATGAATATCGCTTGTAGCTAATAACTGTATAGTTACTTCGTCGTTTTTATTAGTATTTGCAAAAACACTAAAATTAAAAGATGTAGCTAATACAGCCGACATTGTTAAAATAGACAATAATTTTTTTAACATATTATTTCTCCTTTTCTAAAAGTATTACAATTATATAATATCATTATAGAAAAGTAATTGCAATATATATAATTAACATATTTTAACAAAACTTATTATATATATTATAAGTTAACAAATATATTTTTCTAATACATATTTGTTATTTTTTATATCAAATATTTACATATAATCATACTTTTAAATTTTAGATATGGTTTTTATAACAATGTCACTTGCTTTGTTAGCAGCTATTTTTTCAAACTTCTTATAATCTAAATTTGAAGAGCTATTAGCCAAATCAGAAATACAACGTATAACTCCAATAGGTATATTATTAATAAATGCCGTATTTACAATAGCGCAACTTTCCATATCAACACAAAGAGCATCTTTATATTTTTCTTTTAATTTTTCTTTTTTATTATCATCACAGATAAAATCATCACCTGTTATTATAAGTCCTTTTTTCTTATTTCCTTCCGTATTATCTAATAATAACCTTGTTAATTTTTCATCTGTATAAAATATTTCCTGATATGGAAAGCAATTTTTCATTTGCTCTTTTCTTACATCATAATAAGTAAGTCTATCTGCAACAACAACATCTGTATGCTTTACATTGTTATCCATACTACCTGCTATGCCTGTATGTATAATACACCATATATCAAATTTATCAATCATTATTTGTGTTAATATGGCAGAATTAACTTTGCCTATACCACAAGAAGTTAAAATAACATTTTTATCATTAATTTTTCCTTTATAAAATTTTATACCTAGGTATATTATTTCCTCAACTTCTTCCATTTTGCTATGTATATTTTCTATTTCTAGCCACATAGCAGATATTATCCCAATGTATTTCATAGTTTACCTCCTTAAAATAATGTAAGTTGATTAGTATCTGGTATCCCCTGTAAAACACCGTTTTGTTTTAATATTTCTACAACAGTTTTACTAATTTTTGTTCGCTCAACTAGGTTTTCTATTGTATCAAACTCACCATTTTCTCTAGCATCTATTATATTTTGTGTTGCCTGTTCCCCAAGCCCTTGTACACAAAATAAAGGTGGTAAAAGTCCCTCTTCTGTAACGTCAAATTTAAAACCTTTAGATTTATATAAATCCATTTTAGTAAATTTAAGACCTCTTTTATACATTTCTCTTACAAGCTCTAAAACAACAAGTTTTGTTTTTTCTTTAGTTGTCGCTCCTTTTCCTAGTGCTTGTATTTCTTTTATAGCCTCTTGTACTTTATCTAACCCAAAGCACATTAAGTCATAATCAAAATCTTCCACCTTAACAGAAAATAAACTAGCATAAAAAGCATAAGGGTAATTTATTTTAAAATAACCCATTCTAAAGGCATTAGTAACATAGGCTACAGCGTGTCCTTTAGGGAACATATATTTTATCCTTTTACAAGACTCTATGTACCAATCTGGCACATTTTTATCTATCATAGCCTGTTCAAACTCAGGTGTTAAGCCTTTACCCTTTCTTACAGATTCCATTATTGTAAAAGCAAGCTTATTTTCTACACCTTTTAAAATAAGATAAACCATAATGTCGTCCCTTGTTGGTATAACTTCTTTAAGAGTTGCCACATTATTTTTTATTAATTCTTGTGCATTGTTAAACCAAACATCTGTACCGTGAGAAAGACCAGATATTTTAACTAAATCAGAAAAACTATTAGGCTTTGTGTCCATAAGCATTTGTATAACAAAAGGTGTACCAAATTCGGGAAGACCTAAAGAGCCTGTATCACAGTCTATATCTTCTACGCTTAATCCTAAAGCATTAGGAGATGTAAACAAAGACATTGTAGCTTTATCGTCCATAGGTGTGTTTAACGGGTCAAAACCTGTAAAATCTTTTAACATACGTAAAATGGTTGGTACGTCGTGTCCTAGTAAATCTAGCTTTAGTATACGGCCACTTATAGAGTGATAATCAAAATGAGTTGTTATAACGTTAGATGTAGGGTCATCTGCTGGGTGTTGTACAGGGCAAAAATCGTATATACTTTTTGTATTAGGAACAACCATAAGCCCTCCAGGGTGTTGCCCTGTTGTTCTTTTTATACCAACACAACCATCTACAAGCCTGTTTATTTCTGCCCCTCTTATGTGCATATTTCTTTCATCAGCATATTTTTTTACATATCCATAGGCTGTTTTATCGGCAAGAGTACCTATCGTTCCTGCTTTAAAAACAAATCCTGTGCCAAAAAGTTCCTCTGTATATTGATGTGCTTGTGCTTGAAATTCCCCCGAAAAGTTTAAGTCTATATCAGGCTCTTTATCTCCTTCAAAACCTAGGAAAGTTTCAAAAGGTATATCGTGGCCATCTTTTGATAGCATTGTGCCACATACAGGACATTGTTTATCTGGTAAGTCCCAGCCCGAATTACCTGCATAAGCTAGAACATCTTCCGAATCAAAATCGGAATATTTACAGTTTTTACAAAAATAATGAGGCGATAGCGGGTTTACCTCTGTTATCCCTGCCATAGTGGCTGCAAAAGATGAACCAACAGACCCCCTAGAACCTACAATATAACCATTGTCGTTAGAGTTCCAAACTATTTTTTGAGCAATTATATATAGCACAGCAAACCCATTTTTTATAATAGAATTAAGCTCTCTTTCTAGCCTATCCTTAACAATTTTAGGTAGCTCTTCTCCATATATGCTTTTTGCCTTTGTCATTGTTATTTCTGTAAGCTCCTTGTCTGAACCCTCTATTTCTGGAGGAAAAGTGCCATCTGGTATAGGTAATACCTCTTCTATCATATCTGCTATAAGGTTCGTATTTTTAACTACAACCTCATAGGCTAAATCTTCTCCTAAATAAGCAAACTCATTAAGCATTTCTTCTGTTGTTCTAAAATATAAAGGTGGTTGGTTATCTGCATCTTTAAAACCTTTAGATGCCATTATTATTTTTCTAAAATAGCTATCTTGCTCATCTAAAAAATGTACATCACAAGTAGCAACTACAGGCTTATTATATTTTTTGCCATATGCTATAATTTTTTTGTTTATATTTTGTAAATCTTCTTCGTTATTAATGTTAGATACTTTTTCATTTTCTATTAAAAACTTATTATTAGCTATAGGCTGTATTTCAAAATAATCATAAAAATTAGCTAGTTTTTCTATTTCATCTTCATCAGCATTGTTTAAAACTGCTTGATAAAACTCCCCTGCCTCACAAGCAGTACCTATTATAAGACCTTCTTTTAGCTTTAAAAACTCACTTTTTGGTATCCTTGGGTCTCTAAAGAAATATTCTAAATTAGATTTAGATATTAGCTCATATAAATTTCTTAAGCCCTTTTGGTTTTTCACAAAAATTATAGCGTGGTTAGGTCTTAATTTTTTTACATCTATGTTAGTTCTTGCAAGCTCGTTTACCCCGTCAAGATTATTAACGTTGTATTCATTTTGTAATATTTCACAAAACTTTATAAATATATGGGCAGTAGCCTCGGCATCATCTACGGCTCTATGGTGATTTTCTAAAGATATATCTAATTTTTTAGCTATAACATTAAGGGTATGCTTTGCCATATCTGGAAATATGGTCCTTGATAAACCTACTGTATCTAAAACAGTATTTTCTACTACCCTATTGTTTCTTTCTGCCCATTTTTTAATAAACCCCATATCAAATTTAGCATTATGTGCAACTAATACACTATCTCCAAAAAACTCAAAAAATTTAGGCAAAATTTCATTTTCATGAGGTGCATCTGTTAACATATCATCTGTTATTTTTGTAAGCTCTATAATGTCATTATTTAGCTTTTCGTTAGGGTTTACAAAGGTAGAAAATCTGTCTATTATTTCTCCATTTTTAACCTTAACTGCACCTATTTCTATTATTTTGTTATATTCTCTGTTAAGCCCTGTTGTTTCTAAGTCAAATATTACATATTCATCTAACAAATTTTGATTTTTGCTATGCTCTACAACACTAGATAAATCATCTACAAGATAAGCCTCAACACCATATAAAACTTTTATACCAAGCTTTCTTGCCATATCCATAGCATCAGGGAAAGCCTGCACTACCCCGTGGTCTGTTATAGCTATAGCCTTATGCCCCCAATCGCTTGCTCTTTTTATCATATCTTTAACAGGTGTTACCGCGTCCATTTTGCTCATTTGTGTATGTAAATGTAGCTCCACCCTTTTTTCTTGGCTATTATCCATTTTAGGCTCAGGTGGGTTTGTAAGGCAAATTTCAATAGGGGCTAATATAAGCTCTTTCATATATTCATCATATCTTATTTCACCTTTTACTATAACAAAATTACCCTTTTTTATAATGCTTTCATAATCTTCTTTAAAATCTTCAGGCTCTGTGAAAAATTTAAAGCTAACAGAGTCTGTCATATCTGTTATATCAACTTTTACAATATATTTACCCTTTTTAGTTTCTGTTATATCTATGCCAAATATTTTCCCTTTTATAGTTATTAGCTCACCATCATTTACAGAGTCTTTTATTACGCTTATATCATCTTCTATGTTTTCTTTTATTTTTAAGGATAACCTTTTTACCCTTCTAAATTTATTTATTTCTTGATTATTACTTTGGGTTTCTTGTTCATAAGTTTTTACAGGCTCTGTATTTTCTAAAGCTTTAGCTATAAGCTTGTTAAGTTCGTCTTGCTTTTCTTCTTTATCTTGGCTTATAGCATTTTTATCGTTAAATTTTACAAACATATTAATGTTAAATCTATCTTTTATAACATTTTGTATAATGTCATCTATCTTTTTAGCCTTAAATATAAAAGCACCTTTTTTGTTTAAATCTATGTTTAATATGTTATCTTGTATATTAAATATCGCCTCTTTAAAAATAGGAAAGCATATAGGGCTTTTTTCTTTTATAGTTAATATTATATTACACCATATTTTTTCAATCTTTTCTTCTAGGCTTAAATCTTCTAGGTTGTAATATAAATTTATTTTTACATCTTTTAAAAAGTTAAAGTTGTCAAATATATCTTGTTTAAAATCTGTTAAACAGCTTTCATTTAATATTTTATCGCTTTGCAAAGATATTTCTGCAAATTTTGTACTTTGATTTATTTTTATACCTAAAACTGTTGTGTTACGAAGAACAGTTTTTACATTAGCCGATAATTTTATTTTAGAAAAAACATTAGAAAACTTTTTATCTTCCAAAAAAATCACTCCAAGTTATAGCTCATTTATAAGTTTTAAAAGCTCTGGTATAAGCATATCTTCAGGTACTTTTTTAAGTATTTCACCTTTTTTAAATATAAGCCCATAACCTTTGCCCCCTGCTATACCTATGTCTGCTTCTTTAGCCTCTCCAGGTCCATTAACAGCACAGCCCATAACAGCAACTTTTAAATTTTTATTTATTTTTCTACATTCTTCTTCTACCTTATTAGCAATAGATATTAAATCTACCTCTGTTCTACCACAAGTAGGACAAGATATAAACTCTATACCAAATTTACGAAGATTTAAAGCTTTTAAAATTTCTTTGCAAACTTTTATTTCTTCTACAGGGTCTCCTGTTAAAGATACCCTTATAGTATCTCCTATGCCCATACTTAAAATAGCACCTATACCTACAGAAGATTTAATAGTCCCGCTTTTTACAGTGCCAGATTCTGTTATGCCTAAATGAAGAGGATAATCTATTTTTTGTGATAGCATAGAGTAAGTTTTAATGCTAAAAGGCACATTAGATGCTTTTATAGAAACAACTATATTGTTATAGTCATATTTTTCTACTATTTCAACGTGTCTTAAGGCACTTTCAATAAGAGCCTCAGGTGTAACTTGTCCATATTTTGCAAGTATATCTTTTTCTAAAGAGCCAGAGTTTACCCCTATCCTTATAGGTATGTTTCTTTCTTTAGCACTTGTTATAACTGCTTTTATTCTATCTTCATTTCCTATATTACCTGGATTTATCCTTATTTTATCAATACCATTTTCCATAGCTTTTAAAGCTAGCCTGTAGTCAAAATGTATATCTGCAACAAGAGGTATGTTTATCCCTTTTTTTATTTCTTTTATAGCATCACAAGCTACCATATCAGGTACAGCAATTCTTACTATTTCGCAACCTTCATCTTCTAACCTTTTTATTTGCTCAATTGTAGCTTTTGCATTTCTTGTATCTGTATTACACATAGATTGTATAGCAATAGGGTTATTTCCTCCTATTTTTACATTACCAATAGATATTTCTCTTGTCTTTTTTCTATCTATAAAATTTTCCAAAAAAATCACTTACCTTTCTATTTATTTTATAAAAGGTAGGTTAAAAACCTACCTTTTATAAAACCAATTAAAATAAATTTATAACATCTTTAAAAGCTATAAATATACCAAAGCCCATTAAAAGAACAAACCCAACAAAATGAACCATACCTTCTTTTTCTGGAGGTATAGGTTTGCCCCTTATAGCCTCTATAGCTAAAAATACAATTCTACCACCATCAAGAGCAGGTATAGGTAAAAGGTTAAATACACCTATGTTAGCACTTAAAAGCGCCATTATGTTAAGCATTGTTAAAACAGTAGCACCTATGCTTATTTCCATAGCACTTTCATATTGGCTATCAATAACAGGTGTTATACCGATAGGGCCCATCATCTGGTCAATACCTATACCTCCTGTAATAAGCTCTATAACACCAACTATTGTAATTTTAATGGTAAATATCATATTAAAATAACCATCTCTTATTGTGCCAAAGAAAGTATTTTTTTCTATGCCATCAACATCTTTTGCAAAAAGCCCATTTTTTAACACAGGTGATATACCTATTATACTACGTTTCATAGTTTCGTCATATTTTGGTGTCAAATCAAAAGTTAGTTTTTCATCATTTCTTTTAACAGTTATTTCTATAGGCTTAGCCTCGCTACCATTAATCCCTGATATTTTAAAGCTTAAATCTTCAAAGCTTCTTACCCTTTTACCATTTACTTTATATATTTCATCTCCTGGTTGTATGCCTGCCTCCATAGCAGGAGAACCTTCAGATACACTATCAATAATTGTTGTGGCACTTCCGCTAAAAAATGCAATACCAATAAATATAGCTAAAGCTAAAACAAAGTTCATAAAAGCCCCTGCAAATATAATTGCAAATTTTTTAGGCATTGTAGCGTTGGAAAAGCTATCTGGGTCGTTGCTTTGGCTATCTTCATCTTTCATTTTACAGTATCCCCCAAGAGGAAAAAGCCTTATTGAATATAAAGTTCCATTTTTTTCTTTGCTCCATAGCTTTGTACCCATACCAATGGCAAATTCTTCTACAAATACACCGCTTTTTCTAGCAACTATATAATGCCCCCATTCGTGTATAAGTATAATAAATCCAAATATTAAAATTGTTATTATTAAACCCAAAATTTCACTTCCTTATATGTTTAAAAATTATTGTTTATAATCAAATCTTTTGCAAAAGCTCTTGCAAATTTATCTGCTTGTAAAACATCATCTAAGTTGTAATTTTTTACATTTTTATCTTTATAGCTATCCATTGTTTTATAAACAATTTTAGGTATGTCAATAAACTTTATTTTGTTATTTAAAAAATATTCAACTGCAATTTCATTGCTAGCATTTAAAACACAAGGCATTAATCCACCTATTTTTATTGAATCAAAAGCATATTTTAAGCAAGGGAAAAGCTCATAATTAGGCTTTTTAAATGTCAAGTTATTATGCTTTATTAAATCTAGCTTTTCAAAATCATTTTTTATCCTGTTAGGATAAGCTAATGCATATTGTATAGGCACTTTCATATCTGGGGTGCCAAGCTGTGCCATTATGGCACTATCTTTATATTCTACCATAGAATGTATTATGCTTTGAGGGTGTATAACAACATCTATTTTATCAATATCTACGTTAAAAAGCCATTTAGCCTCTATAACCTCAAGCCCTTTGTTCATAAGGGTTGCCGAATCTATAGTTATTTTTTTACCCATAGACCAGTTAGGGTGATTTAATGCTTCATCTAATGTAACATTATCAAGGCTTGTATGCTCTCTAAAAGGTCCACCAGATGCCGTTAATATAATTTTCTCTATCTCTTCATATTTATTTCCTTGTAAGCATTGAAAAATAGCCGAATGTTCACTATCTATAGGATATATATTAACCTTATTTTCTAAAGCCTCTTTCATAACAAGCTCACCTGCCGAAACTAAGGTTTCTTTGTTGGCAAGTGCTATATGTTTTTTTGCCCTTATAGCGTGTATTGTAGGTAAAAGCCCAATGTTTCCTACTAAAGAGTTTAAAACTGTGTCTATATTATCAAGTGTTGCAAGGTTTATAAGCCCATCTTCGCCTGTTAAAACTTGTGTGTTTGTATCTTTAATATTTTCTTTTAAAACATTAGCTTTTTCAATATCCATAACACAAACATATAAAGGCTTAAATTTTCTTATTTGATTTTCTAAAATATCTATATTAGTGTTTGTAGATAAACCGATAATATTTATATTTTTTAAATTTTCTACAACCTCTAAAGCTTGTGTGCCTATAGAACCTGTAGAACCTAATATAACTATGTTTTTATCCATATTTCCTCCATATTAAAGGGTAATATTGTAAATTTCTATAACTTTAAGAAGAACATAACAAATACCAGCTGTAAATATAACGCTATCAAACCTATCTAATATACCTCCGTGGCCTGGTATAAGGTTTCCATAGTCTTTTATGTTAAATCTTCTCTTTGTAGCAGATGCAGTTAAATCTCCAAACTGGGCAAATATAGCACCTATTATTCCAAGGAAAACAAAGCTAATGATAGCTATTGTTCCATTGTTAAAAATATGCTCTATATTGGTTTGCCTGTTAGCCATAAAAACGCCATATAAACCACAAAATACTGCAGAGAATAAAATTCCACCTATAGCGCCTTCAATAGTTTTTTTAGGGCTAAGCTGTGGAGTTAGCTTATGCTTACCAAATGTTATTCCTGTAAAATAAGCACCTGTATCACAAGCCCAAGCACATATAAAAGGTAGCCAAACAGTATATTGTCCATAATTAAGCTCTCTTGTTAAATAAACTGTAGAAAACATAAGTGGGATATAACAAACTCCAAAAAATGTTAGTGCTACATCAAATATATTTATCTTTTTATAATTAAATACCATAAATATTAAACTTGCTAACAAAAATATGCACAGTATCAAATCTGATATTTTAAAATAAGGCGTATCTAAAACTAATAAATAAATTATTGTAAAAACAAACCCTAAATAATGTATAGGCATTATTTTTTTACATATAGCTTTATAAAATTCATACATACCTATAATAGATACAAAGATAGTCCCTATTTTTAAAGGCAAACCACCGTAATATACTAAAGCAAACAATATAGGAAATAAAACTAAACTAGATATTATTCTAACTAACATTAACCATCTAACCTACCGCCAAAGCGCCTTTCTCTTTTTTGATAAGCATTTATTGCTTTTTCTAAATCTTCAAATGTAAAATCTGGCCAAAGCTTATCGCTGAAATAAAACTCACTATAAGCCGATTGCCAAACTAAAAAATTACTTGTTCTAAGTTCACCGCTTGTTCTAACTATAAGCTCAGGGTCTTGATACTCTTTAGTATCTAAATAAGAAGAAAATAAATCCTCTGTTATGTTATCAATTTCTATGTTATTTTCTTTAACATCTATAGCCACCTTTTTTATAGCTCTAATTATTTCATCTCTTCCGCCATAATTTAATGCAATATGAAGCTTAAGCCCTGTATTTTTGCTAGAAAGTTCTTTTAAATGAGCTAAATCTTCTTGTAAGTCCTTGCTTAAAACGCTAATATCCCCTATTGTATCTATTATTAAATTGTTTTCTTCGCTTTCTTTTATATATTGCCCTATATAATCTTTTAAAAGCTTCATTAAATCATCTACTTCTTGTTTATCTCTTTTCCAGTTTTCTGTAGAAAAAGCATAAACTGTTATATGTTCTATATCTGTTTTTTCAACCTTTTTTAAAAGCTTTTTTAAAGCATCTGCTCCCGCCTTATGCCCCATTTTTTTAGGCAAAAGCCTTTTTTTAGCCCATCTACCATTACCGTCCATAATAATAGCTATGTGCTTTGGTATGGCTCTATCCATAACAACCTCCATATTTATTATGTATTATTAATTTTTAGTTTGTATTTTAATATTTTACCATATTTTTGTATCATAATCTATATTTTTTTTAAAAAAGTAGTAGATAATCTACTACTTTTTTAGTTACTCTTCGTCTAAATCTTCTTCTAAAACAAATTTAAAGTCTATAGTTCTTTCATATAGGTTAGTATCTATAAGCTTAACTTTTACAATATCCCCTAAAGAATATCTTTTACCTGTTTTTTCGCCAAAATATTGCATATTTTTTTCATCATAATAATAGTAGTCATCTTCAATGGTTTTAGGATTTACCATACCTTCAACAGTGTTAGGTAGTTCTACATATATGCCCCAGCTTGTAACGCTAGATATAACCCCTTCAAATATTTGACCAACTTTATCTTCCATATATTCAACCTTTTTAACAAGGTTAGTTTCTCTTTCTGCATCATCTGCAACACGTTCTCTGTTAGAGCATTTTAAGCAAATATCAGGTAACTTTTTATTTAAAGTGTTTATTCTTCTTTCATCTAACTTTCCGTTTATATTTTCTTTTATAATACGGTGTATTTGTAAATCAGGGTAACGTCTTATAGGTGATGTAAAATGGCAATAATAATTAGCAGCAAGCCCAAAATGCCCTTCGTTTCTAAAGGTGTATCTAGCTTGTTTAAAGCTTCTTAAAACAACTCTGCTTATTATCATCTCTTCTGGTGTATTTTTAGCTTTATCAAGTAGTTTTTGAAAAGTTTTAGAATGTATGTTACTACCTTTTAGTTTATATCCAAATTTAGATATAAACTCTGCCATTTCTTCCACCTTTTCAATATCAGGTTCCTCGTGAGAACGGTATACAAAAGGTAGCTCTAACCAGTAATAATGCTCTGCAACTGTTTCGTTTGCAATAAGCATAAATTCTTCTATTATGCTTGTTGCCACGTTTCTTTCGTATAGTTTTATATCTATAGGCCTTCTATTTTCATCTAAAATAATTTTAGCTTCTTCAAAGTCAAATTCTATAGCACCTCTTTTAATACGTTTTTTTAGAAGTATGTTTCTAAGCTCTTCCATTGTTTTAAACATAGGTAAAAATTCTTTATTTTCTTCTAAATAAGGGCTATCTTCATTTGTTAAAACATCATTTACTATAGTATAGCTCATTCTTTTATTTACATTTATAATAGTTTCTGTTATTTGATGGTTTACTACAGCACCGTTTTTATCTATCTCCATAATACAGCTTAAAGCTAACCTATCTTCTTTTTGGTTTAAAGAGCATATGCCGTTAGATAGCTTATGAGGCAACATAGGTATAACTCTATCTACAAGATAAACGCTTGTTCCTCTTTTTATGGCCTCTCTATCAAGAGGTGTGCCTTCTTTTACATAGTGGGTAACATCAGCTATGTGTACACCTAGCTTATAATGTCCATTTTCTAGCTTTTCTATAGATATAGCATCATCTAAGTCTTTAGCGTCTTCTCCATCTATTGTTACAGTTTGCACATTTCTATAGTCTAGCCTATTTGTTTTTTCTTCTTCTAAAACTTCTAAAGGTATATCTTCTATTTGTTTGTAAACTAAATCATCAAAATCTGTTGGTAAATCAAACTGTTTTATAATAGATAAAATATCAACCCCTGGGTCGTTTATATGTCCTATTATCTCTGTAACTCTACCTTCAGGTTTTTTCCCTTCTTCCGCCTGTTTTATAATTTCAACAACAACCTTATGCCCTGTAACTGCACCTAGCGTATATTTTTTAGGTATAAAAATATCTTTGTACATTCTTTTTTCATCTGGTATAACAAAGCCAAAACTTTGGCTCTCTTCAAATGTACCTACTATATGTTTGTATCCTTTTTCTAAAACTTTTATTATAACACCTTCTGGTCTTTTCCCTGTATCATCTTCTATTATTTGGCATAAAACCTTGTCTTTATGCATAGCACCATTAGAGTTTTTTTCGTGGATAAATATATCTTTTTTGTTATATATATCATCATTTTCTACTATAACAAATCCAAAGCCTTTAGATGTGCTTGTATATGTCCCATATACCATATTTAAACTTTCAGGGGTCATAACTTTTCCTTTTTGTGTTAAAACAAGCTTACCATCTACCAATAATTCGTTTACTATTTGCTCAAATAAATCTCTATCTTTAGGTGGCACTTCCATAAGCATCATTATATCATTTATTTTCATAGGTTTGTATTCTTTGCTTTTTACAAACCCTAGTATTTTTTCTTTCTTTTCTTCTAAAACATTGATGTCTATATCTATCATCTTTAACACCTCCTGTGTTTTAATCTTACTTTTTACAATTTTATAATTATTATACAACTTTTTTACAGTTTTTACAACATAATTAATTGTAGTAGACAAAAAATGAACCCTTTTACTATTTTAATAGCATATTGAGTTCATCTTTATAAGTATTTAAAAACTGCTAAATCTCTTTTACAGATTGCCTTATAATAATATTCCCAGGGATAATTGAATTTTCAACCTTGTTATTATTATTTTTTATTTTTTTTAATATATTATTGACACATCTTTTAGCCATTTTGTTTATATCTATTTTAATTGTTGTAATAGGTGGAGTAGAAATCTTTGCGTGTATATCATCATCAAAGCCTACTATAGAAACATCTTCAGGCACTCTTATACCCATTTTATCTAAATATCTTATAAAATAATAAGCTGTTTTATCGCTATTACAAACAAATGCTGTAGGCAAATCTTTAGGAAGTTTAAAATCTAAAAATGCCCCTTTTGAATCTCTATCATCTATTATTAAATTTTTATCTATTTCAATATTAGCTTCTAACAAAGCTTTAGAATACCCTAAATATCTATCTAATATACTTCTATTAGCATATATATTACCTACATATCCTATAGTTTTATGCCCTTTTTCTATAAGGTAGTTTGTTATTGCATAAGAGCTGTAAATGTTATCTCCTATTATAGAATCTACTAAAAAGTGTCTATCATAAAAATCCAAAAATATAACGGGTATATCTTGCTCGCAAATAACTTTAATATAGCTTTCTTCCATTTGCCCTAATATTATTATGCCATCTACCTTTTTATCTAAAATAATGTTAGGTATAACGTTTTCTAGCTCTTTGTTTCTATCTATAACCTCTAAAAGTGCATAAAAATTATTATCACCTAAGTATTTTACAATGTTGTTGTAAATGGTAAAATAAAAGGAATTTTCTGCATCCATATATTTTTGTGCTACAATAACACCTATGTTGTAGTTAAAGCTATCCTCTTTGTTATTTTTAATTTTATAACCCATATTGTTAGCTAATTCTTTTATCTTATCTCTTAGCTCATCGCTAACCCCTTGTTTGTTAGCTAACGCTTTAGAAACTGTAACTATGCTTATATTTAGCTTTTCTGCAATGTCTTTCATTTTTACATTTTTGCTCACAAAACCACCCCTTCAAACTATTTTTTATTATATCAAATTTTACTAAAATAAGTCAATAATATTATAAAAATTTATTAAAATTAATAATATTATTTATTTTGTGCTAATATATTATTATAAAATATAGAAGGAGATTTATTATGTGTGGAATATCTGGCTTTATAAATTTTAATAAAGATTTTTTAGAAAATGAGCATTTTTTTAAAAATGTTTTAGATGATATGAGAAAATCTTTAAGAAGAAGAGGTGATGATGCTAAGGGACTTTTCTTAAACAATCATTTTGGAGCTTCTCACGCTAGGCTATCTATAAGAGATTTAAGTGAAAATGGTAACCAACCAATGGTTAAAGAAGTTAATAACAACAAATATATCATTGTATATAACGGTGAAATATATAATGTAGATGAAATAAAAAAAGACTTAAGCTTAAAAGGATATAAATTTACAACAAAAACAGATACAGAAGCTATATTATATTTATTTATAGAATATAAAGAAAAATGTGTTGATTTTTTAAACGGTATATTTGCTTTTTCTGTATACGACACTAACAATAAATGTGCTTATTTATTTAGAGACCGTGTTGGTATAAAACCTTTATTTTATTCTATAAAAGACAACAATTTAGTTTTTGCATCAGAGCCTAAAGCTATTTTTAATTTTCCATCTATGGAACCTAAAATAAATTTAGAAAGCTTAAAGCAGATTTTAGGGTTAGGGCCTGCTAGGATAGAAGGAAAAGGCGTTTTTGAAAATTTATATGAAATAAAACCAGGACATTTTGCTATCTTCAATGAATATGGCTTTAAAGAAATGCCCTACTGGGAATTAAAAAGTAAAAAACATACAGATAGCTATGAAGAAACTGTAGAAAAAGTATCTTATCTTGTAAGAGATGCTATCGAAAAACAGCTTGTATCTGATGTAGAAATATGTACATTTTTATCTGGAGGGATAGATTCTAGCATAGTTACTGCTGTTTCTTCTAATTACCTAAATAAATTTAATAAAAAATTAAATACATTTTCTTTTGATTTTAAAGAAAATGACATATATTTTAAATCTAACAGCTTTCAACCTGAAAGAGACCGTCCTTATGTAGATATTATGTTAGATAATTATAACTTAAATCATACTTATTTAGAATGTGATGAAGAAAATCTTATAGAGTTGTTATATAAAGCTGTAGATGCTAAAGATTTACCTGGTATGGCAGACGTAGATGCTTCTATGCTATATTTTTGCTCTTTAGTTGCAAAGAAAAATAAAGTTGCTTTAACAGGAGAATGTGCAGATGAAATATTTGGTGGTTATCCTTGGTTTTATAGAGAAGATTTATTAAATAGTAACACTTTCCCTTGGGCTAAAAATATGGAAACTAGAGAATTATTTTTAAATAAAGATTTAAAAAACTCTTTAAATTTAAAAGATTATTCTAGGGAATATTATGAAAAATCTATAAAAAACACACCTTATTTAGATGGTGAAACAAAGGAAGAATGTAAACGTAGAGAAATTTCTTATTTAAATATAAAATGGTTTATGTCCACCCTTCTTGAAAGAATGGACAGAATGAGTATGTATAGCTCGCTAGAAGCTCGTGTTCCTTTTGCCGACCATAGAATAATAGAATATTTATGGAATGTTCCTTGGGATATGAAATATAAAAACGGTGTAGAAAAAAGCTTACTCCGTGAAGCAACAAAAGATTTATTACCAGATAAACTTTTAAACCGTAAAAAAAGCCCTTATCCTAAAACATATAACCCTAACTACGAAAAACTTTTAATAAATGAGCTTACTTCTATTGTAAATAATAACAATTCACCTATTAATGATTTAATAGATAAAAACAAAATTTTAGATTTTATAAAAGAGCCTACAAACTATGATAAACCTTGGTTTGGACAGTTAATGTCAGGGCCTCAGCTTATGGCATATTTTATACAAATAAACTATTGGTTAAATAAATATTCTTTAAATATAAAATAATTTTTAATAAATATTTCTAAACTTAATTAATCCATTTTTTAATATTTACTAAAAAATGGTAATAATCAATTTTTTAAACACTTTGTGTTCAAAAACAGGCACTCCTAAAATTTTTTTCCATTAAAGTTTAATACAAAACCCCGTATATAAATTTTAATGAAGAAAAATTAAGTCGTACCTTAATTGTAATAAATAACAATATAAAATATAAGGATATGATAAATATTTATCATATCCTTATATTTTATATTAATTATGGTTTGGATTTGTAAAAACTACTACTTCCTTTTTTTGTAAATAAGATATTATAATAGCTAATATAGTTATAATAACAGCTGCTATCATAACTATAGTTAAAACTTTAACTCCTAAATAATAACCAAGATATATAAAAGGTATAAAAATAGTACGTACTCTAGCACGGTCTATAGAACCTGTTTGAAGAGCAATAGATAAGCCACATACAAATAAAACAATAGCTAATCCCCAAAGCCAGTTTTTACTACATTGAATTAGTGAACGTGTTTCAAAACTTTCACGCATTTTACAACCTTTTAATATTTCATCTATAATAGGTGTTTCTTCCTTTAGCACAGTTACTTCTCTTTTTAATTTTTTACCATTATATAAAAAGTTTATAAGGTATGTGCTAGATGATGTATCTTTTTTAAAATAAATAACATCACTATATTCTACAGGATTTGGTAGTTCTTTAATTCTAAAATCTGTAGATGTAAAAATGTAATCATTGTTCTCCACTTTAATTTCTGACATAGTTATACTCCTTCCTCTTAATATTTATATAAATGACTTAAAATATAAGCATTTTGATTTTAACATATCTTTACTGTAAAATCAATAGTTATGTAATAAATTGTCATATTAATGTTATAATTTATTTGTATTTATATATTTATATATGTTAGCCTTTATATAATGATGTTTTTAATAATATAACCTTGTTACATATTTATTTTTGCACCATTTTCATCTTTAGTAACTATTATTTTATTTTGAATTCTATTTTTTATTTCCTCAACGTGAGTGATAATTCCTACATTTATGTTGCTAGTTTGTAGCTGTTCTAAAGTATTTATAACGGTATCTAAAACGTTGTTATCTAACGTACCAAAGCCTTCATCTAGGAAAAATACCTCTAAAGGTGCTTTATTCTTTAATTGTATTTTACTAGATAAAGATAAGGCAAGGCTTAAAGATGCCATAAAAACTTCACCACCAGATAAACTTCTAGGGCTTCTTATTATTCCACCATTGTAATGGTCTTTTATAACAAAGTTATTTTCTACAAGCTCTAAAGAGAATTTACTTTGGCTCATATAAAAAAGCCTTTTGCTTGCATCAAAAACAATATGCTTTAAATATCTATTAGCTACATATTCTAAAAAAGTTCCATTTTTACCCTTATTCAAATCTGAAAGCTCTTTTAATATATCTAACTTTTTATCTTCTTCTTTTATTATTTTTATAGTGCTTTCCACCTTTTCAAAAGCTTCTTTCTTTTTAGCTATATTTATTTTTAATGTTGTTATATCTTCTATAAGCTTGCTATTTATGTTTTCTATTTCTAATTTTTTAATAGATAAGCTTTCAATATTTTCTTTTAAATCATCAATATTAATATACATATATTCTATGTCTATATCTTTAAGATTTTCTTTTAAGCTTTTTATATTATAGGTGTAATCATCTGTTTTTTCTTTATAGCTTTTTACTTTTTCTTCAAAATACGCCTTTTTATCTTTATTGTTATAGCTTTCTAAAGCCTCATCTTTATTTGAAAAACTACTTTTTTCTATAAAATGATTAACATAAATATTCTTTTTATCAATATTTTCATTGTTTATTTTAATTTTTAATAAACTATCATTTATTTCCTTTTCTAGTTTATTTTTTTCATCTAGTATTTTATCAAATTTATTTTTAGCATCTTTTTCATTTAATAAAATATTGTTTATTTCTTTTTCTAAAGCCATTATATATTCTTTTTCATCTTTATCCTTACATAAATTTTTTATTTTAATATTTATGTCTTTTATATTCTCTTGTTTTTCTTGTTCTTTAGCTTTTAAGGTTATTTCTTCTTTTTCTATATTATTAAATTGTTCTAAAATATTTGAGCTTTCTTCTTCAATTTTATGTATTTGCTTATTAAACTGTAAATATTTATTGTTATTTTCATTTATTATTTTTTCTATATTTAAAATATTTTCATATTGAGAAGATAAGTCTTTTTTTATAATATTTTCATATTTATTTTTTATATTAAGCAATGCTTTGTTATTTTCTTCTAGCTTTATTTCTTCCTCATTTTTTAAAACTTTAACATTATCGTTTTTAGTATTTACAATGTTTAAATTTTCCTTAAATTTGTTTAATTCATTTTCATAAGAATATAATTTTTCTAATATTTTATCTTCTATTATAAAATTATTATCTATATCATCAAAACTAGCTATGCTATAATTTTTAGCAACAATTTTAATATTTTCTATATTTTTATATAGTGTATTAATTTCTAAATTTAAGTTATTTATATAAGCTATATTATCTTTTATTTTTTCTTCTTTTACCTTTTTATCTTTGTTTAAGCTAGAAGCTATATTATTTAAAATAACTTGCACAGGACTTGGGTGATTTTTAGACCCACAAATAGGACAAGGCTTATTTTCTTGTAAAGATTTAACCAAATCTTGTACAACTTCTTTATTTTCTTGTATTTTTATTTGTATATTAAGCATTTCTATTTCTTCTTCTAGCTTAATATTTTCTTTTTTCTTATCTTCACTTATTTTTTCTTTTTCTTTTATTTTATCTTCTAGGTTATTTATATTACTTACAATAGATTTTGTTATTGTATGCTCTGTACTATTAATATTTTTTGTTATTATTTTTATATTTTCTTCATTTTCTTTTATTTTCTCATTATAGATTAATAAATTTTTATCTATTTCATCTATTTTATCTTTTAAATCTATTGCATTTTTTAAATCTTCTTTAAGTTGATTATTTATTTTATTTTCTTCGTTAAATTTTAGTATGTTTTCTATTTCCCTTTTTAATTCTTGCTTTTTATTTTCTATAAATATTTTTTCTTTTTTATATTTTTCTTTTTCTAATAATATAATTTTTATTCTATCATTTATAAATTTTATATCATCTTGTATATTTTCTTTTTCTTCTATATATTTTAATAAGTCTTCTCTTGTTTTATCTAATTTAGGCTTGTCCTCTTCTTTTTTAGCTTTATAGATATTGTATTCTTCTTCTATAAATTTAAAATCATTTTCTATATTTTTAAATTTGTTTTTTAATATATCTAAATTAGATGAAATACTAACATTTTCTTCTTTTAAAGTATCAAGCTCTATTATGTGAGCCCCTATATTTTCTGCCTCTATTATAAAGTTTAAATTTTTTTCAAAATTTAAAACCGTATCTTTATAAGGTTCTAATTCTTTTAGTTTTTCTTCGTAAAAACATAATTTTTCTTTTAAGTTTAAAATATTTATAAAATATTTTTCATTATTTTCTATATTTTCTTTTTCTCGTTTTATTTTGTTTAAGTTTTCTTCTTTTTCTATAAGGCTAGCCTTGTCTTCTTCTATAGTTTCATAAGATATATCTTTATATATCTCTATATCTCTTTTTAAATTATTTACTATATTTTCTTGAAATAATTTTTTTTTTTTTTTTTTATTTTTTAATTTATTACCATATTTTTCTAGTCTAAATATACGTT
>CALWLD010000028.1 GCA_944381435.1 uncultured Clostridia bacterium
ATGGCCCAAAGTTTTTTTAAAAATAATATAAACTTTATGGCCCAAAGTTTTTTTTAAAATAATATAAACTTTATGGCAGGAATAGTGTTGTTCAAACTATGGTTTAAAAACACCCTGTACAACTTAAAGACAAAGTCTTTAATAGTGGTTAAAATAGGTATTCACTAAAAAATTAGTAGTTCAAATTTGAATACATAAAAAATTTTAAGAAAGGAGGTGTTTTATGGCGAAAAGTAGAGTTATACAAACAGTTTTACGATTAAAAGACAACTTTTCTAAACCTTTAAATGACGCAAAAAAAACTGTTGTAAAATTTACTAAAGGTACAAAAAAGCAACAAGAACAGTTTGCAAAAATAGTTAAAAAAGCAGAAAACAGTATAGCTAAAGATTTAAAAAGGATAAAAAATAACTTTAAACAGTTAGCAAGAGATATAACAAAATCTTTAGCAAGTATTTCTTATCGAGGCTTACAAAAAGGTATGGATATGCTTAAAAAATTTAGCTTTTTAGGTGGTACTTTAGGGGTTGCAAGCTTGGGAGCAGGTATCTTTGAAGGTATGGACTATGAGACCTACAAAGTGCAGTTAATTACTGCTACAAAAGATACGCAAAAAGCTAGTCAGCTAATGCGTGAGGCTATAGCTTTTGCTAATAAAACACCATTTGAAACAGGGCAAGTAATAGAAGCTACTGCTAAATTTGAAAGTATGGGACTATCGGCTCAAAAATGGCTTGGCATAACGGCAGATATGGCAGGGGCTACATCTAAAGATATGATACAGGCAGTTGAGGCAGTTATTGATGCCGTAGCTAGTGGAGAGTTTGAAAGGCTAAAAGAATTTGGGCTTTCTAAAAAGACTTTAGAAGATTTAGACACATCTGGCAAAGTATTTAATAATAAAGGTCAAGTAATAGACCAACTTGCCCTAACAGAGCTTTTATTTACTGAAATGGAAAAACGTTATAAAGGCGGAGCAGAAAGCCTTTCTAAAACTACAAAGGGTATGTGGTCTACTGTTACAGGAGTTTTTAAAAACTCAATGGCTAAAATAGTTGGTGTAACTGATGACGGTATGGTTCGCAGTGGTTCGTTGCTTGATAATTTTAGAGGTATAATTGAAAAAGTTGCTAACAAAATGGTAGAGTGGCAACAAGACGGAACTATCGAAAAAATCTCTGCTAAATTTGATAGTTTTTTAGGTAAGGCAAAAGGTATTTTTGAATATGTGGCAGGCTTAATAGATATTGTTAAGCAGAAATTTGCAGAATGGAATGCAGACGGCACTATTGACAATTTAAAAGAAAAGCTAGGTAATATATTTAAAAATGTAATAGACTTTATACCGACTGCTATTAACCTTGTTTTAGGCTTTATAGATAATTTGAATTGGATATTACCTATAGTTGCAGGTATAGTAGCAGGTGTTAAAACTTGGGGTGTTGTATCTAATATAACAAGTATAGCCCTTGATTTAATGGCTAAAAAACAAGCTATTGTTAATACGGTTGCTAAAATATTTAATAAAACTGCTTGGAGCAACCCTTGGGTACTTGTTATAGGGGCTATTGTTGCTGCTCTTGTATTTGTAGCACTAAACTTTGATAAGGTAAAAGCAGTAGCTATTAAATTTTGTCAAACATTAAAAACTATATTTTTAGCTATTGGCAATTTTATTAAACAAATTTTTAAAGGCATATTTGATTTTATAGTTTTTATTTTTAATGGTTTAGTTAATATTATTACAACGATAATAAATGCTATTGTTAATGCTTTTAAACTTGGCTTTGAATTTATTGTTAATATTATAAAAACATATATTGATACAGTAATAAATACTATTACATCTATTTTAGACGGTGTTAAGTCTATATTTAACGGTATTATAGAATTTGTTACAGGTATTTTTACAGGTAATTGGGAGCAGGCTCTTAATGGCTTAAAAAGCATAGCAGAAGGTGTATTTAATATAATAAAGGGTATCTTTATGGCTCCATTTAACTTTTTTGCCAAAGGCATAAATTGGGTCATCGAGAAAATAAATGGTTTGAAAATAGACGTACCCGATTGGGTGCCAGGCATTGGTGGTACTACTTATAGCTTTAATATTCCAACCATACCTACAGATATACCAAACTATGCTACAGGTACAAGCTATCACAGAGGTGGGCTTGCTATGATTAATGAAGGTGGTCGTGGAGAAATTGTTGGCTTGCCTAACGGTACTGCAGTTATACCTCCTGACAAATCAAAAAAATTACTTGAAAAAAATAATAATAACAACATAAATGTTACCGTTAATGTATATAACCCTAATGATGTTGACGAAATAATACATAAGTTTGCTTATAAGTTAAAACAAATACTTGATAATATGTAATATAATTCTTAACATTTTAAAATAACTATGATATAATAACTTTGGCACATTTGTGCTAGGAGTAACTGTAATAGGTTGTTGCCCCTTACATAATAAGGGGGTGGTGCTATGTACAATTTGATTAAGTTTTTGCTTTTTATTAGTACAATAGCATTACTTGTGGCTAATAACACAGTAATCGTGTATTAACAACAAAAAAACAACCTAAGTTAAGTTGGTCGCTCTTAGGTTGTCTATTTAATTAACTATTTAGATAATACAGGGCAACAACTGAAACAGTTGCTCCTTTTTTACTGAATGCTTAAGCATTCTAGTTATATTATAATTATAAAACTTATTTTTTATACTGTCAATATTAAAAAAATTGTAAATATAAGGTTACTATTATTAAAATAGTAGCCTTTTTGTATTGGAAAGGTGGTTTTATGGACATTATTTTTAGTGCAAACAACAATGAGCAGGTACTTACATTACCTGTAATACCTGAAAATATGCCCGAGCTTGCTCAAACATATAAAAACTCGACATTTGAGAGTATAAATGGAGAGTTAAACCTAATAGGAACAAAAGCACTTAGGACAGTATCCTTTTCTTCTTTTTTTCCTACTAAAAAATATAGATTTATTAGACCTAAAGCTAAAGAAGACGGTTGGATATATGTAGCATTTTTTAATAAGTATGCAGGCAATAAAATGCCTGTACGTATGATATTAGTTGATAATGATAATAGAGAAATATCTAATATGGCTTATACAGTTGAAACTTTCAACAATTATGTAGATAAAACAGGGGACATACAGTATTCTTTAGATTTAAAAGAATATAGATTCCCAAAAATTAAAAAGTAGGTGGTGTTATATTTAAGTTTTTTATATTAAAAGATAATGAAAAGATAGATATATCCGACTTTGCAGGCAATATCACTTGGACAGATAGTATCGACACTTTAGGTATCCAGTTAGACTTTGCTATACCTAAAGATAAGGCTTATATTAATTTTTTTATAGACTGTGGAGATAAAATATTATTAACTAAAGATAATAAAACAGTATTTCAAGGAATTATTACAGATAAAAGCATTAATGGTATATTTGAGGAAAGCTTTACTGCTTTTGATTTTGCATTTTATCTTAATAAATCTAAAATCATAAAGCAATTTAACAATATAAACGGCAGTGGTGCTATAGCTAGTGTATGCAGTGAGCAAGGTATAACTATAGGAGAAATACCTACTTTACCAACAAATATAAATCATATTTACTTTGATAATACAATAGCAGAAATAATAGATGATATATTAGCTCAATGTAGCAATGAAACAGGTAAAATATATTATAAAGAGGTTTTAGGGGATAAATTATATATATTTGAAAGGGGTACAAAACTAATAAACCCAACCTATAAAATGGCAGTAAATGTGGCTAGCATAAATGTATTAGATGAAATAGGACAAAACTTTTCTAAAGGTTATAGCATAGCAGATTTAAAAAATAAGGTAACTATAATTACCCAAAATGAAAAAGAGGCAAGAGTGATAGCTACAAAAGAAGATAATAAAAACATAGAAAAATACGGGCTACTTCATCATATTGAAAGTATTGACGAAAAAGACATAAATCAAGCAACAAATATAGCTAGCAACACATTAAATGAATTAAACAAGGTTAAAGAAACCTTATCTTTAGAGCTTTTAGGGGATATAACTATAAAAGCAGGCAGAGTGTTAAACATTAATAACAAGGAAATAGGTGTTAATGGTAAATTTAATATTATATCAACTAATCATACTATTGAAAGTGGCATACATAAAACAAATATAGAGATAGAAAGGCTTTAAAATGAGTGATATTACATATATAGCAAATTTATTTAAAGAACGTAACAACCCTAGTAAAATAGGCACAGTTATTGGAAAAATAGTACAGGTTATTGAAGAAAAGGACTATGTAAAAATTAGCATGTTAAATGGTGCTGTACAAAAAGACAAATTTTATTCTTTAATACAAAAATACACTAAAGAAGATATAGGAAAACAAGTTATAGTTACTATGACAGACAATAATCAAGAACTTATTGTACTTGGTTATTTTAAAGAGTTTTTACCTTTAAAGGAGTGATTTTATGTTTCCTAAAATAAATAACAATATTTTAGAAATAGAAGAAAATAAGCCTATTACTTTAGGTAAATGCTTTACATTTGATTTTGAAAAAGGAAAGCATATTATTGTAGATGGTAAATTTATAGAGTGTGATTT
Source organism: uncultured Clostridia bacterium (assembly GCA_944381435.1). Classification (GTDB taxonomy): domain Bacteria; phylum Bacillota; class Clostridia; order Lachnospirales; family CAG-274; genus Tyzzerella. The sequence goes on from CALWLD010000028.1 coordinate 4,636, forward strand.
TCAAGAAAATATAAAGCATTTTATACGCGTTGTTTTAAGAACAAAAATAAATACTTTTAAAGTATATACAGTAGATGAAAATGAAGACTTTGGGTTATCTATATATAAGCATATAGGCAATAAAGTTTACCATAAAGGCTTTATATTATCCGAGGCTAAAAGAGAAATAACAGAACAACTTTTAAACCACCCTTTTATAAAAGATGTAGATAATTTTACATTTGATTTTGAAAACACACTTTTAACTATAAATTTTAATTGCTATTTACAAAATAATGAAACTTTAAATATTAATGAGGTGGTAGACATTGAACTTTGATAAAAATTCCAATGAAATATTAGATGAGTTTTTACAAGAAATACCAGATAACTATGAGAAAAGAAAAGGCTATTTTCTTTGGGATATAGTAAAAGCTATATCTATTAGAATGTGTGATACATTAAAAAAATTAACATTTGTAGCTAGTAAGCTAGATGTAAATAACTTAACTGGCACAGAGCTTGAAAGATTTATCAAGCAAAGGACAGGTATAGAAAGAAAAAAGGCTACATATTCGCAAGGTGTCATTACTGTAAAAGGTAATGGCATTATTAATGTTGGAGATTTGTTTGAAACAGAGGGGCTTATTCGCTTTGAGGCAACAGAACAAAAAAATATAGTAGACACAGGGACTGTTGCTATAAAATGTGTTACTGCAGGTAAAATTGGTAATGTAGTTAGTGGTAGTATTAAAAAAATGCCTGTTACTATTACAGGTATTAATTCTTGTTACAATGAAGAAGAAACAGAGGGAGGGTATGATGAAGAAATAGACGAAGATTTAAAAAACAGGTATTTTGAAAGGTTAAGAGAGCCTGCTACAAGTGGTAATATATATCACTATAAAAGATGGGCTAAAGAGGTTGAAGGGGTAGGTGAGGCTAGAGTAATACCCCTTTGGCAAGGGCATACCACTGTTAAAGTAATTATAATAGATAGTGATAGGTTACCCGCCGATGAAAGCCTTGTAGAAAAAGTACAAGAATACATTGACCCGAACATTACAGGAGAAGGAAGAGGGCAAGCACCTGTAGGAGCATTTTGCACTGTAACAAGTGCTACACCAAAAAATATATCTATATCAGTTAAAGCTATATTTAGCAAAAACTATGATGCGGAACAATTAAAGAAAAAAATAAAAGAAAATATAAACCTTTATTTAAAAGAAATAGCATTTAAAAAAGATATTTTAAGCTATGCTATTGTTGGTTCTAAGATATTAGATGTAGAGGGTGTTATTGATTATTCGGACTTAAAAATAAATGAACAAACATCTAATATAGAGTGTACTCAAGAAGAGGTTTTTATTTTAGAAAGAGTTGATTTTGTTGAATGATAAAATTATTGATTTTATAAATAAAATATTTAGAAATGATGATATTACAAAACATATTACTAGAATAAGCCAAACAGAAATAGAAAATGTAGAAATAAAAATAACCGATATACAAAGCAATATATTTTTAGATACATCTACTTGGGGTATGGATATATTTGAAAAGGAGCTTGATATTGAATATACAGAAGATAAAACAATAGACGAAAGAAAAGCTATAATAAGTGCTAAATGGAGAGGAGCAGGCAAGCTAACTTTAGAGCTTATACAAGATACAGTTAAGGCTTATACAACTAATATTGTAAACGTAAGGTTTAATGGCACTATTATAATTGATTTTAGCGATAAAATAGGAAAGCCTAACGATATTGATAGCCTTTTCAAAAGCATAGAAGATATTAAACCTGCTCACTTGGGTGTTGACTATGTATTTAGATATAGAACTTGGGGAGAGCTAAAGCCTTTTACTTGGAAAACTGTAGGCAAATACAGTTGGAAAGATGTAAAAGAAAAAGAAATTACCGAGCTTGAAATTCAAGATAAGTAATTTTTATAAAAACTATATAACAGATTAATGCTCCCGACTTTTATGTCGGGAGCATTAAAACTAATATTAAAAAATAAGGAGGTAATTATGAACAGTACCATAGAAATGACTAAAATAAGCCTAGCATCTTTTTTAGGAATGTTTGCTAGTATTTTTGGAGAAACACATAAACATATAATTGCTTTAATAGTGTTGATGATTATCGACACTATTTTTGGTTGGGTAAAAGGTTTTAAAAATGGACAATGGGCATCTAAAAAGGCTAAATGGGGTATAGCAGGCAAGATAGTAGAATTACTTTTAATAAGCTTGCTTTATGTTTTAAATTGGGTGTTTAAAGTAGATTTTATAGTATATATTGGGCTTTACTATTTTATGGCAGTAGAGCTAGCAAGCATATTTGAAAACTATGCAGAAATAAATGGCAACTTACCTAAAGGCTTTTTAGAGCTATTACAAAAACTACAATTTAATGTTGGTACATTAGTTGTAAATAAAGTTAAAAATTTTATAGATAAATTGTTTGGAGATGATAAAAAATGAAAATTTTAAAGTTAGGTTTAAAAACCTTTATGCTATTGGAGTTATGTTAATTTTTTATGAAATAACATTACCAACCCGACAACAAAAGGAATAAAAGATTAGCAACTGTTTGAAATTTCCGAACAGTTGACTATTTTCCTAAACTATATTGAACTACCGAGAAAAACTAGGCAATTCAAAGTGGTTGTTACCTTTTTGGGAATAGCCACTTTTAATATAAGAGGTGATTTTATGGAATTTTACAGTAACTGTTTAATTGAAGCTTTAAAAGCGAAAATTAAAGATCCTAAAAATGTAAAATTAACTTATGTAAGATGCAAAGGTGATATTATACCGCATTTTCTCTGGAGTGATGGTGTTAATGATTTTGATTTTGGTATTATTAAAACAAAAGATAAAAAAGTTAAATGGTGCAATGAACTTTGGTTTAAAGGAAAGATAAGAAAAAGACACTTAGGCTTTAATGAAGAATTTAAAAGAAAAAGATTAGGGAGTTGATATTATGAAAATAAATAAGATGATAGCTCATAGTAGCAATTTTACAAAAGGAAGAAAACAAAAAATACAGTTTATAGTTATCCATTATACTGCTAATAATGGTGATTTAGCTAAAAGCAACTGTAATTATTTTAAATCGGCTAATAGAAATGCATCAGCACATTATTTTGTTGATGAAAAGGAAATATGGCAAAGTGTAGAAGATAATAACACTGCTTGGCATTGTGGCACAAGCGGAAGATACTATCATAACAAATGTAGAAATGACAATGCAATAGGTATAGAATTGTGTTCGGAAAAAGACAGTAGGGGCAATTACTATTTTAATAAAGAAACAATAAACAATGCTATAGAACTTACAAAAATTTTAATGAAAGAATATAACATACCTATTGAAAATGTAATAAGACATTATGATGTAACTAGAAAAGTTTGCCCAGCACCTTTTGTAGGTAATAATGTTGCTTGGAATAATTTTAAAAATAACTTAAAGGAGAATGATTATATGAAGGTTAAAAGAGTTGTAGAGGTAAACGGTGTTAGAAAAGAGTTAGAGGCTATAAACGATGATGGTAAAAATTATTATAGCATAGCAGAATTAGCAGAGGTTTTAGGTAAAAAGGTTGTTTATGACGCTAATAATAAAATTACTAAAATAGTTTAAAAGGAGGGTTTATCCCTCCTTTTTTTATTGTTTATATTTATATGTAATATATATATAATTTATATATACGATATATTTATATAATGTATTTATATAATATATTTATATAATATATTTATATATTTTTATTGACATGCTTATATAAGTAAACTATAATATATACAGGAGGTGATGAAAGAAAAATGTTTCACAAAATAGAAAAAACCCTAAAAGCAATAATAAAATTGATGCCCACAATTAATAAGTTGCTTTTAGAGTTAGGAACTACAATAGCACTTATAAAAATGCTAATTGATAGTTTTAAATAAAAAATACAGAGTGGGCAACCACCCTAAATATAAAATACCATAGAAACATTTTAAAGTCAATATGAAAAAATATGAAATAAAAAAAATAACAAAATTAATGTTTATTACATCATTTCAATTTTTAAGAATGATAGTGTTGTTATACTTTTTATATCTAGCTATAAAATCATTTTTTTAAATAATTGATTTAAAAGGAGTGTGTTGAAGATGAAAAAATATGAATTACTAAAAAATGATTTTATTGCTTTCGGCGGAAGAAAACTTTATAGAATAAAAGCCCTGAAAAGCTTTAGTATTATAGCTAAAGGCACTATCGGGGGGTATGTTCAAAGCGAAAAAAATTTATCCCAAACAGGTAATTCTTGGATATTTGATAATGCCCAAGTGTATGGCAATGCTAATTTGTATAATAACACTAAGGTATACGGTAACGCCAAAGTATATGGTAATGCATCAACTTATTGCAATACAATGTTATGTGGTGATGCTGATATCGGCAGTAATACAGATGTAGTTAATATATCTGGCATAGGTGATAGTGATATAATAACTTTTTTTAATACTAAAAATGGTATTTTTGTAAAAAGTATAGACTTCTGCTTTTATGACAGTATTAGGGTTTTTGAAGAAAAGCTAAAAACTACATTAAAAGATAATAATACGCAAATTTATCTAAAAGCTATAGAGTTGGCAAATTTACAAATATCTAAAAAATAAAATATAATATAATAGACTTGCTATACAGTAAGTCTATTATATGCGTATAACATATATTTATAGTATATGTATATAATATATAAAAATAATATATATCAATTATATAAGGAGTTTATATGAAAATTATTAGTATTGCCAATGTTAAAGGTGGCACAGGAAAAACAAACACAACCATTGGACTAGCTAAAGAATTATCTAAAAAATATAAAGTGCTAGTTATTGATAATGACCCACAAAGCAGTATTACATCTATTTTATTAAATGATATAAAAGAATTTGATAACACTTTATACGATGTTTATTTACAAAAAAATATAGGCTTTAACGACTGTATATATGAATTTCAAGAAAACTTTTATATAGTACCTAACTGCTTAAACTCTATGACACTAGATTTAGAATTAAGCTCAAAAGGTAACAGAGAAAACATATTATTAAATAAATTAAATACTATACCTACTGTTTTTGATTTTGTAATAATAGACAATAGCCCGTTTATTAGCTTACAATTAAAAAATAGTATTGTAATATCCGACTTGATAATATGTCCTATTGATAATTCGTCATCTAGTTTACAAGGTTACAATATGATGATGAAAACATTAAAAACATTACAAGATGATAATTTAATAGAAAATAAAAATATTTATGTTTTAAGAAATAGATTTGACAAAACTTCAAAATTTACCAAGGACTTCAATAAGGCAGTTGAAGAGAATTTAAAAGATGTTTTATTAGATACTATCATATTTAATAGTATAAAATATAAAGAAGCATCTGCACTACATACTACTATACAAGAACATAGTACAGAACACGCAAAAGTGTTTACAGACTTATGCAATGAAATACTAGACAAAATATAAAATATTGATATAATATATGTATATATTATATAATTATTATATATGTATATATTATATAATTATTATATATGTATATGTTATATATAGAAAGGCAGTGTATTTATGGCTAAAAAAGTTGATTTTACAGAAAGTTTAAAGCAAGAAATTGACCCTATAATTAGTGAGGAAGAAAAGGAAGATACATTAAATATTAATGGTTTTGTTATTAAAAAGCCTGATGCAAAAAAACAAAAGGTTAATTTTGTAGTATATACTGAAAAAGAAAAATTAAACAATCTTGATAAAATTGCTAAAAAAAATGGTGTTAGCAGAAATGAGCTAATAAACCAATTTATAGATTATATTTTAGAAAATAATTAAGGATGTGATTGTTTTGTATAAAAGACATAAATATCAAATAATACTTATAGCTATTTTATCTATAATTATTTATGTATTTAGTAATAAAAGTTATTTAAAAATAGAAGAAGTATTTTATAGTATTTTTATTCCAATAATAATATATACTTTATCTATAGTTGGTCTTTTGATAAATAAAAAACTTCGCCTTGAGTATTTAAACACTCAAGATAAAAATATTCAAACTAAATCTATGTTAGGCGTTATAACTACCTATTATAAATTGGGATATATATCTTGTTTAATAATATTATATTGTACAGGCAATATATATAACATCAAATAGTATAATAATATCTTATTTAATATATTTTATAAATTTTGTAACCTTTACAATGATTAATATTAATTTCCTAATTGGATACTATATTTTAAATTTTATTTTAAATAAACAATTAAGAACATAGATATTTTATCATTTTTACAAATATTTTTAACATTTTAATTTTAATAGATTGTTGGTAACTACTTTCTTAAGTAGTTACCATTTTTTTATATTTATAATTTTCTTTTAGCCTTTTCACGATAAAGAGTACGTTCACTAATACGCATCATTTTAGCTACTTCTTTGTAGGTGTGATTGTCTAATAACTGCATAGCATAATCAAGTTGTGTTTTTGTAAATTTAGGTGGTCGCCCTTCACGGTAACCATTTTTTGTACGAGCTATTTCTTTACCAATTTGCGTGCGTTCTATGATTAAGTCCCTTTCAAATTCGGCAATAGAAAAAAACATATTAAGCATTAATCTACCTGTAGGGGTATCGTCTAACACCCCACCAAATTCGATAATATGGACTTGTACACCCCTTTCCTTTAGCTCCTGTATAATTTGTTTACCGTGTAATATAGAACGAGCTATACGGTCTAATTTCGTGATTATAAGGGTATCCCCATTTTGCAAGATAGATAATAACTCATCTAACTGTGGTCTATTTTTACTAAACCCTGTAAAAGTATCCTCAAAAATTTTTTCTGCACCAAAACTTTTTAATAAATTTCGTTGGCTCTCTAAAGAGTTACCATCTATTTGTTTTTTAGTTGACACTCTAGCATATCCGTATATCATTTTCCCAACCCCTTTTGGCATATTATTTTTGGCAGTATTGCATTACCCTAGTTTACATTATTTTTGCCAATATGTCAAAAGTATTCAGTTTTGGCATAGTTTTATAAAGTATTATTCAAATTCTTTCCTTAACATTTCTAATTTTATATTTATTTCATCTTTTTCTATTTTGAGGTTATATATTTTTGTTCGGTTTTCTTTTCTTAATTCTTTTTTACTTTTATAATTTAATTTAACTTTTTCCATTTTTATATTTATTTCTTCTAACTTATATAATAATTTCTCTTGTTCTTCTAAATTCTTTATAAAATTTATACATACATTTATAATATTATCTAAACCTTCATCATAACATCTATATTTATGAAAAAATATAGATACCAATATTTCTAACAAAAATATTATAAAGGTCAAAAAAATAAAAATAAATATTATATAAATATTATTTGCAAATTCTAATTCTTTTTTATTATTCATAAACTCAAAAAAATTACTAATTGTTGAATTATCATTCATTATTTCAAAAAAAGTTACTAATGATATAACTAAAGTTAAAACATTAATGCCTACTTGAAATATATCTATGCTATATCTGCATTCTATAATTTTATATGTCTTTCGTAAAATATAATTATAGATATTTTTTAACCTTATAATAATGTTAATATCATTAAGTAGATAATAGTTATTATAATATTTGTCTATTATTTTAAAAATTTTTTCATCTTTATTAAAAAATAAATCACGCTTTTTAAATATTAAAATAAATAAAATAACTATATAAATAGTAATTATAATTAAATTAATCCTATTATTCTCAAAAGATAAAGTAAAATAGTATAAAAGTAATATTAAGACTAATAATGTAATTTTTATGCTATTAAAAATTCTATATATAGAATTTATATACTGTTTTTTTATATCTTTATGTCTAAATTCTTGGGAATAATTATCTATCTCATTTAATTTATATAAAATATTTATTTTTTTTAAATACTTTACCATATCCTTTTTATTCAAATAAATATGGTGTAAATACAAATTCATCAATATATTCTTACTATATTTATTATTAAATAGTACATATATATCTATTTTTAAATATATATTACATATAATTAATATTAATAAATATACTATTATTAACAAAATATAGTTGTTTAGTAAAGTTTGCATAATCATCTCCTATAAAATAATTTATTCCATAACATCTTTTAAAGACTGCAATTCTATTTGCCTAAGCAAATCAAAATCAAGTGGTTGTTGATTGTAATTTACAAATTTATTTTTAGCAGTTTTATTGTTGTTTTCACTATTGTTTTTAAAATCACTTAATAAATACCCTTTTTCAAAAACGGCATTTGCGAATATAGATGCTATGTATTTATTTTTATTTTTGATATTCTCATTGTTGTTGCTTTCAAATTTTTGAACAACGTATGTTATTAACTTTGCTAAAGTTTGTTTATCTAGTTTTTGTAATTCTGTAATTAATTTATTAATATTAATTTTTTTGTTGTTTACAGTAATAGTTTTTTGATTAGTTAAAACATCATTAGCTATATCTACAACAAGATTAGTAAGCTCATCGGCATTGTCATCTAATTCTATTTTGAAATTTTGAGTATAGCTTGTCTGTCCGTCTGTCATTTCTTTTTTAGAGTTTTCATTGTCAACGACAGACAGACTAATATTATTATCTTGTATATAGTTATTCTCTTTATAGTTATTCTCTTGTATTGCTATAGACATTTTGTCCATTTGCAAATGGACACTTTGTCCATTTCGTGAAATAGACACTTTGTCCATTTCGGAAGGTGTAGAAATTTTTTGTTCTTTAAACTTTTCAAAAGCCTTTTTTTCCTGTTCTTTTCTAGTAGCTATTTTGTTTTGTCTTTCCTTTAATTTTGTTTGAAAAACTTTGGTTTGTAATTCTAATAATTTTTTATAATCTATAGTGTACCATTTTGTTTGGTCTAAATTTAATTGATTAAAATTATCGGATATTACTATACCTAATTCTTCTAATTTTTTAATTTTACGAATAATAGTTTTTTTAGTTAGCCAAATAAATTGTTGTTCCCATTGTTCGTAAGTTTGGAAACACCAAAATCTATTATTATGATATGTATTAATATTAGCAAGTTCCATTTCTGCATTTTGTTTATTTATGCTTATCCAATAATGTATTTGTTGAAAAATAAGGGCAAGGTCGCTATCTCCTAAAACGAGAGCTAGCTCTGGGTTTAATATTATTGGTTTAGTATTATATAAGCAAGTTTGGTTTATTAAATTTTCAGTATCTATTAATTCAAATGTTTTCATAATAAAAAATCTCCTTTCAAAACTAAATTGTTTAATTAAACATAAAACAAAATGTTATAAAAAGAGATTTTTATAATAAAAAATAATATTTATTTGTATAAAACAGTTGACACTAGCATATAAATAGCTTATAATTATATTATAAGATTATACAAATAAATAGAAAGTTTTTACTTTCTCTTTTTATTTTTTTTTGGGCTCTTAACTCATTCAGTCGCCAAACTTTCGTGAGTTAAGAGTTTTTGCTTTATATTTAATTTTTATAGCCGTTTTTATAGAACGGTTATTTTTTATGTATTTATATATAATTAATTATCATTATAATATAAAATTTAAATTATATCAATATAGTTTCTTATTTTCTATAAAAGTTTTAAAGTTATTATATACTTGTTGTTCTAAAGGGCTTGTATAGAATTTATTTCTTTTTATTAATTCCTTTAGACGTTGAGAACGATATTCAGCAGTTTGTAATGATACATTACAGATATTAGCTATATCTTGTGGCTTTATGTAATTTATTTCTTTTAAAACTATTGCAGGCATTAGTAAGCATCTAGCATAAATATTTGCTTGATACTCTTCAATACCTATGTTTGTATGTATTGTATGCCCTAAATTATTGTGTTTTAAAAGTATATGTCCTAGTTCGTGGGCTATTGTAAATCTAGCTCTAGTTTTTATCAAATTTTTATTTAAAAATATTGTATTATTTTTTATAAAAGCTTGTTTATCATTTGATTGCAACAAGTAAATATTTAGTTCATAATAATCAAGTATTTTTGTTAAATCGATAGGTAACCTATCAGTTTTTGTTTCAATTAAAGTTTGCCAAGCTCTATCACGAGCTATTTTATAGTATTTATAATTCATATAGCTACACTCCTTGTTATAATAATAATAATGAGTGTGTCGTAGGGTGTAGCTATTATTATTTATTTGTAAGATTAATTAAAAGTATTTATCGTAGTCTTTTGGGTCAAGTTTAATAGCGTCTTTTGTTATTCTGTCAAATTCTTCTTGAGATATTTCTGTTACACCTTCACCACGTGCAACAATTTTCACTGTACTACTATTAGTATTTAGATTATATATATTGTCTTGTTTTTTTAACATATTAGATATAAATTTTTGTACTGCCTTTTTTTCAAAATCATCTAATGATAAATATGATTTAGCAATATTTGCTCCAAATTCATCAAGTCCTAGATTTTTTAATTTATTATCTAAACTTTGTGAGTTATTTTTAAATATGTTGCCTTTCTCATTACGCAACCATTCTTCATTAATATTAAATTCGTTACAAATTATTGTAATATTTCTTTCAGTAAGTGCAATTCTGCCTGTTTCTATATTACCAATATTAGAACGACTTACGTTAAGTTTTTCAGCAAGTTCTTCTTGTGAAATTTTTAAAATATTTTTTCTTAAGTATTTAAGTCTTTCGTTTATATTATTCATAAAATCACTCCATTAAATAGGTTTATATACATTATATTTCAAAATAAAATGTTTGTCAATGACTAAAATAAAAAAACAAACTACATTTAGTGCAAAAATAGGTTGACAATGACATAAAAGTGTAATATAATGACATTAAATGAAGTAAGTGAGGTGAGTTTTATTGGAAAATAAAAATATAGAATTTACAGATGATGAAATTTTAGAAATCATTAAAAACTGTAACAATATTGAAAAAGCTTTGATAAGTGCATTTATTAGCGGTGTTAATGCAGAAAAAAGCCTATTAATAAGTTAAACCACCATTATAGGTGGTTTAACAACAAGGTTAATTTTCTATCAAGTCGTAGAAAACTTGTTCGCTAATGATTGTTAAATTTTGCCCTGCTTCAATTAATTTCTCTGCTTTAAGTATTTTGGTACTTTTATTATTTTGAACAGATGATGCGTATTCAAAACTACCAACTATTAGAAAATTAGTATTTTTAGTTACAGACTTATCACATATTCCTCCAAAATCTATAACTTTTTGCATAGCTTTAATACGTTCCATTTTTTCTAGTTTTCCTGTAAAAGCACAGTGTGAGTTATACAACAAATGAGTTTCATCAAATACTTCTGTGTTAGGGCTTAAAGAAGATATTTTTTGTTCGGGGCTTTTGTACTTAAATAAATCAACATAATCTATGTTGTTTATACTTATATAATTTTTAATAGCTTTTATACATTCTAAAACCATTAAACAATCAAATTCTGCTCTATGATGATTTACTAAATCTATATTTAAATGCTCACATACTGTTTTTAATCTGTGGTCATTTAAATTAGGATATAATTTACGAGCAAATCTCATAATATCTACAAAATCATTTTTAAAATGTTTGTTTAAGATGTTTAAGGTATTATCATATATAAAATTAATATCAAAATTTGTGTTATACCCTATAACATAATTATCTCCTATAAAATCAAGTAATTTTGGTAATACAGATTTTAATTTAGGAGAATCTTGAACCATTTCATTAGTTATACCTGTTAATTTTGTTATAAATGGTAAAATTTCATCATCAGGCTTAATTAAAGTTGAAAATTTTGAAATTACATTATCATCTTTAATTTTTAAACAACATATTTCTATAATTTCATCTAAACTTGGATATAAGCCTGTTGTTTCTAAATCTAGAATTACATACTCATTAGGAAGAAGTATAAGGCTATTGCCCTTAAATTGTCTTTTTGAATTGCCTTGTGCACAGGACATATTCATACCACCTTTTATTTATAAATTGATATATTTATATATAGCACGTATAGATATATATACAATTATTATACAAGAAAAGGCAATAAATGACAATAAATAAAATTTTTGAAAGGAATAATATAATATGAAAAAAATAAAAATATTTGATGATTTAAGAGAAAACGGAAAAGTAAATCACATAACAGGTATTGTTTATGATTTAGATGAACAATACATTTACATTGTAGATATACGATTAAACCGTAAATGGTTTCATAGTTCAGGAGAAAGATATAAATTTAAGCATAATTTTACAAAAAAAGAAATAGACAACATAAGTATAGGTTCATATATACAATTACTGATAAGCAGTTTTACTAAAGATTTAGAATTTAAAGATATTAAAATTAAAAAATCTAATGAAAGCCACGAATATACATCATTAATTATATAATAAAGGTTTAATAAAGAAAATTAATACAATATAAAAAAATCAATTATGAAATACTAAAAAGAGGTGTATAAATGGATAAAGTTAAAGCTAAAAAAGAAATCTACAATATATATTACAAATTAAAAAGGGATACAAAATTAAAAATAAGTAATAGATTTAGCAATTTACTATTTTATTTTAGAGTTTTAGAAAGAGGTAAAAAATACATAACTCAAAAAGAGTACAAAAAGCTAAAAAATATTTTAAATAAAGAATTAAATAGTTTATTTTTCAAAAATAAAAAATCAAAAAATAATTATTCTAAAAAATCAAAAAAATAATTTATTTATCTTTTACAATTCCATTTTTAAGCTACTACACTTTTAAGGTGTAGTAGCTATGAGGTAGATTATGAAAACAATAAAAATAGTATTTAAAGACGCAAGCATACATTATTTGCTTGTGCTTAAAAATGAACCTATAGCACTTTTTATAAGGTGTTTAGAAAATATAAAAAATAAAAAAGTAGATTATTTTAAGGAGGTGGTTTAGTGATAGATTATAGGCTAAACATTGTAGACAATATATATCATATGATTTTTTTGGATAATGAAAAGCCTAAAATAGTAAATCTTAATACTAAAAATTACATATTGGCAAAAGAACGTGCTAAAAAATATATTGAAGAGGTACAAGAATGTGTCAAATAGAAGATGGACAGTAGAAGAGATAGAGTATCTCACAGAAAGCTGGGGGAAATTATCTGTTGCTACTATTGCAAAAAAATTAAACAGAACAGAGAAAGCCATTATTGAGAAAAAAGATAGGCTAAAGTTAGGAAGTTTTAACGTAAACAGTGGCTACATTAGCTTAAATGAATTATTACGTTATATGTACAGAAATAATTCAAACTCTTACATTAAAAAGAATATGTTAAATAATGGGCTACCTACAATAGACAAAAAAATAAATAAATGTAGCATAAAAATGGTTAATATTGATGATTTTTGGGTGTGGGCTGAAAAACATCAAAACATTTTAAATTTTAGAAGTTTAGAGGAAAATTTATTTGGGTCTGAACCAATGTGGGTAAAAGATAAAAGAAAGACTGATTATGAAAATCAGTTAAAATATAAATCAAATGAAAAGTGGACAGAAGACGAAGTAGCTAGATTGAGAAAATATACAGAATTAGGTTATAGCTTAAGCAAAATTTCCGAAGAACTTTGCAGAAGTAAAAGCTCCATAAGAAGAAAAAGATACGACTATTATATGGTGTAAAAGGAGAAATGATATGAAGATAAGTTTAAAGGCTGCTAGAGTTAATGCTAATTTTACTCAACAAGAGGTAGCTAACAAATTACAAATAAGCAAACATACAGTTATAAATTGGGAAAAAGGAAAGATAAAGCCTAAATTTGCTTATTTAAAAGTGTTAAGTGAATTATACGGCATAGATATTGATTATATTTTTATAGAATAAATATGCTTGTTTATTAAGCAGAAAGGATATAAAAATAGATGGACAAAAAAGCTAGAGAAAAAGGCGAAATGTATCTAAAAAAATGGGCTAGTGCTATTTTAGAAATGGAAGAAATACAAACTGAAATAAATTTAATAAAAAAAGGTACTATGCCTAAAAAAATTGAAGAGAAGATACTACTACAAGATAAAAATGAAATAGTAGATTGTTATAAAATTGTTATAGATGAAAAAAGGGAACAACTAAAAAATACTATTAAAATCTATAAATTTATAGATGACATAATTAATAGTTTAGAAGATTATGAAAGAAAAGTAATAGGAAATAGATATTTTAATAAAAAAGCTTGGCAAGCAGTTGCATTTAATTCGCATATTAGTTTAAGACAATGCTTTAATATAAAAAATAAAGTAATAAATAAGATATTAGAGAAAGAAGAATGGTAAGAACAGATTTTATATTCTTTTTAATAAGAAAATCGGAAGAATTAAGAAAAAATAAATCTAAAAGTAGGATATGTTTAGAGATATATCCTAAAAGAAGTAATTATAGCATTGAGATAAGACATTATCATAATGATGGACTAGAAAAGTGGATAATACTTACAAATGACAGTTTAGAAGATGATGCAGAACAACAAAAAATAATTACATATTTAAACCAAATAAAATAGGGACATTGTTTTGCAATGTTCCTAAAAAATCAATTTTGAAAACTATTTCAAGATTTTAGGGCTTGTATAGGGTATTAACATTATGACTATAATGTTAGTCTGTCCGTCCGTCTAGTTTTCAAAATTAGAAAGGATAATCATATATGGAGTACAAAACAAAAAAGATTTTTTGCAATAAATTTTTAGAGATAGATATTATACCGACATCGGAAGAAAAGCAAATAAGCAAAAGGGGCAAAAAAGTATATTTAAGCCCTAATAAACAAAAAAACTTAAATGATAAAAATGCAAGAAGATATTTTTGTCAATTACTTAATACAAACTTTAACAGTAATGATTTACATATAACACTTACATATAATGATTATTCTTTACCGTATTCTTATGAAGAAGCCAACAAAATAGCTTACAATTACATAAGAAGATTAAAAAATAAATATAAAAAACAAGGACAAGAACTTAAGTATGTTCTTGTTACAGAATATACAACAGAAGAAACAGAAGGGGAAATACGTATACACCACCACATTGTTGTAAATAAAATTTTTGAAAAAAATATATATACTGAAATGTGGGCAAATAAGAAAAAGCCTATCGGAAGAGCTAGAGCAGATAAGCTAGACTTTAACGAAACAGGTGTAGAAGGTCTAGCAAAATATTTAACTAAAAACAAAGGCCAAAAGAAAAAGTGGTCTTGTTCTCAAAATTTAGATAAGCCTTACATAAGAGAAAGAAAAACAAATCTTTCTAAAACTAAAATATCAAAATTAGTTTTTGATGTTAATAATAAAAGTATATGGGAAATGGATAACAAAGGATACTTTTATACAGATGCAAAGTCTGTTTATAATGAGGTAACAGGCTTATGGCATTTTTATATACGTATGCGAAAAAATGAATGAATAAGAAAGGGATAAAAAATGGAAAAATTATATTTTACAATAAAATCTTATGAGTTAATTATACAGTATGGTTTAGTATTATTATTTTTAGGTGTAGGTTTAACAATATTTTTATTTATAATGTTAAGCAAGTTTATGATATATCTGACAAATAGAAGAAATAAAAATATAAATTATAAAATGGAAGATAATGAAAGCGACATAGATAGTATCAAAAAAAAGATAGAAGAAATAATTAATTCTAAAGAATTTAAAGATAAGATGTTTAGTATATTTAGAGAACCTATTTTCTTACGTATGAGTAAAGAAGAAATAATTAAATGTCTTTGTATAGCACTGTATGCAATTTATTTTTTAGACAAAGAAGAATTTAAAATAGATGAGTATGAAGGTTTAAGAAGATATACTTACGAACAAATAAGAGGTGCTATATGTGTAAAATTTTAAACTTAAAAAAAATAAATAGTATTATAGACTTAAGGCAAGAAGTTGAAATGTTGGAGCGAGAAATTGAAAAAAGAAAAAATAATGCTTACATAAAAGGTGTTGGCACAAATGTTTCTAAAACAAATAAAATAAACAACCCAACTTTACAATATAGCCTTGAAGAGCTAGAATTACCTATATTAATTGAACGTTTAGAAAAACATAAAGAAAAATGCTTAAGCGAAATAGTAAACCTTACAAATTTTATTTTAAGCATAGAAGATGTTTACATAAGAAAAATATGCACATTAAGGTACATATATGGCGTTAGAAATTGGTCTAGGATAGCTTTAGAAATGGGGGGTGGTAATACACCAGACGGGGTGCGTATGGCTCATAATAGGTATTTTGGTACGAATAAAACTAAAAATAAATAGTAAAAATTAAAGTTGTTCGTTTTGTTCGTTTTAATCTGCTATAATGGTATTATCCATTATTAAATGGAACTTGTATTTTATTATATAGATTTTATCCTAACCCCTTTTATCTAACATATAACATATACATATAAAATAAATATATGATATATGTATATGTTATATGTATATACAAATGGAGATGATATAATATGATATACAAACGTTGCACTAGATGTGGTACTAGATTACCATATAACACTATATGTAGTTGCAAAGCCAAATATAAAACAAACAGTGATAGCTACAAAGATGATAAAGAAAAGAAATTTTATAAATCAAAGGCTTGGCAAGATACTACTAATATTATTAAAAATAAGTTTAATCATTTAGATATATATAGCTATTATGTTTTAGGGCAAGTTGAAAAAGGACAGGTTGTACATCACATAGTAGCTTTAGATGAAGACTTTAACAAAAGATTATCTTTATCTAATTTAATTTACTTAACAGAGAAAAATCACAGAATTATACACAACTTAATGAAAAAAAGCCCTAAAGATAAAGAAGATGTACAACAATTATTGTTTTCCCTTATAAAAAGGTTTAATATAGATTTTAAATAGGGAGGGGGTATAAATAAAATATTAGGTAAAAACGGCAGACCGCACTCCCCCTTTTCTACACGCAAAACTCCCAATACTCAAAAAAAAGTCGGTAAAAATATATAAAAAGGTGGTGGTTATATAGGCAGGCCTAGAAAATTAGCAAGTATGCAATCAAAACATCTTACAAAGGAAGAAATTGCAGAAAAAGAAGAACAAGAAAGCCTTATTATTGTTGGTAGAGAAGACTTGCAAAAGCCACCTAGTTGGCTTATAGACGTAAGGGCGAAAAAAGAGTTTGATAGAATAGTTAAAAACTTTGAAAAAATAGAGGTAATAGGTAACCTTGACTTAAACAACATTGCAGGGTATTGTAATGCTTATTCTATGTATATAAATGCCACACAAGAGTTTAAAAAGGCTAAAGATTTAATGATAACAAAGCAGATGACAAACGGTGCTTATACAGAAATACCAAACCCATTAATAAAGATAATAAGGCAATGTGCTGAAGAAATGAGAAGATTTGCAAGTTTATGTGGCTTAACCATCGATAGCAGGCTAAAGCTAGCAGTACAAAAAACAACTAAAGAAAGGCAGGATATAGATGAAGATTTTGGGGATATTTAAAAATAAACCTAGAAAAATACTTGAAGAGTTAATACAGTATGCAAATGACTGTATTAACAATGTTATAGTTAGTGGTTATAAGCATAAATTAGCTTGTAAAAGATTTTTAAAAGATATTGAGAGGATAGAAAGTGATGACACTTTCTTTTTTTATTGGGATGAAGAAGAGGCAGAGAAGATAGTTAAATGGTTTAGCTATTTAAGACATAGTAAAGGGGTACTTGCAGGGCAACCTATCGAGCTGACAACGTGGCAAAAGTTTGTACTGTGCCAAATATATGGGTGGCGAGATATAAAAACAGGTTACAAACGTTTTAAAAATGCTTTTATTATGGTTGGGCGAAAAAACGCAAAATCACAAATGGAAGCAGGTTGTATACTGTATGAAATGTCTACACAAAGCACTAAAAATAAGGAAATTTATGAGTGTTATTGTGCAGGTGTTAAAAAAGAACAATCTAAAATTATATTTAATGAGTGTGTAAACCTTTTAAGAGGTAGCCCTTTAGCTACAAAATTTAATACTACAAAAACAGAAATAATACATAAAAAGACAGGTAGCCACTTAAAGCCCCTTAACAAAGAAGATGGGCAAAAAGGAGACGGTACAAACCCTGCCGTATTGATTATAGATGAATACCATCAACACGCAACAACAGAATTTTATGACCTGTTTTTAGGCTCAAACGTTAAAGAAGGTATTTGTATGATAATAACAACGGCAGGTGTTAATCTTAATAGCCCTTGTTATACTCAAGAGTTTAAATATTGCGTTGAAATACTTGAGGGTACATCACACAATGATAGGTACTTTGTAGATATTTTAGACATAGACAAAGATGACGATATAACAGACCCTAAAATATGGGAAAAGGCAAACCCTATAAGGTGTAGCTATGAAAAAGGTAGGGAAGATTTAGAGGCTTATTTTAAAGTTGCTAAAGACATACCCGAAAAAATGAACACTTTTAAAACAAAATGCTTAAATTTATGGGTGCAAGCAGGGGAAAACAAATACATTGATATGGCTAAATGGAAAAGTTGTACAGTAGATTATATGGATATAGATATATCTAACAAGCCTGTATATGTAGGATTTGATATGTCGGCAAAAATAGACTTAACATCGGTTAGTTTTATTGTACCTATAACCATTGATAACATAAGAAAATATATACTGTTTAGCCACTCATTTATACCAAATACAGAAAAATTAAGGGAAAGAATTATAAAAGATAAACAGCCTTACGATTTATGGGTAGATAGAGGCTACATAACTATTACAAACACCCCTGTTGTTGACCAAAATATTGTGCTCAAATATGTGGAAGACTTTTGCAACAAAAAAGGCTTAAATATAGAGTGTTTTTGTTTTGATATACATAATGCATCTAAATTAATGCTTGAATGTAGTGATAAAGGTTATACTGTAGAAGAGGTATATCAAAGTCATAAATCACTTAATGAAAGCACAAGTGGTTTTAGAGAAGAGGTGTACAGTGGTAATGTTATTTGTGAATATAACCCTGTCTTAAACTATGCAATGGCTAATGCTATTATAAAAACTAACAACGGACTTATTAAAATAGATAAAGACAAAAGCACAAGCAGAGTTGACCCTGTTGATGCAACACTGTGTGCATTTAAGTTAGCATATTATCACACAGAAGATAGCTATATAGATGATTATTTATCTATAATGGACGATTTTTTACAGTAAGGCAGGATAAGGTGTTTTACAAAAACACATAAAAACGGCTTGTAAGCTAGCTTACAACGGTAAAACAATTTATATTATGGTAAAACTTTTATTTTACCATATTTTACTATGTAGCAAAATATTTTTGCTACTAGAAAGGGGGTGAGATTATTATAAAAAAAGTATTTAATAAGGTGTTTAACAAATTTACAAATGTAAATTTAAAAAGAGATAGCCCTGAAGAAAATTGGCTTAAAATTTTTGAAAGTGAAAAAGATTTATACAGTGAGGCAACATATTTTACTTGCTTAAAATTATTGTCGGAAACTTTAGCGAAAATGCCTTTAAAACTTTATCAAAAAAGAAATAATGATGTATTTTCAGCAGATGATACCGATGTTAGTTTTAAATTAAAATATAAGCCTAATGATTTGATGACACCTACTATGTTTTGGGCGACTATTGAAAACAACCGTAATCATTATGGAAATGCTTACGTATGGATACGTCAAGAATACACACCTAAAAAATATGGTGGAGAGTTAAAGATAAAAGACTTTTGGATAATGGATAGCAAAAGTGTTAATGTATATGTACTTGATGATGGTAGGTTAGTTTATCAATATACTGATTGGATAACCAAACAAGTATATTACTTTAATCAAGACGAGGTATTACATTTTAAAACAAGTGCAACATTTGACGGTATAACAGGCAAGCCTGTAAGAGAAATTTTAAAAGACACAATAAATACTAATTTATCAAGCCAAAAGTTTTTAAATGAGCTTAACGAAAATGGTGTATCAGCAAGGTTATCATTAACAGTAGATAATGATATAAATGAGGTGGCTAAAAAACAACTAATGAAAAGAATAACCGAGTTTTCAAGCGGTATAAAAAATGCAGGCAAGGTAATACCTATACCTGCAGGAATGCGACTTCAACCTTTAGATATTAAACTTACTGATGCACAATTTTTAGAAATAAGAAAATATACTGCTTTACAAATAGCAAGTGCTTTTGGTGTTAAGCCTGATATGATTAATGATTATTCAAAATCAAGTTATAACAGCTCAGAGGCACAACAGTTAAGCTTTTATATAGACACATTACAGTTTATTTTAAAGCAATATGAAGATGAAATAAACTATAAACTACTACTGAATAGAGAGCTTAAAGAGGGATATTTCTTTAAATTTAACGAAAAAGTCTTATTAAGGACAGATAGCTCTACGCAAGCAGAAATGTTATGTAAATATGTTAATAACGGCATATATACACCAAATGATGCAAGACGTAAGCTTGATTTAAACGGAGTAGAACACGGCGACAGGCTTATGATGAACGGTAATTATATACCGATAGAACAAGTAGGCGAACAATATAAAAAAGAAGATAAAAAAGAAGGTGATACAAATTAAAAAGCTTAATTTTAAAAATAAAAATAACAACATTGTAGGTTCTTTAGAAGTTGAAAATCACAAGCTATTCATCTATGGCGACATAGTAATGGATAGCTTTTTCAAATGTGAAGAAACAGAAGATGTATGCCCTAAAGATATTGTAGAATTTTTAAAAGATTTAGAAGATAGGGAAGAAATAGAAATACACATAAATAGTGGTGGTGGTTCTGTTTTTGGTGGCTTGGCTATATATAATCAATTAAAAAATTATAAAGGTAAAAAAATTGTTTATATAGACGGTTTGGCAGGTAGCATAGCTAGTGTTATAGCTTTAGTTGGAGATATTTTATATATTTATAAAAACAGTATGATGATGATACATAATCCATTAACTGCTATGTGTGGCTATTACAATGCTAAAGACTTACAAGAACAAATACAAGCTTTAGAAAAATGCAAAAAGTCTATTTTAAATGTTTATATGGCAAACATTAATATGGCTAAAATAATACCCGAAGAAGAAATTTCTAAACTAATGGATAATGAAACTTGGCTTGTAGGTGAAGAAATAACAGAATATTTTCAAGGCCATATTTTAGAAGATAAAAAGGATATAGTAGCTTGTGCATCAAGTTATTTTGATAGCTACAAAAACACGCCTAAAAACATTAAAAATATAGAAAATAAGCCTATAAACAATAGTTTAGAAAAAGAACAAAAAATAGTAATTGATTTGTCTACAGCTGTAAATGTCAGCTTAGAAGAGCAAAAACAAAAAATATTAAATGATTTAGCAAAAATCAGTATATTTTAGGAGGTAATTTATGAACAAAAAAATTAAAGAATTATTAGACAGTATTAAAACAAAAAAACAAGAGGTAGAAAGCCTTGCTAATGAAAACAAGCTAGAAGAGGCTACAAAATCAAAAGAAGAGCTTATACAATTACAAAATAAGCTAAATATTTTATATGATTTAGAAGATGATAAAGAAGATATTAAAAATAGTCTTATAGGTAAAGAGCCTATACAAAACAATGAAAAAATAACAGAAGAACAAGCATTTATAACGGCTATTAAAAATACTGCTTTAAAAAAGGAAATACCTAGCAATGTTGTAAATGCTCTTAAAACAACAGAAAAAGAAGAAGAAGGTATGCTTGTACCTCAAGATATATCTACAAAAGTGCGAGAATTAAGACGAGAAACACAGTCTTTAGAGCAGTTGGTAAACATAGAAAAGGTAGAAAAAACAGAAGGTAGCAGAATTGTAGAAAAGAATGCTGATATAGTAGGCTTTGATGCCGTAGATGAAGAGGCAGTATTCCCTGATATGCCAGACCCTGAATTTAAAAAAATATCTTACAAATTAAAAAAATTTGGTGGCATTTTAAAAGCTACACAAGAGTTTTATCAGGCTACATTTTCAACTATTAAAGGATATATTATTAAATGGATAGCTAAAAAAGGTATTACAACAAGAAATAACCTTATATTAAAGGCTATTGATGATAAATTAAACGGTAGCAAGGTAACTATCACAAACGTTGATAGTATAAAAGACATAATAAATATAAAGCTTGACCCTGCTATTTTAAATGGTACACAAATAATAACTAATCAAGACGGTTTTAATTGGTTAGATAAGTTAAAAGATGAAAGAGGCAGATATATTTTACAACAAGACATTACACAGAAATTTGATTATTTATTATTTGGTAAATACCCTGTTATTGTTTTTTCTAACAAACAAATTAAAACTAGCACAAATAAAGCACCTTTTTATGTTGGCAACTTAAAAGAATTTATCACCCTTTTTGATTATGAAAAGCTATTTATTGAAATGTCTAGCGAGGCAGGTGATTTATGGGGCAAAGATATGGTAGGCCTTAAGGTTCGTGAAAAATTAGACGTACAGGTTGTAGATGAAAATGCTTTAGTAAAAGCAGAGGTTGACACAACTGCACCTATGGTATTTACAGTAGATACTAGCCTAGAAGAAGAAAACAAAGCCCTTACATCTAAAAATAAAGAACTAGAAGAAGAAGGCAAAACTCTTATATCTAAAAATGAAGAGCTAGAAAAACAAAAATCTACTTTAGAAAAAGAAAAGGCTAAGCTAGAAAAAGAATTAAAAGAGCTAAAAGCAGGTAAATAGTTATGGTTTTACAAGATGAACTAGAAGAAATTAAAAACTATTTACGCATAGACTTTGATGACGACGATAGCCTTTTAAATACTATTATTTTAGCAGGTAAAGAATATATTAAAAATGCTATAGGTTATATTAATACAGATAAGCCTAGCTTTAGGGTATTACTATATACTATATGTGCCGATTTATATGAAAGAAGAAGCTACTTAATAGACAAAGCTATACAAACAAATAAAGTGATTAATAGCTTAATTTTACAATTACAGTTAGCAGGTGAAGAAGAATGTTAGCAGAAAAGCTAGACAAAAAGGTAGATGTATATAAAAAACAAAAAATAATAAATGATATAGGACAAACAGAGTATAATTATGCTTTGTTTAAAAGTGTATGGGCAAATATTATGCCTACATCTACAAAAGTAGCTAATTATGTTGCAGAAACAGACAGGGCAGAATATACCTTTAAATTTATTTTAAGAGAAAATAGCATAAAAGAGCTAACAAGGGATATGTACTTTATATATAAAAATCAAAGATACAATATAGATTATTTTGTACCTAATTTTAAAAATAAAGATAGGGTGGAAATTTTATGTAAATTGGTGGTGGAATAATGGAAAATGGACTTTTTGTAATAAATATTACAAATGATTTATTTCAAACAGATGATAGAGAAACATCTAAAGAAATAAAAAAGTTTTTAAACAAACAAGGCAATAAAGCTAAAAAAATAACCCTTAAAATAGCTAATGCAAGGGTTAAAAAGGTTACAGGTACATACCATAAAAACATAAAAAAAGGAAAGGTATATAAACAAGATGATACGTGGGGAACAAGAGTATACAATAATGCACCTCACGGGCATTTAGTAGATGATGGGCATAACATTGTAAGAGGTGGTAAAGTTATAGGAAGAGTAAAAGGTAAAAAAGTATTATCTAAATTTGAAAATGATTATGCTAAAAAATTTCATACAGAATGTGAAGAGCTTGTAGACAAACTTTTAGAGGAAGGCTTTAGTTGGTAATGATAGAAAAAATAGTTAAAGCTATTACAGGTGTTTTAAAAAAAGAATTTAAAGACATTGATATTTATAGCACAGATATAGATGCAGGGTATACATTACCCTGCTTTTTTATAAAAGTAAATAGCATAAAAACAGAGAAATTAAGCAGTAAAATAGATACTTTATATGTAAATTTAGATATTTTATATGCTTGTGAAAATGAAAAGGAAAATCAAAAAGAATGTTTTCAAATGGCAGAAAAATTAAGAAATCTATTGATAGATAGCTATATAAAAATAGATGATGATTTAACATTTCAAATATATGAAGATAGCATAGACATAGAAGACGATTATATATCTATTTCTGTTGACGTTGAAATGAACTTAATAAAAGATACAAAAGAAGATTTAGGCTATATGGAAAACATTATTATAGATTAAAAGGAGTGATATTATGAAAATAGGTTTACCTAACATACAGGTAATATTTCAAGGACTTGCTAATACTGCAGTTGTAAGAAGTAGCAGAGGGGTTGCCTGTTTAATTGTAAAAGACAATACAGGTTTTGAGGTTTTAGCAGAAGGCAAAGCTAAAAGCAGAAAAGAAAAATCTACTGAAGAAGAGCAAGTAAAAGCTTTATCTGTTACAGAAGAAGAAAAAATAATTCAAGAATATAAAGGCTTTACAGAGGTTACAAAAGAAGATTATACAGATAAAAATTACAAAATAATAGAAGATGTATTTTTAACTGATATAAGTAAACTATTTGTTATAAAAATAGCTAATGAAAAAACATTTGATGACATAAAGCCTTTTATAAATAAAGAAATAAATTGGATAGCCTATATTGGTGAAACAAAAGAAGAGCAAAAGAAACTAGCTGATTTTGTAAAACTAGAAAATAAAACACGAGCTAAAAGATTAAAAGCTATCTGTTACAACCTAGAACAAGCATCGGCAGATGATATGCACATTGTAAACTTTACAAATGAGAACATAACAAAAACAGACGGTACAACTGTTGTAGGTTATGAATATTTAGGCAGGCTTTTAGGTGTTTTAGCAGGTTGTAGAATGGATACATCTGTTACATATACTGTTTTATCTGATTTAAAAAGTGTACAGGAAATAGGAGATACAGAGGCTATAAACACGGCTATCGGCAATGGGCAATTAGTACTCATTAACGATGATGACGGTGTAAGAATAGCAAGAGGTGTAAACTCTTTACAGACAAATGATAAAAATCATACTGAAGATATGAAATACATTACCATTGTTGAGGCTATGGACTTAATGTATGAAGATATAATCAACACATTTAAAAAAGTGTATTTAGGTAGGTTTAAAAACTCTTACGATAATCAAGTTTTACTTATTAGTGCAATCAATTCTTACTTTAGAGATTTAGCTAGAGAAGAAATATTAGACCCTAACTACAATAACACAACCTTTGTGGATATAGAAAAGCAAAGGGAAATATGGATAAGCAATGGTAAGCTTGAGGCACAAAATTGGAGTGACATTGAAGTTAAAAACAACACATTTAGAACAAATGTTTATTTACAAGCTAATGTTAAATTTTTAAATGCTATGGAAGATTTATTATTTGT
Source organism: uncultured Clostridia bacterium (assembly GCA_944381435.1). Lineage (GTDB taxonomy): Bacteria > Bacillota > Clostridia > Lachnospirales > CAG-274 > Tyzzerella. The sequence goes on from CALWLD010000028.1 coordinate 30,095, forward strand.
TGTTAATATGTAGAAAGGAGATAAAATAAATGGCAAAATTACGTTCTCAAAATGTTATAGCAGGTACTTTTGGCTCTGTTTGGGTCAATGATGAAGAATGGCTTCACGTTACAAAGCTTGAGGCTAAAGTAACAGGCGAATTTGAAGACATAAATATGGCAGGTAAGTATGGTGTTGGTAAAAAATATATGGGTTGGACAGGTGAGGGTACTATTACTGCTAATAAAGTTAATAGTACCGTTACAAAAATGCTTGCAGATGCTTTTAAAAAAGGTGTTATGCCTGAAATAAAGATTGTTGCTAAACTTGCAGACCCTCAAGCACTAGGTGCAGAAAGGGTTGAAATTTTAGAGGTAATAATTAGCGAATTTATGTTAATTAACTTTGAGCTAAAAGCAAAAATGGAAGAAGAAATACCATTTACTTTTGAAGATTATAATTTAATAGACGTTATTTAGGAGGTATAATATGGGAAAATTAAAAAAATTAACACTAGAAAATTTATTAGATAGAAAAGGCAAACAAGATAAAATGGGGCTATCTACACTTGATGTAGCTAGCCTTGATAGTAGTATAGAAATAGTTAAGATAAAAACTAGAAAAGTGTGTGAAATAATGGATAAATATGATGTTAAACAAGGTGATATAACATCAAACTATGATATGATGTGTGAGCTTATTTATAAAAGTGTTCCTATATTACAAAAAGACGATTTAAAAAGTCAGTTTAATGTACCTACACCTTATGAGGTTGTTGGAGAATTATTTTCATTTAATGAAATGGAAAAAATAGCACTTCATATTATGGAATTACACGGCTTGACAGATGAAAATCAAACACCTGTGAATGATGAAATAAAAAACTAATAAAAACCGATGGAGAAATGGCTATGTATAGTTATTTTGTAGCTAGAGGACATCGGTTAGATTATTTATTCAATTTGTCATCTACGGAGAAAATCTTTTTTCAAGAAACTATGGCAAGAGAACTTGAGCTTGAGGCTCAAAAATGGGGTGCAGATAAAACTTAAACTTTACGGCCCAAAGTTTTTTTAAAAAATAACATAAACTTTATGGCCCAAAGTTTTTTTTAAAATAATATAAACTTTATGGCCCAAAGTTTTTTTTAAAAATAATATAAACTTTATGGCCCAAAGTTTTTTTAAAAATAATATAAACTTTATGGCCCAAAGTTTTTTAAAAATAATATAAACTTTATGGCCCAAAGTTTTTTTTAAAATAATATAAACTTTATGGCCCAAAGTTTTTTTAAAATAATATAAACTTTATGGCCCAAAGTTTTTTTTAAAATAATATAAACTTTATGGCCCAAAGTTTTTTTTAAAATAATATAAACTTTATGGCCCAAAGTTTTTTTAAAAAT
>CALWLD010000029.1 GCA_944381435.1 uncultured Clostridia bacterium
GTTTGTTACTTAAAATTTAATTTTCTACCTTAGGTAGTCTTTTTTGTGATGTCTGTATAAATTGGTGCAGTTCATTTTTCTACAACCTTTTATATTATACGAATTTTTATTTTTACTTTTTCCATAAGGAAATATTATTTTATAACCCTATTAAACTGGACTTACTTTAAAAATTAAAATTAAAAACTTTGGATAATTATACACATTGTTAAATGTTGAAATTTTTAAGAAATATGTTATAATTATAATAAATAAAATTTAAGGAGTAGAAATATGCGTTTAAGAAAAAAGCCGTGGGGCGATAACGAACTAAACACAAACGATAGGTTTATACATAACCCAGAAGAAAATAAGGGTAAATGGAAAGAGGTATTTGGAAACGATAACCCTATACATATAGAAATAGGAACAGGTAAAGGACAGTTTTTAACTACAATGAGCCTTTTAAACCCGAACATTAACTATATTGCTATAGAAAGGCAAACAAACGTTATAGTTAGTGCGTTAAAAAAGGGAAGAGAAAAGGGCGTTTCTAAAAACATAGTTTTTTTTGTGGCAGATGTTAAGGAGCTTCTTAACTATTTTGAGCCAGAAGAAATAGAGAGAATATATATAAACTTTTGCGACCCTTGGCCTAACAAAAAGAAATGGGCAAAAAGAAGGCTTACTCATAAAAATTTCTTAAATTTATATGAAGCTTTGTTTACTAACGGTGGGGAAGTATTTTTTAAAACAGATAACAGACTTTTATTTGAATTTTCCTTAAATGAATTTGCAGATAAAGGCTGGAGGTTACATAACATATCTTTAGATTTACATAATTCAGATTTTGAAGGAAATGTAAAAACAGAATATGAAGAAAAATTTTCTGGGATAGGTATGCCTATATATAGGTTAGAAGCATACTATAAAAAATAGACTAAAATATATAAATAGCTATAGGCATAACCTATAGCTATTTATATATTTTAATTAAGGAGGAGTAACTTATGGATTTATTAAGAAAAATTGCTATAAAAACTAGATATTTTAGCGTTATTTTATTTTTAGCTAGCTTGGCTTTTACCTTTTTATCATTAAGCCTAATGTCTGCAGAAATTTATGGAGGGCTTGGGCTTATGGCAGGATATCTTGTTTTGTTTTCTTTTGCTATATTTGGTTTTTATTTTATAGCATATATAAATAGATATTTATTACCTAAAGAGTTTTTTATAACAAGAGGAATTTATGATTTAGTGATAATTAATAGCTTTGCTTTTTTATTGACTTGGTTAATTTTTTATATTTATATTTATACAGATATAGATATAAATATATTTTTCATTTTTCATATTTTAGCTTTTATCATTTTAGCTTTTATACATTTTAAAAAGTTTAATATATTACAAAATAAAATAATTAAAATTATTACTAAAATTATTAATATTTTATTTTGTATATTTTCTGTATTACTATTTTGTAATTTATTAATATTCATATTTTTACTTTTGACATAAAATTTATATTGTAGTACAATTAATGTAAAAGTATTGAAAGGTAAAAAATATGAATACAAGAACTAATTTGTTATTTAAAACAATATTTATATATAGCGTAATTGCTAGTATATTTAGTATTGTGATTAGCGTTTTATTAAACAAAAATATTATCATAGATTATGAAATGATGGAAGTTATAATGACTAAATTTATAGTTATGCCTATGATAATTAGCATACCTATATTATGCTTTATATATGTATCTATAGGAAAGATACAAGAAATACAACAAGCTATTAACAACTTAGAAATTGTAAATGAAAGATTTAGCTTAAAAAATCTATGTATGATAAATATTATACATAACATTATTTTCATATTTAACCTAGGCTTTTCTATAAGCTTTACTGTTTTAGAAATAATAACTGTTTTTATTTATCTTAATATTGATAAAATAAGAGCAACTAAAATATATACAAATTTTATACAAAGGATAACAAATAAAACGGTATATATAATTTTTATATTAGTGTTTTTATATACTTTATGGGCTACATTAATAAGTTATAGCCTTTTTATTGCAGAAAAAACATCTAATGGTGGTTTAGGTATGGGAGGTTTAGTTATATATCCTGTTGCTGTATACCCTATGATAATAAGCGTGCCTTATTTATATCTTATGTATTTATATTTTAATAAAAAAATAAATAGGTGTAATAATAAAAAAATAAATAGGTGTAATAATAAAAAAATAAATTTTATTTTTAAGCTATTTTGTGGCATAAATATTATACATAATTTAGTTTTTCCTTTTAATATGTTTTATTCTATACCTCTTTTTATTTTAGAAATAGGTTTAATTGCAGTTTATTTATTATATATATTTTTAAAAATCAATTTAAAGTTTAAACCAATTATTAATATAATAATATGGATTATATTTATTATTACTTATTTTAAATCTAGCTATTTATTAGCAATGTTAATATCTATATTAAGACTTAATACATAGAGGAGAAAAAATGTACGATAATAAAAAAATAAAAATACTATATTTTTTAATAATAATGTTGACTATAGTAAATATTATATCTATTAGTGGTTTAGTATTTTTTATACTAGAAATTTTAACTTTTTTGGGACTTTATACAGTTGGATATGGAGCAGGAGGAGAACCTCCTATTATACTTCCTATGTTTTTAGCTTATTTGGAAAATACTGTAAAAATAATTCTAATAATATTTTTATTTTTGATAAAACGTTATGTAAAAAAGCAAATAATTTATTTAAGAGAAAACAATATAGAAGTTGATAATAAATTAGGCTTATTTAATAAAATTTGTAATGTAAATATTATATTTGCCATATTGTATTTACCTTTATTTATAATAATACCTATTGTAGAAATAATTGTAATTGCCTCTCTTAGATAATATACTTTGTATTAATAATAATAAAACTATAAATTTTAAATTAACGAAAGGAGAAAAAAATGCATAAAGAACAAATAAAGATAAAAGGTGCAAGAGAAAACAACCTTAAAAACATAGATTTAACTATACCACGTGATAAGCTGGTAGTTTTTACAGGGCTTAGTGGCTCGGGAAAATCTAGCCTTGCCTTTGATACAATATACGCAGAAGGCCAAAGAAGATATGTAGAAAGTTTATCTTCTTATGCAAGGCAGTTTTTAGGGCAGATGGAAAAGCCAGATGTAGACTATATAGAAGGGTTATCACCTGCCATATCTATAGACCAGAAAACAACTAACAATAACCCACGTTCTACAGTTGGTACTGTTACAGAAATTTATGATTATTTAAGGCTTTTATATGCAAGGATAGGTATACCTCATTGTCCTAAATGTGGCAAAGAAATAAAAAAGCAGACAATAGACCAAATAGTAGACCAAATTTGTGAACTAGAAGAAAAAACAAAAATACAAATTTTAGCACCTATTGTTAGAGATAGAAAAGGGGAGCATATAAAGCTTTTAGAAGATGCTAGAAAAAACGGTTATATACGTGTACGTGTAGATGGAAATATTTATGATTTATCTGAAGATATAAAGCTTGAGAAAAACAAAAAACACAATATAGAAATAGTTGTAGATAGGCTTGTTATAAAAGATGATATTAAAAACCGTCTTACAGATTCTATAGAAACTGCTATGAGCCTTACAGATGGTATAGTTATTGTAGATGCTAACGGAGAAGATTTAAAATTTAGCCAAAATTTTGCCTGTGAAGATTGTCATATAAACATAGAAGAGATAGAGCCTCGCTCCTTTTCTTTTAACAACCCTCACGGAGCTTGCCCAGACTGTACAGGCCTTGGGGTTAAGCTTATTTTCGACCCAGATATTATTGTGCCAAACCCAGAGCTTTCTTTAGCACAAGGAGCTATTAATGCATCAGGTTGGAACTCGATTAATAATACAAATTCTATGTCTAATAGTATTTTTTATGCATTATCTGAAAAATATGATTTTTCTTTAAATACACCTTATAAAGATTTGCCTGAAAATGTTAAAGACATTTTAATGTATGGCACAAAAGGTGAGAAGATAAGCATAGAATGGGAAGGGCAAAATGGTTACAGAGAATACGAATATGCTTTTGAAGGTATTGTAAACAACCTAGAAAGAAGATACAGAGAAGCATCGGATACTATGAAACAAGAGCTTGAGCAATATATGGTTAATGTAACTTGCAAAAGCTGTAAAGGGCATAGGTTAAAGCCTGAAATTTTAGCTGTTACAATAAACGATAAAAACATATCTCAAATAACAGATTTATCTATTAAAGATGCTAAAAAGTTTTTTGATAACCTTGTTTTATCAGAGCGTGAAAAATTTATAGGTGAACAAATTTTAAAAGAAATAAATGCTAGGATAGGCTTTTTGGTAGATGTAGGCCTTGATTATTTATCCTTATCAAGAACAGCAGGTACCTTATCTGGGGGAGAATCTCAAAGGATAAGGCTTGCAACCCAAATAGGCTCGGGGCTTGTTGGCTGTTTATATATTTTAGATGAGCCAAGCATAGGGCTACATCAACGTGATAACGACAAGCTTTTAAATACATTAAACCATTTAAGAGATATAGGTAACACCCTTATTGTTGTAGAGCACGACGAAGATACAATGAGACAAGCAGATTTTATAGTAGATATAGGTCCAAAAGCAGGAGAACACGGTGGAGAGGTTGTTTTTGCTGGCACATATGATGAAATATTAAAATGTGAAAAATCTTTAACAGGTGGTTACCTTAGCGGTAGGCTTAATATACCTATACCTACAGAGCGTTTAAAACCTACCAAAAACAAAATTTCTATTAAAGGTGCTTTTGAAAATAACCTTAAAAAAGTAAATGTAGATATACCTCTTGGGCTTTTTGTATGCGTTACAGGTGTATCTGGTTCAGGAAAAAGCTCTTTGGTAAATCACGTTTTATATAAAACCCTTGCTAGAGAGCTTAACAAGGCAAAATGCAAGGCAGGTAAGGTAAAATCTGTTACAGGCCTTGAAAACCTAGACAAAGTTATAGATATAGACCAAAGCCCTATAGGAAGAACCCCTCGCTCAAACCCTGCAACATATACAGGTGTATTTGACCTTATAAGAGATTTATTTGCAAACACTCCTGATGCTAAAATGAGAGGTTTCCAAAAAGGACGTTTTAGCTTTAATGTAAAAGGTGGTAGATGTGAGGCTTGCTCTGGTGATGGTATCATAAAAATAGAAATGCACTTTTTACCTGATGTTTATGTGCCTTGTGAGGTTTGCGGTGGAAAAAGATATAACCGAGAAACTTTAGAGGTAACTTATAAAGGTAAAAGCATATCCGATGTTTTAAATATGACTGTTGAAGAAGCCTTGACATTTTTTGAAAATATACCTAAAATAAAAGAAAAGCTACAAGCTATATATGATGTAGGCTTATCTTATATTAGGCTTGGGCAATCTTCTACCACTTTATCTGGAGGTGAAGCTCAAAGGGTTAAGCTTGCAACAGAGCTTAGCAAAAGAGCAACAGGTAAAACTATTTATGTTTTAGATGAGCCTACAACAGGGCTTCATACCTATGATGTACACAGGCTTATTAACATAATAAAACGTCTTGTAGAGGCAGGCAACTCTGTGGTTGTTATAGAGCATAACCTAGATGTTATAAAAACTGCCGATTATATCATAGACCTAGGGCCAGAAGGTGGCGATGGCGGTGGCACAATCGTTGCTACAGGCACGCCAGAAGAGGTTGCTATGTGTGAGAAATCTTATACAGGTAAATATTTAAAGCCTATCTTATTTAAAAAATAACAGGAGATAAAAATGAAAGATATAGTAGAGAATTTTATTAATGCAAAAAATACACTTAACCAAAAATTTGACTGTAATGAAGATTTTTTCATTAAACCTTTAATAGATAAAAAATGGGCTATAAAAGATAATGAAGGAATATTTTTTCTAACTTATTTAGATGATAACAATAACCCTAAAGATTGTGTTATAGTTAAGAAAAATAACAAACCTATGATTTATAAAAAAGATAATTATACTATGGTTATAGGTATAGAATGTGTTAAATTAGCTTTTATATTAGATAATAAAAATAGTTTGTAAAAAATAAGGCTTGTAGAAATATACAAGCCTTATTTTTTATTTAAAAATTGATTATAATAGACAAAAAAATAAAAATAATATATAATATATAAACAAAAATAATAAAGAGGTAAGAAAATGTCTAATAAAACAACTACAATGGCTAAAGATACAGTTATATATATGCTAGCAAAAGGGATAGAAGGTATAGTTGGTGTTTTAACTATATCTGCTATGTCTTATATATATGTGCCAGAGCAAACAGGTAGATATTCTAGCATAAACATAGCTATAACAACTGTTGCTATGGTTTTGATACAATGGCTTGTACAATCTGTATTAAGATATATTAACAAATATGAATTGGAAAACGAACAAGATAAGTTTTTTTCAACTGTGTTTTTCTCTTGGTTTAAGGTGAATATGCTAGTTTTTTTAATATCTAGCTTTTTTATATTAGCTTTAAGCCTTGGATTTTTTAAATCTATAACAAATGTTTATCCTATAAGCCTTATTATTGTTAGTATTATTATGTTTTTTACATATAATACATCTCAGCTTGTTATAGGTATGCTTGCTGGTATTAGAAAAAGCAAAACTAACCTTGTTTTATCTGTTATAAATGTTGTAGGAAAGCTTTTTTCTATTATTATATTAAATAAAGTTTTTACAACAAGGATAGAATGGATATTTGTAAGCTATATAACTTTTGATTTTATAACTGCTTTTATAGGTTTTTTAAGATTAGATATAAGAAAGCATATAAAATTATCTTATTATGATAAAGAAATATTACACGTTTTAAAAATGTATGGTATGCCTTTAATGGGCAATATGATAGCTACATCTGTTTTAAACAAATCGGATATTTATATAATACAGTATTTTTTAGGAGAAGATAAAGTTGGTATTTATCAAACAAATTATTCTATAATAGCATCTGCTTTTACCCTTCTTGCAGCAGGTGCTATGAGAGGTAGCTATCCTACCATTATAAGAACTTGGAGCGAAGGAGATAGTGAGCTTACAAAAAGCCTTATATCTAATGCTATAAGAACATATCTTTTAATATCTCTTCCTGCTGTTGTTGGGGTGTTTTGTGTATCAGATTTTGTAGCTAAAGTTTTATTTGAGGCTAAATATTTTGAAGGGCATAGCATAATGGGCTTTGTTGCTCTTGGTATGATGTTTTTAGGGCTTACAGAATATGCCATAAAGCCTTGGGAGCTTAACGCTAGAACAAAAGAAATTTTTAAAAGAAGTATGATAAGCGGTATATTAAACATTATATTAAACCTTATTTTTATAAAAAAATTTGGCTATAAATTTGCAGGGGTTAGCACATTTTTAGCGTTTTTAATATATTTCTTGTTAGCTAAAAATGGTACAAAAAAATATATGCCTTTTAGCATTTATAAACCATCTTTATATAGAATTTTAATTAGTATTTTTATAATGGGAGCTTGTATATTGTCTTTAAAATCTTTTTTACCTTATAATATCATTACTTTATGTATTTTAGTTTTATTAGGAATAATAGTTTATATCCTAGCTTTATATTTTACAGGAGAGGCTAAAAAAGAAATAAACATTATTATAAATAAATTAAAAAGAAAGTGAAATTATAGGAGGGAGTTATTAAATGTATATAAAAGTGCTTTTAAAAACTAAGCCGTATAAAGAAGCTATAGAATCTACATTAGTGCTTATAATTTCGGTTATATTTTGTATATATTTTTTAGATTCAAGCTTAACTATAAAAAAGTATATTATAGGTGGTCTTAGTATATTTTTTATAGCTAATATAATAAGATTAGGTATATTTAACTTAAAAAAAATAAGGAGATTAAGAGAGATAATAAAAGAAATTGGCTCTAGCTTTAAAGAAGAATATTATAAAAATATACAAATTAATGAAATAATATTTTTAAATGATACTGTTATATTATTAGAAAAAAATGATTTTATATTAATAAAATACGAAGATATAAAGCTTATATTTATACAATCTACTTTAGGAAGAAGACAATATGTTAAAAATAATTTAGTTGTTATGGATAAAGATAAAAAATATCACTATGTAAAAATAGATAAAGAAGATGAGCATAAAATTTTAAAAACATTTAATAAATATTGTCCTGATATATTTGTAGGTTATAATAAAGATTTGGAAGAAAGCTTATTAAAAGATGAAGATACATCAAACTTTTCTAAAGAACATAAAAACAAAAAATTTGAAATAGACACATCTAACGATAGTGCATATTATGAAACTATACCTATTTACAGGATATATAAAAAAATAATAGGAAGAAAAATTTATTATAATTTATATTATTTTGCTCTTCTCTTTGTTATTATGTTTGTTACAATAGATGGGTTAGTTTTTAAAAATAAATCTTCTTTAAAGATAACTGCTGTTATTTACGCTCTTTTAATAGAATGGGCCGTTATAATTTTATTTATTCTTCCTTTTGCTTCTATTTATTATGTTTTTAAGCTTTTTAAAAAATCTAAATTAAAAAATAAAAAATATCCTTTTTTAAAAAGGTTAAAAAATAGAAAATTTTTTATAGAAAGGGAATACAAAGATTTTTACAATATTTTTATTGGTGAAAAAACTATAATATTTTTTACAAAAGATTTAAAAGAATACTTATTAATAGATAAAGAAATTATCTGGGTATATATGACAACTATTTCAAGAAAATTTTTTATACTTTTTAGACACTTTGAAAGAAAATACAATGGTTTAGTAATAGTAGATAGAGATAACAACAAGTATGAAATTATAATTGAAAAAGAAGAGTATTACACAAATAATATTTTAAAAGAAATAGAAAAAAACTTTGAAAATGTATACATAGGCTATGATAAAAGACTAGAATCACTTATAAATTCAAATCCTAAAAATATATATGATTTTGATAAAAATTTACTTGATAAATTTAATAAAAAACCACAAGAAGATTAAAATATATCTAAATTTGTAAATTTTTTGTGAAAAAATTTGTATTATTATAAATAAATATTGTTAAAGGTTATAAAAAGTGGTAAAATAGAAATAATGTAAAAAATATAAATATTTATATAGATATGAAAGGAATTTATACCTATGAAAAAGATTTGTATGATTGGTATTGGATATGTTGGCTTACCTACAGCTGCTATGTTCGCATCTAAAGGGCATAAGGTTATAGGTTATGATTTAAACAAAAAAGCTGTAGATGCTCTTAACAAAGGCGAAATAATAATAGAAGAGCCAGGGCTTTTAGAGCTTGTTAAAGAATGTGTAGAAAAAGGCAATTTATCGGCAACTACAACTTGCCCTCCTGATTGTGATGTTTATATAATTGCAGTGCCAACGCCTATCAATGAAGATAAAACAGCAGATATGAGCTATGTGGAAAGTGCTACAAAAGCTATTGTGCCTCATCTTAGAAAAGGTTGCATTGTTATCTTAGAATCTACATCTCCTCCTCGTACTGTAGAAGATTTAATGTTACCTATCCTTAAAGAAACAGGGCTTATCCTTGGTGAAGAGCTTTTAGTTGCTCATTCTCCAGAGCGTATCCTTCCTGGTAAGGTTATAGAAGAGCTTAGAACAAACAGCCGTATTGTTGGTGGTATAAACGAAAAATCTAGCTTAGAGGTTAAAAAGGTTTATGAAAGCATTGTAGAAGGTGAAATTTTTATAACAACATCTACAACAGCAGAAATGTGCAAAGTTATGGAAAATACATTTAGAGATGTAAACATAGCTTTAGCTAATGAGCTTGCTAAAATAAGCGAAGAGCTTGGCGTTAATGCTTTTGAGGTTATCCGCCTTGCTAACCATCACCCACGTGTAAACATATTAAGCCCAGGCCCTGGGGTTGGAGGACATTGCATAGCTTTAGACCCTTGGTTTTTAGTAGAAAAATCTGAAAATGCAAAGCTTATTAAACAAGCAAGACTTATAAACGATAGTATGCCACAGTTTGTATTTGATAAAATTAAAAACATATTAGGCGGTTTCAATGGGCAAACTATAGCATTATTTGGTGTAACTTATAAGCCAAACATTGATGATGTTAGAGAAAGCCCTGTTATGCATCTTTTAGAAATGCTTAAAAAAGAAAATGTAAAAGTAAATGTTTGCGACCCTCACGCTAAAGACCAAGTGGAAAACAATATGGATATTTATGATGCCGTAAAAGATGCTAGCATTATGGTTTTAGGGGTAAACCACGATGAGTTTAAAAACATAGATTTTAACAAAATAGCTAGCTTATTAAAAGATAAAAACATATTAGATACAAGAAACTTCTTTAACAGAGAAGAACTTGCTAAAGAAGGCTTAAATTATTACTTATTAGGTGAAAAATAATGGAAAAAGTGCTTATTATTGCAAATCAGTTTCCGCCTATGGGTGGTTCTGGTGTACAACGTAGCGTAAAATTTGTAAAACATTTAAGAGCTTTTAATTATGAACCTATTGTTTTTACAAGAGAAACTACAGGGGCAAAACTAATAGATAATACCCTTTTAAACGACGTGCCACAAGGTGTAGAAATAATTAGAACAAAGGCTTACGAACCATCAGAAATGGAAGGTATCCTTAAAATACCATTTAAGGTGTTATCTAAAATAATGATACCAGATAGTGCTAGAATATGGTTTGAAAAAAGCAAAAAACAAGCTATAAAAACTATTAAAGAAAAAAATATAAAAATTATATATACAACAAGTGCACCTTATAGCGAACATCTTTTAGGTTTATATATTAAAAGGAAAATGCCTAATATAAAATGGGTGGTAGATTTTAGGGACGAATGGACAAATAACCCTTATACCCTAGATAACCCTCACAACCCTATAAGAACTAAAATAGAAAAAAATATGGAAAGAGATGTTCTTTTAGAGGCAGATTATTTAATAACAAATACACCGATAATGCGTGAAAACTTTATTAAAAATAACAATTTAAAAGGGGATAATTTTTTTGTTATACCAAACGGATATGACGAAGAGGACTTTTTAAATATGGACTTTACAAAGCCTAACAATGATAAATTTACATTAGTTTATACAGGGGCTTTATATGGAAGAAGAAAGCCAGATAACTTTTTTATGGCTTTAAAAAACTTAAAAGATAAAAATATAATTAAAGAAAATAGCTTAAAAGTTAGGCTTATTGGCAATTATCATAAAGATAGATTACAAGCTCAAATTGATAGCTTAAATTTAACTAACGAAATAGAGATAGTAGGTTATGTGCCACATAATGTTTGTATAAAGCATCAGCTAGATGCAGATTGTTTAGTTTTAATAGAAGGTAGTGGCATAGGAGCTAACGCTTTTTATACAGGCAAAATTTTTGAATATATGAATACAAAAAGACCTGTTATAGCAATTTTACCTGACGGGGTTGCTAAAGACTTAGTTTTAGAAAGTAAAATTGGGCTTGTGGCTAACACAGATAATGTTTCAGAAATAGAAAACATAATTAAAGAATATTATGAAAAATGGCAACAAAATAACCTAAACTTTGAGCCAGATTTTAACATAATACAAAAATTTGAAAGAAAAAGGCTTACTAAAGATTTAGCAGGTATTTTTGATAAGGCTTTAGAGCTTATAAAATAACAGTTTTTTTAATTTAATAATATGTTTTAACATATACATTAATAAAATAAATACCTTGGGGTGTGATAACAAAATGAAAGTGCTTCATTTAATAAGCGGAGGAGATGGCGGAGGAGCTAAAACCCACGTTATAACTCTTCTTAAAAGGCTTATGAACGAAGGCATAAATGTGGAGCTTTTATGTATAATGGAAGGTGTGTTTACAAAAGAAGCTAAAGAGGCTAACATACCTATAAAAATTATACATCAAAAGAAAAGGTATAGCTTAAAGCCTATTTTAGAGATAAAAAAATATATAGCACAAGGTGGCTATGACATAGTTCATTGCCACGGTGCTAGAGCTAATTATATAGCATTTTTTATAAAAAAGAGCTTTAACATACCTTTTATAACAACTCTTCATAGCGATTATAAGCTAGATTTTAAAGATAGCGTTTACAAACAGGCAATATTTATGCCTATTAATGCTATTGCCCTTAGAAAGTTTGATTATATATTAGCTGTTACAAAAACATTTAAAAATATGCTTATAGAACGTGGCTTTAACGAAAATAAGCTAAAAGTTATATATAACGGCATAGATATGGAAAAAGATATAAAAACACTAGATAAAAAAGAGTTTTTACAAAAATACAACATAGAATACAATGAAAATTATGTATATATAGGTATAGCAGCAAGGCTACAACAGGTAAAAGGTTTAAAACATTTTTTAGAGGCTAGCAAAATTTTATTAAAAGATAACAAAAACATTATGTTTTTGATAGCAGGCAGTGGAAATTTGGAGCATAATATGAAAAGCTTTATAAAAGATAACCATTTGCAAGATAACGTTAAAATGCTTGGCTTTGTAGAAGATATAAATAGCTTATATAACGTTTTAGATATAAATGTTTTAACAAGCTATTCTGAAAGCTTTCCTTATGCTCTTTTAGAAGGGGCAAGGCTTAAAAAAGCTACAATAGCAACAGCCGTTGGTGGTATACCAGAAATGATAAAAGATAACGAAACAGGCTTTTTGGTAAAGCCACATAACAGCAAAGATATAGCAGAAAAAATAAATATACTTTTAAAAGATAAAAATCTTATGTCTAGCTTTGGCGAAAGCTTTTATAAATATGCCTATGACCATTTTTCTGATGTAAAAATGGCAAAAACACATATAGACATTTATAAAAATATTTTAAAGGAGACAAAAAAGTGAGTAAGATAATAGACGAAAAAGGAAAATTATTTGGTTTGGTAAATATTGTAGATTTATTGGTAGCGTTAGTTATAATTGGTGTTATAGCTGTTGTTGGTATAAGGCTTACGAGTAGTAGCAGAAATGCCGATGGGCAAAACCCTTTAAACAGTGAAAAAGAAATATATGTTACTTTATATGGTAACTCTATCGTTCCAGAGGCTATAGAAACTTTAAAACCTGGTGATAAGCTTGTTGCTAACAATGTTTTTACAGATGCAGAAATAGTATCTGTTGATATGGAGCCAGCAGCTTATATTACTACAAATTCTGACGGTGAGGCTATCCTTGCAGAGCACCCTATATGGAAAGACATTACAGTTGTTATAAAAGATAAGGTAAACGCATCTAACCCTATTTTAAAAGCAGGTAACCAAGAGGTAAGGGTAAACTATAACTTTATCTTAAAAACTCAACAGTTTGAGGCAAACTGTAAAGTACGTGATATTGAGCTTAGAGACATAGGTAGCACAGAGGCTACAGAAGAAAGCCAAGTAGAAAGCGAAGCTGTAAGTGAATAGGAGGTATAATATGCCTTTATTTATAAAAAATAGTATACTTTATAAGCTATTTGATAAATGCTTTATAAAACCTTACAACAATAGCTTATTAAAGAAAAATTTAGATAAAATAAATAATTGTTTTAAACAAAGCTTTGTTTTTAAAAGTGTAGAAAGATATTTAGATAAAAAACCTTATTTTTTAAATAGCTTTTCTTATAAAATATTTAGAAAATTTGTAAAACTAATAGATAAAATAATGGATTTTTTACACAAGGCTATAAAAAAGGCATTATTGGGCAGTAACACTTTTTTTGAACTACGCAGTATAAAATATGATACAAAAGAAAGAAACTTACTGTTAATAAGCTTGCTTTTAAATGCATTTAACTTTGCATATATAATTGCAGGTATATTACTTAATACATTAAATTTATATATAGCAGTTGTTATTATGGTTGTTGCCTTTTTAATATCTTTATTTGCTAAAAACAAAAATTGTTTTAAACAAAGCTTTATTTATAAAATATTTACAAGTTGGTGAAAATGTGAAAAATAAAACCTTAGCAATTTTAATATTATTATTTTCATTAGCGGGCATATTAGGTGCAGTTGTTGGTATTGAAAAAATACTTATGCTTTTTATAGTTTTAACTATAACAGGGCTTGTATTTGCAAATTATCAAATAATAGCTTATTTTCTTTGTCTATATCCTTTTATAGATTTTGTGTTAAGAAGCTATGTGCCTAGCTTTGCTAGTATATGGGACGAACTTTTATTTATAGCTATGTTTTTTGTTTGGGGCTATAAATATCTTAAATATAGAGACCAAGAAGGCGTAAAACAAACGCCACTGGATTTACCTGTTATATTGTTTTTAACAGCAATGGTTGTTGTGTTAATTATAAATTCGCCAGATTACAGAATATCTTTAGAAGGCTTTAGAGCAGTTATACAATACATACTTTGGTATTTTGTTGTAATTCAGCTTTTAAAAGATACTAAAGGGGCTAAAAGGCTATGCCTTTTATTTGTTATAGTTGTTTCTTTAATGGCTATCCACGGTGTTTATCAATATATAATAGGTGTTGAAATGCCTGCAGGCTGGGTAGATAGCAAAGAGGCAGGGGTTAGAACAAGGGTGTTTTCTATCCTTACAAGCCCTAACATTTTAGGCTCTCTTATGACGTTAGCCCTACCTTTAACATTATCTTTTGGTGTTATATCAGAAAGTAAAAAGAAAAAAGCATTATTTTACTTTTTAGCACTAATGATGATAGGTTGTTTGGTGTTTACCTTCTCAAGAGGTGCTTGGATAGGCTTTGGCGTTGCCATATTAGCTTATGTATTTTTAAAAGATAAAAGGCTTTTAATACCTGTTATTATATTAGGCTTATTAGCTATGGTGCTAGTACCTGGCATAGCTAACAGGATAACTTATATGTTAAGCCCAGAATATATAGAAAGTAGCTTACGAGGCGGTAGGCTTGTAAGATGGATAACAGGGCTTAAAATATTAGAAGGTACACCTCTTTTTGGCGTTGGCCTTGGGCATTTTGGAGGAGCAGTTGCTATTAATAATGAGCTATCTTATTTAGTTGGCACAGAAACAGTAGAAACTTTTTATATGGATAACTATTATTTAAAAACTGCTGTAGAAACAGGGCTTTTTGGCTTATTTGCATTTGTAATGCTTATGTATCAAATAATAGTAAATGGCTTAAGAACAATTAGGATAACAACAGATAAAGCATCAAAAGAGCTAGAAATAGGTATCTTTGCAGGGCTTTTTGGCGTTATTGTGCATAACTTTGTAGAAAATGTTTTTGAAGTGCCTATGATGACATCTTGTTTTTGGCTTTTGGTAGCAGTACTTATGCATTTTTGGTATATAAATTATAAAGATAAAAATACAAGTTTAACAAATAAAATTTAAGAAGGGATAACCAATGATTAACTTATTAATAGCTGGCTATCATGGATATGGAAATTGCGGAGATGAGGCAACTTTGATGGCTATGACAACAAACATTAAAGAAATGGCACCAGATGTTAATATAACTGCTATTTCTCATATTCCTGAATTAACAAAAAAAGAATATAATATTAATTCTATACAAAGGTTTAATGCTATTGAAGTGATGAGGGCTATTGTAAAAAGTGATATCATACTATCTGGCGGCGGAACCTTAATACAAAACGGCACTAGCACCCGTTCACTTTTATATTATTTAAGCATTATAAAAATGGCAAAGCTTTTTAAGAAAAAAGTTATGCTATATTCAAACGGTATAGGCCCTGTTAATGGTAAATTAAATAGAAAGTTAGTGAAAATGGTTGTAGATAACGTAGATTTAATTACCTTAAGAGAAGAATTTTCTAAAAAAGATTTACTTGATATGGGCGTTATAAAACCAGAAATCCATATTACAGCAGATGCAGCTTTTACCTTAAAATCTGTAGATGATGAAAAGGCTAGGCAGTTTTTAATAAAAGAAAAAATACCCCTTGATAAAGAGCTTATAGGGGTATCTGTTAGAAACTGGAGCAAGGCTAAATACGGCGATAAATATATAAAAGAGATAGCTAAAGCCTGCGATAATATGGTAAAACAAGGAAAAACAGTTCTTTTTATACCTATGGAACAACCAAAAGATATAGAAACCTCTAAAAAAGTTATGTATGAAATGAAGCAAGATAGCTATATATTACAAGAACTGTATAAGCCAGATGAAATACTTGGCATAATAGGACAAATGAACCTTATATTAGGTATGAGGCTTCATACATTGTTATTTTCTGCATCTAAAAAGGTGCCTATGATAGGGCTTGTTTACGACCCAAAGATAGAATATTATCTTGATGTTTTAAATATGCCAAACGGTGGTGATGTTAGAACAGGAGATATAGATGCAAAAAGGCTTACTGCTCAAATGGAAGGTATGTTTTTAAACCTTGAAAGATACCAAGATATTTTGGAAGAAAAGATAGGCATACTTTTAGATAAAGCTAGACAAAATGATGCTCTTTTAAATAGCCAATTAGAAATTATAAGAAATAATAAAAACAATAAAAAATAGCTTATTTAGGGGGAAGAAAAAATGAAACAAAAGATTATATTTGGTGTACAAATATTTTTAGCAGGTGTTATATTAGCTACAGGTGTAAGCTTTGCTAACAACCAAGCAGGAAGCTCTGAAGACCCTTTGGTTGCTAAAAGCTATGTAGATGATAAAATAAACCAAGTTTTAGAAGTTATAAACAAAACAGTTGGCACAGATGGTAACACAGGCGGTAGCTCTAATGTACAAATAAGTGGTACTAGCTTTAAACCTGTTTTAGTAGAAGTAGGACAATCTATATATGGTAAAGAAGGTACAGAGCTTATATTAAGAAGCGGTAAAGGCAATGCTATTGTGCCTGGAGCTGAAGGCATTGCCAATTTAACTAACGGTTTAGAGCTTAAAAACAAAAGCACTGTAACCAAAAATCATTTATTAGTAATACCACGAGCTGATGGACGTGGGGTTAACGTTACAGAAAAAGCTTGGTTTTTGGTAAAAGGTGATTATGAAATAAAATAAAGGAGTTTTTATATGTCTTTTACAGTTTGCAACATATTAGGCGTACCTATAAACAACGTAAATTTAAACGAAGCTCTAGGGTTAGTGCTTTTATACCTTGAAGATAATGAAAAAAAGATAGTTTTTACACCAAACCCTGAGTTTGTAATGAACGCTATCAAAGACAAAGAATTTATGGACATTTTAAACAAAAGTAACTTAAACATACCAGATGGCATAGGTATAATAATAGGTGGTAAAATGCTAGGGTATAATATGCGTGAGCGTGTTCCTGGCTATGACTTGGTGCAAAACATATTTTATAAAATAAAAAACACAGATAAAACGGTGTATTTTTTAGGCTCTAGCGATGAAAACATAAAACTTGCTAAAGAAAATATGGAAAAAAAATATAAAGGGCTTAAAATAGTTGGAACTCATAATGGATATTTTAACGAAGAAACGGGCAATATAATTATAGAAGAGATAAATAGGCTAAAGCCAGATTTACTCCTTGTTGGTCTTGGCTCACCTAGGCAGGAAAAATGGATATACAATAATAAAGATATAATAGATGCAAAGGTTATGATAGGTGTTGGTGGTAGCTTTGATGTTATGAGTGGTAATGTGAAAAGAGCTCCTAAAATTTTTATTAAGCTAAATTTAGAATGGTTTTATAGGCTTATAACACAACCTACAAGGTTTAAAAGAATGCTAAAGCTACCTTTATTTATTGTAGAAGTTTTAAAATATAAAATAAAGGGTGGTAAAAATGAAAGAACTTTTAAAAAATAAAACATTTATAAAATATTTAAACATAGTTATAGGTTGTTTTTTGTTAGCAACATCTTTAAATGTTTTTTTAAAGCCTAACCATTTTGTATTAGGCGGGGTTACAGGCCTTGGTATCGTTTTAGAAAGCGTTTTTAAAACCGCTTTTAACATACCTTTTCCTCTTTGGCTTAGTAACATTTTAATAAATTTACCTTTGTTTTTAATAGCTTATAAGCTTTTTGGCTTTAAGTTTTTAGGTAACACTCTTTTTGCTACCTTCTTTTTATCTTTTGCCCTAGCCGTTACAGACTGGATACCTACATTTACTGAAGATATGTTTTTGGCAGCTGTTTTTGGGGCTGTTTTAGATGGGATAGCTTTAGGCCTTATCATAAAAAACAGATGTAGCACAGGAGGTACAGACCTTTTAGCTATTATAATAAATAAATTTTTAAGACATATACAAATATCTAAAATTCTTCTTTGTATAGACGCTACCATTATTTTTACAGGTATAATAGTATTTGGTGTTAAACCTACATTATATGCTATTATGAGTGTATTTATAGTTAGTAAGGTTATAGGTACTGTAATAGATGGCTTTGACTTTGCAAAAGCTGTATTTATTATCAGCGACAAATCTGAAGAAATAGGAAATAGCATATTAAATATTATAGATAGAGGTGCAACAGCTTTAGATGCTCACGGTATGTACACTAAAAATAAAAAAAATGTTATATTTTGTGTTGTAAAACAAAAGCAAATACCAGAGCTTAAAGAGGTTGTAGCAGATATTGATGAAAATGCCTTTGTTGTTATAGCTAATGTTAGTGAGGTTATAGGCACAGGATTTAAAGGTATGGTAGATTAATGATTAGCTTGTAGATTTTCTACAAGCTTTATTTGTTAATCACAATTAAGGTACGACTTGATTTTTAGCAATTTATAAAATTGCTAAATTATTAAAATTTATATACGTTTTTTGTATTAAATTTTAATTAAATAAATTTTAGGAGTGCCTTTTTTTAATACAAAAGTATTCAAAAAATTGATTTTTAAAACTATTAAAATTGTTTACTAAAATACTATTTTATGATAAAATAAAAAGAAAAAATGGTGATATATATGGCGAATATTATAGAAATAGAAGGAACTGTAGAAAATATTATATATAAAAACGAGGAAAATGGATATATAGTGTTTTCTATTAATTCTGAAAAATATGGAGAGTATTTCCCAGATTCTGAAATTGTATGCGTAGGATATGTTGCTAACTTAAATGCAGGAGAAGAAGTTATATTAACAGGCACTGTTACAAACCATTCTAGCTATGGAAAACAGTTTAAAATAGAAACTTATGAAAAAAGCATACCTAAAACAGAAAAAGGCATAGAAAAATACCTAGCATCTGGGGCTATAAAAGGCATAGGTAAGGCAACGGCAGAAAGGATAGTTAGTAAATTTGGGGAAGAAGCTTTAGATATAATAGAAAGATACCCAGAAAGGCTTTCTGAAATAAAAGGTATAAGTATGAAAAAGGCTTTAGATATAGGTAAAATTTTTGCTGAGCAAGAAGGCCTTAGAAAAGCAATGATATATTTACAAGGCTATGGTATATCAGCTGTTTTTGCTATGAAGATATATAAGCATTTTAAAGAAAATACCATAAAAATTGTAGAAGAAAACCCTTACAGGCTAGCTGATGAGCTATTTGGGGTAGGCTTTAAAATTGCAGATGAGATAGCAGAAAAGATAGGGATAGATAAAGATTCTGAATATAGAATAAAAGCAGGTATTAAATATGTTTTAAACCAAAGTGCTATAAATTTTGGAAACGTATATCTACCAGAAGATGTCCTTTTAGAAGAAACAAATCAACTTTTAAATTTAGACAGAAATATATTAAAGCCTAACCTTTCAAATTTACAGCTAGAAAGGCAAATATGCGTTGAAAAAACAGAAAATGGCAATATTGTATTTTTAAATGCTTATTATTATGCAGAAAGCTATGTAGCTAAAAAAATATTAGAGCTTGCTAAAAACAAAGAAGAATATAGCAAAAGCTATGATTTATGGATAAAAAATATAGAAAAAGAAGGAAATATAGAGCTTGCTAAAAACCAAAAAGAAGCTATAAAAGAAGCTATGATAAATGGTGTTTTAGTTATAACAGGTGGCCCTGGAACAGGAAAGACTACTACTATAAATTCTATTATATCTATGTTTAAAAACCAAGGATACGAAATAGAGCTTTGTGCTCCTACAGGAAGAGCTGCTAAAAAAATGACAGAGGCTACAGGCATAGATGCTCAAACTATACATAGATTACTAGGTATTAGCCATTTTGAAGAAAACAGAAAAAGGCAAAGCTTTGAAAAAGACGAAGAAATGCCTATAGAGGCAGATGTTATAATAGTTGATGAATGTTCTATGATAGATGTTTTATTAATGAGCAGTTTTTTAAAGGCTGTTGCTAACGGTACAAGGCTTATACTTGTAGGAGATATAGACCAATTGCCTTCTGTTGGAGCTGGCAATGTTTTAAAAGATATTATAAATAGCAACTGTGTTAAAGTTGTAAGGCTTAATGAAATTTTTAGACAGGCAAAGGAAAGTGCTATTGTAACTAACGCTCATAAAATAAACAAAGGAGAATACCCTGTTTTAAATGAGCCTAACAAAGACTTTTTCTTTTTAAACAGACCTAACATAGATGATGTTTCTAAAACTATTGTAGAGCTTGTAACAAAGCGTTTACCAAAGTTTTTAAAAATAGATGATTTTAAGGCTATACAAGTTTTATGCCCTATGAAAAAATCTCAAATAGGCGTTGAAAACCTTAACAATGTTTTACAAGAGGTGATAAACCCTCCTTCTGTTGAAAAAGAAGAAAAAATAGTTGGAAAAACTATCTTTAGAGAAGGGGACAAGGTTATGCAAATAAAAAACAACTATAGCATATCTTGGAGAATTTTAAAAAATAATCAGTTTATAGAAGAAGGCTTAGGCATATTTAACGGTGATGAAGGAATAATAAATAGAATAGACATAGCAAATGAATATATAGAGGTTATATTTGATGATTGTAAATATATAAAATATGATTTTAACCAGCTAGATGAGCTAGTTTTATCTTATGCTATAACTATACATAAATCTCAAGGAAGCGAATATAAAGCTATCATAATGCCTATTCATAGCGGAACACCTATGCTTCTTACAAGAAACTTACTTTATACAGGGGTTACAAGAGCTAAAGATTTAGCTGTTATTGTTGGAATTGAAGATACTATTAAAAAAATGGTAAATAATAATAGAGAGGTAAATAGGTATACATATTTAAAAAATAGGATAGAAAGTTTATCTAGTTTTATATGAAATATTTAATTAATATGTTATTAAGCTTAATATATCCTAACAGGTGCATATTTTGTGATGAGATAATACCAATGGGGGAAGATGAATATATTTGCAAATATTGCAATATGGATATAGACTATGTATACAATGATGAAGATGCTAACATATGCGTATTTTATTATGACAACATAACAAGATATTCTATACTAAGGCTAAAATACTACGAGCAAAGGCAATATGCAAAAACCTTTGCTAAAATGATGTATGAAAAAATGATAAGAATAGATTTAAAAGGATACGACTATATAATATGTGTACCAATGCATAAGAAGAAAAAGAAGAAAAGAGGCTATGACCAAGCAGAAGAAATAGGAAAAGAGCTATCAAAACTAACCAATATACAGCTAGAAAAAGATAACTTAATAAGAATAAAAAATACTCTGCCTCAAAGCAAGGTATCTTTTGAGGACAGGAGAAAAAATGTAAAGGGTGTTTTTAAAGTTTTAAAACCAGAAGTTATAAAAGATAAAAATATATTGTTGATAGATGATATTTATACTACAGGAAGTACAATTAAATACTGTAAAGAAGAATTAAAAAATGCAGGGGCAAAAGAAGTTTGTTGTTTTACCCTTGCTAAAGTTATATACAATAAAAATTTAGAAATATAGATAAAAAGTAAAAGATATACACAATATTTAAAGTTATCAACAAATATATGTGGAAAACCCATTATTTATTCACATTTATAATAATTCATTACTATATTTTGGTGTGTTAATTAATGTGGATATGTTTAAAACTTTGTTGATATTAGGTAAATAGCCCTTTCTGGCAAAATATTACTGTAGATAACTAATGTTAAAAACTATATATAGTGTTTAGGGGGAAATATGGAAAACAAAATAAGATATAATAGTGCTAATAATTTTTTTAGAGAAAAGTTTGGTCAAAAGGTAATAAAAATATCTTTAGATGGTGGCTTTACTTGCCCTAACAGAGATGGAACTCTATCTTATGGCGGATGTATATTTTGTAGCGAAAAAGGCTCTGGAGATTTTGCAGGGGATAGAAACCTAGACATAGAAGAACAATTTAAAATAAGCAAAGAAAAGATAAAAACTAAATGGAAAGATGGCAAATACATAGCTTATTTTCAAGCTTTTACCAATACCTATGCACCTTTACATTATTTAGAAAGCCTATTTATAAAAGCATCTAACATAGAAGGTGTTGTAGGCATATTTATAGCTACAAGGCCAGACTGTATAACAGAAGATATAGCTAAATTTTTATCTAAACTAAATGAGAAAATATATGTTTGTATAGAGCTTGGGTTTCAAACCTCAAAAGAAGAAAGCATAAAGCTAATAAATAGATGCTATGATAACGTTATATTTGAAAATTGTGTAAAAATGCTAAATAAATATAACATAGATATTATTGTACATACAATATTAGGGCTACCTTATGAAACTAAAGAAGATATGCTAAATACTATAAAATATGTATCTAGTTTTAACATACAAGGTATAAAATTACAGCTTTTACACATTATAAAAGATACACCTTTACATAAATTATATATAAAGAAACCTTTTAATGTTTTATCTTTAGAAGAATATGTAGATATAGTTGTTTCTTGTATAGGTATATTACCCCCTGATATAGTTATACACAGGCTAACAGGTGATGGCGATAAAAATACACTTATAGAGCCTAAATGGAGCCTTAACAAAAAGCTTGTTTTAAATAGCATAAATAAAGCTTTATTTAATAAAGATATATATCAAGGTAAATATTTATAAATGTATCGACATAATAGAAATTTTAGTGTATAATAGTTTTAACTATAAAAAGTAAGAGGTGTTATAGATGAAAGATTCTTCTCAATTAGCAGAAAGTAAGCTTATAATACTTTATATGTTAAACAAAATAAACTTACCTATGTCCTTATCTTATATACAAGAATTTGCTTTAACATACGAATATATGGATTATTTCTCTCTTTCTAGTTATCTTAGCGAGCTAACAGAGAGTGAATATATAATAAAAAATGTAGAACATAACAAAACTACCTATACTATATCTAAAAAAGGATATAAAACGTTAAGCCTATTTGAAAACCTTATCCCTTCATATATAAAAGAAAAAATAGAAGAATACATAGCGCTTAATAAAAACCAAATAAAAAAAGAGCTAGATATATTAGCTAACTTTACAGAAAATAACAACGAATATAACGTAAGATGTGCTGTTTATGAAAACAAAGCACCTCTTATGGAGGTTAATTTAAAGGTTGCATCTAAAAAATATGCCAAAACTATATGTGATAACTGGAAAAAAGATGCATCTAAATATTACTTAAATTTTATAAAAACATTATTAAATGATAAAGAGTAGGAAAGGCTGGCCTTTCCTACTCTTTATTAATTACAATTAAGGTGAGACTTTATTTTTAGCAATTCATAAAATTGCTAAATTATTAAAATTTATAAACGGGTTTATGTTTTAAATTTTAATGAAGAAAAATAATAAGAGCACCTGATTTTGAATACAAAGTATTCAAAAAAATGTCATTTAATAATAAGTGCCGCTGGTGGGACTTGAACCCACACGAGAAAACCTCGCCAGATTTTGAGTCTGGTGCGTCTGCCATTCCGCCACAACGGCAAATATAAAATAATTATACATATATTTTATAAATTTGTCAAATATTAATAATAATTAAAAAATTTTCAAAAAATTTTAAAAAAACTATTGACTTTTTTATAATGCTCTATTATAATTATATTTGTTGTTGAGCTTGCAGTCGTGGCGGAATTGGCATACGCGCTAGACTAAGGATCTAGTGGTCCTAGACCTTGGGGGTTCGAGTCCCCCCGACTGCACGTGCGCGAGTGGCTCAGTGGTAGAGCATCGCCTTGCCAAGGCGAGGGTCGCGGGTTCGAATCCCGTCTCGCGCTTATA
>CALWLD010000030.1 GCA_944381435.1 uncultured Clostridia bacterium
TTTGAAAACTATGCAGAAATAAATGGCAACTTACCTAAAGGCTTTTTAGAGCTATTACAAAAACTACAATTTAATGTGGGTACATTAGTTGTAAATAAAGTTAAAAATTTTATAGATAAATTGTTTGGAGATGATAAAAATGAAAATAAATAAGATGATAGCTCATAGTAGCAATTTTACAAAAGGAAGAAAACAAAAAATACAGTTTATAGTTATCCATTATACTGCTAACAATGGAGATTTAGCTAAAAGCAACTGTAATTATTTTAAATCAGCTAATAGAAATGCATCGGCACATTATTTTGTTGATGAAAAGGAAATATGGCAAAGCGTAGAAGATAATAATACCGCTTGGCATTGTGGTACGAATGGCAAATATTATCATAGTAAATGTAGAAATGATAATGCTATAGGCATAGAATTATGTTCTGAAAGAGATAGCAAAGGAATGTACTATTTCAATCAAGAAACGATAAACAATGCTATAGCTCTTACAAAAATGCTAATGAAAAAATACAACATACCTATTGAAAATGTAATAAGACATTATGATGTAACTAGAAAAGTTTGTCCAGCACCTTTTGTAAACAATAGCATAGCTTGGAATAATTTTAAAAATAGCTTAAAAGGAGATGAATATATGAAAGTTAAAAGAGTTGTAGAGGTAAATGGTGTTAAGAAAGAGCTAGAGGCTATAAATGATAATGGTAAAAATTATTATAGCATAGCAGAGCTAGCAGAGGTTTTAGGTAAAAAGGTTGTTTATGATGCTAATACAAAAATAACAAAAATAGTTTAGAAATATATTTAATATAAGGTACAATATATGCAGGATAAATAAAAAATGGATAAAAAATAAATAGAAAAAAATAGATAACAAATTTATAGTATTTATGAAATAATTAATATATAGAAAAAATAAAAAATATTTATATATAATAAAAAGTGTAAACTAGGGGTAAACTAAGTATAAATTAATATTAATATATGTATAAAAAGCTTAATTATACAAGTATTATAGGAGATAGAGGGGAGAGGCTCTCCTCATCTCCATACTATAGATTTTTAATATATTAAAATCTTTCAAAACCTTGATTTTTCAAGGTTTTTTATTTTATATACAAATATTAAAAGTTAAGCTAACCACTAAAAAAGGACTAATAATACCAACAGTAGTCCTTTTTTAGTGGTTAAGTATATTATATAAGCTTAAAATATTATTGACAATAATAAAAAATATATATTGTGCCTTAACAAGTATAAAGCTTGTTAAACCACATTCAAAACTTAATAATAAAAAATTACCAACAATGGTGGTAGGTATTAGCATTAGTTTTATTAAGGAGTACAAACTTTACATAAATCACTATAGCCAGCAGATATGGCATCTTGTCTACTATTAAACTGTATTACATTATCAGGTAATAATTTTTTAGCGTGTCTACAAGATGAAGTATGTAGTTTGCCATTATTTTTATTACCTACATATATGGTTTTGAACTCAATATTATTGGTAGTTAATTCTTTAGATGCTTGAGTTACAGGTTGAGTAGTAACCTCTAAAGTAGTGGTTTGGATAGTAACTTCTGTAGTGGTTTCTATAGTAGTTGAAGCAGTATTATTTTCTACAATATCTTTTGTGGTAGTTTCTTTAGTAGTTTGTATTAAATTTTGAGTAGTAGCTTCTGTTGTATTATCTGTTGAAGAAGATTCTAAATTAGTAGATTTATTTTCTGATGTTGTAATTAATTCTGTAGTATCTTCTGATTTAGTAGTTGAAATATCTTCTTTTGAAGCTATAACAGGGGTACTATAATCTGGGTTAGGTGTTGATGTAGAAGTTGAAGCACCTATTAAATAAAAGTTTAAGAACCAGCTAAAAATAATAAAAACAATTTTATTAGATTTTTTAAAATTAGATTTTTTAAATAATGCAGTTGCTATTATTGCTGGAACAAGTGGTAAAAGTATTAATGATAGAATACATAATAAAATTATTTTTAAGATATTTTTATTTGGTGGTTGTAAGTTATTAAAATTATTTTTGCTAGAGGTATTTCTACCTTTGTTATTTTTAGTTGCTTTAAATTCTTTAGAATATGATATACCAGTACCCGGAATACTTACAGTTTGCCTAATTTTTCCTTTAGCAGTTTTGGTAATTCTATAACCTTTAATACCATAACTATAACCAATGCCACTTTTACTTAGATTTATACGAAAGTTTTTACCTAAACGTATACTTTTATTAAATCTAAATCCCATATTTCTCTCCTTTTCTTAATATACTATATATATTTACATTAGAACATATAAATATATATACTAAAATTATACAAGAAAAGGATAATATTTACAATATTTGATTAAAAATTATTAAAGGATTTGATTAAAATGTTAGAGTCAAAATAAAAATTAGGAGCATTAGAAAATATATTTAAAAGCTATAATGTTTTAGCTATAGAAAAGTTTTGGATATTTTATATCCTATTGCCTAAAGACATAGAAAGGGATTTATTTAATTAGTTTATACATATGATAAATTTTGCATAATCTTTAGTTAATAAGTTGGAAGGATTTAAAAAATTTCTCTTGGAAGGATATGTATTTCTAATTGGAAAGATGAAAGAAAAGATGAACGTTTTAACTCTATATACTGAAAAGGTATATAAAATAAAAATGCATTTTAATAACATTTATATTATAAGTTTTATTAATAAAATAATAATAACCTTAGAATTAATAAGCTTTGGTTGAAAAACTTAAAATATTAAATAGTAAAAATTATGAAAGGAGTAATTTTATGGATAACGATGATAAATTTACCAATAGAGAAGAAATAGAATATCCTTCAGAAGATGATATTGTAGATGTTAAAGTTTTAAATAATAACACTAGACTTTTAAGTGAGAAAAAAGCAGATATATCTGATATTGAAGATAGTTTACAAGGCGTTGCTAAAGAACGTAGTGAATACAGCATAGAGGATAAGGTAAAGGAACTAGGCACAAAGATACAATATCTAGAAGATAAAGAAAAACGTAAAAACTGGACATTATTACCTAATATAAAAACTGTAGATTTATATGGAATAAGATTTTCAGATTTTAATAGCTCTAAAGAATTATTAAATATTAATGGGTCAGGACATTTAATTTTAGCAGTTTTTAGAACAGATAATAAAGTAGGAAGAATAGATTTTAAAATAGAAATAGATGATGAGATTATATACAATGTTGACTTTGATTTAAATGGAGCTAAATATGGTTCTTGTTTAGGATTGATTAATGAAAATTACATAAATGATTACTATATGCCAGGAGAGAGTGTTAGAAAAGTTATAAATCTATTACATACAAGTACAAGAAATTTTTATATAGAGTTAAGAAGTTTAACTAAACAGTGTAGATGGGCATCATTATCAAAAAATAAAATTTCTATAAAAGCTACAGATATTTATTATGGAAGCCACTTGGCAGCACCAGCTACCGTATTATTGGAGACACCTATTAAATTTAACAGAAATATTAAGGTTACATTAGTAGATAACAATACAGTTGCAGATGAATATCCTGTTTCATTTCAATGTATTTATAATCTTGATGAATAGGAGGAAAATTATGGAAATTAAACAACAATATGAAGAAGATGGTTACAATATTACAGAATATACTAATGGTTCAGTAGTTAGGATACCTATATGTGGTAATATTAATATACCTGAACTACCAAAAGAATACAGCAAACAAGATATAGTTAATGCTCAAATATTAACACAACTTGAATATTTAACTTGTTTAGAAGAACTTAATTCGATGAAAGGAGATGTTGCATAATGAATATATATGAAAATATAAAAATACTTATAGAAAGTGGTAATTATCAAAAGGAAGATATAATGAAGAAACTTGATTTATATTTACTTTTAAATAGGCTAACTATAGAACAATATCAAGAGCTTGTTGATTTAATAAATGGGGGTAATTAGCTATGAATAGTACAATAGAAATGACTAAAATAAGCCTAGCATCTTTTTTAGGAATATTTGCTAGTGTTTTTGGAGAAACCCATAAACATATAATTGCTTTAATAGTGTTGATGATTATCGACACTATTTTTGGTTGGGTAAAAGGCTTTAAAAAGGGACAATGGACATCTAAAAAGGCTAAATGGGGTATAGCTGGAAAGATAGTAGAGTTACTGCTTATAAGTTTACTTTATGTTTTAAATTGGGTATTTAAAGTAGATTTTATAGTATACATAGGGCTTTATTATTTTATGGCAGTAGAGATAGCAAGTATATTTGAAAACTATGCAGAAATAAACGGCAACCTACCTAAAGGCTTTTTAGAATTATTACAAAAACTACAATTTAATGTAGGTACTTTAGTTGTAAATAAAGTTAAAAATTTTATAGATAAATTGTTTGGAGATGATGAAAATGGAAATAAATAAATTAATAGCACATAGCAGTAACTTTACTAAAGGAAGAAAACAAAAAATACAGTTTATAGTTATGCATTATACTGCCAATAATGGAGATTTAGCTAAAAGTAATTGTAATTATTTTAAATCGGCTAACAGAAATGCATCAGCACATTATTTTGTTGATGAAAAGGAAATATGGCAAAGTGTAGAAGATAATAACACTGCTTGGCATTGTGGAACAAGTGGAAGGTATTATCATAACAAATGTAGAAATGATAATGCTATAGGTATAGAATTGTGTTCGGAAAAAGACAGTAAGGGTAATTACTATTTTAATAAAGAAACAATAAACAATGCTATAGAGCTTACAAAAATGTTAATGAAAAAATATAATATACCTATTGAAAATGTAATAAGACACTATGATGTTACTAGAAAAGTTTGCCCTGCACCTTTTGTAAGTAACAGTATAACTTGGAATAATTTTAAAAATAGTTTAAAGGGGAATGATTATATGAAAGTTAAAAGAGTTATAGAAGTAAATGGAGTTAGAAAAGAGCTAGATGCTATAAATGATAATGGAAAAAACTATTATAGCATAGTAGAATTAGCGGATGTTTTAGGTAAAAAGGTTGTTTATGATGCTAATACTAAAATCACTAAAATAGTATAATATGCTATAATTATACTAATATAAAAATATTTCTTTATTTTTTAATTAATATGTGGTAATATATTTATGGTAATATGCCACAAAAAGTATGTTAAAAGAAATAGATATAGATTTATATTATAAAGTATGCGAATTGTATTTTATTTGGAAAAAATTAAATTCAGAAATAAAAGAATACTATACAAGAGGAGTTAATTTACCAGAATCAATAACAGAGCCTATATGTTGCTATGTTAATGGTTTCTTATTAAGCTTGGGAAATGGTAGCGAAGATGCTATTATTCCAGAAACAAATGAATTGGTTCAAATTAAAGCGACAAGTAATTTTAATAGTGATTTAACATCTTTTGGACCTAAAAGTTCATTTCATTATCTTCATTTTGTAAGATTAAATCAAATTGAAGATAAAATGTATCTTTACGATATTCCAACTTATGAATTAAAAAATTTAATGGTTAACTCTTATGAAACTTTTAAAGAACAACAAATGCAGGGAAGAAGACCGAGATTTAGCATAATAAATGCGTACATAGAAAAATATAAAATAGAGCCATATGCTATTGTAGATTTAGCGAGTGGGAAAATAGAAAGATTTTAAATAATTAATAAGGAGGAAGTGGTATATTACTACTATCTATCCTTATTAATTAGCGACAGGCCGCAAATTTAGTAAAGGAGTTTTTATTATGACAAATAGAAAATATACAGCTATATCATTGTTTGCAGGTGTTGGTGGAATATGCTTAGGATTTAAAAATGCTGGTGTTGATATTATATGGGCTAATGATATTGATAAAAATGCGTGTAAAACTTACAGAAATAATTTTTCACATACTATTGTAGAAGGGAAAATAGAAGATATAAAAACAGAGGATATACCATATGCAGATATTTTACTTTTTGGATTCCCATGTACTAGCTTTTCGATAGCTGGATATCAAAAAGGATTTGAAGATGAAAAGTCAGGACATTTATTTTTTGAAGCATTAAGAGTTATTAAAGACAAAAAACCACAAGTTTTTTTATTAGAAAATGTTAAAAATTTAGTTGGACATGATTCAGGAAATACATTTTCTGTAATAAAAAATGAGTTGAATAATGAGGGATACCATTTTAGATATCAAGTTTTAAATAGTATGGAGTACGGTAATGTACCTCAAAATAGAGAGCGTATATATGTTGTTGGTTTTAGGAATAAAAGTTTTTGTGACAAATTTTATTTTCCAGACCCAATAAAACTTACTAATAGTATAGAAGATATAACTAAACCATATGAGAAAAAAGATGACAAATATTATTATGATAATAGTAAATATTATGATATGTTAAAGGAGACTATAACAAAAAAAAATACTGTATATCAATTAAGAAGAGTTTATGTTAGAGAAAATAAAAAGGGAGTTAGCCCTACATTAACTGCTAATATGGGTACAGGTGGGCATAATGTTCCTTTAATTTTAGATGATTATGGAATAAGAAAATTAACTCCTTATGAATGTTTTATGTTACAAGGATTTCCACATACTTATAAATTGCCAGATAATATGGCTGATAGCCACCTATATAAACAAGCTGGAAATAGTGTTACAGTAACAGTTATAGAAAGAATAGCAAATAATATAGTAGATATACTAAAAGATAATAAATATTAAAATTATTTTGTAATAAATTTAAATAATTTTTATATTATTAATAATTTGATTATTAAAAAACTATAAACTCTGGTTAAATTAACCATAAAATAATATAAATATGTGTATAAAAATCTTAATTATACAAAAGTTACAGGAGATAGAGGACGAAAGATATCCTCATCTGCATATATAAAAATAAGCTATTTAATACTATAGTATTAAATAGCTTATTTTTATATATTTAAGTTATAATTTTATGAATTTTATATAAATTTATTAAATATTTAATCTGGGTTAAAATATTTACGAGGGTCTTCTTTTGGTGGAGGTACTTTTGAAGAACCTTCACCTTTAGCTATTAAATTAATTTCTGTATTATTTTCAAATATTTTATACTGTAAATTTTTATTTGATACATAAATATCTTGAAATGATAATATTTTATTGTTTAATTCTTTTAATTTAGATGGGTTATTTATATAATAATTTTCTATAGAAGCTAAAATGAAATTTACAATATTTTTTTTAGCTAAATCATCTAAATTTATAAAAGTATTTAATAGGCTAGTGGTTAAATCATCTAAATCATATTTTTGTTTTAGCTGCATTATTAAGTCTATTTCATCTTTTTCTATAAATATAGGGTCTTTACCATAGCGAAGCCAATTTTCATTTACATTAAATGTTTTAGAAATAAGCTTTATCATATGTTCTTTAACTTCTACTCTATTGTATTCTATATTACCTATAACATCTCTAGATACACCCATTCTCTTAGCAAATTCAGACTGGCTTAATTTTTTACCTATTTTTTTAGAAAGAATCTCTTTTCTCAGTAAAATTATTCGTTCGTGTATTTCCATTTTATCCTCCTTTTTATATATAATACTTTTAAAAAAGAAGTTTGTCAACTAAAAAACAATGTCAAGAAATAGATTGTGTTGACAAACAATTATATATATGGTATTATGTGTT
This sequence comes from uncultured Clostridia bacterium, assembly GCA_944381435.1. GTDB lineage: Bacteria > Bacillota > Clostridia > Lachnospirales > CAG-274 > Tyzzerella. Next base: position 7,711 of record CALWLD010000030.1, read on the forward strand.
TATGAACGCAAAAAATACTTTAAGGAGAAAATTTTTATGGTAGAATTAAAAACTAAATTGGAAATATTGAAAAATATATCTGAAAATAACTATATTTTAGAGAATGAAAAAATTTGTATACTATCTAAATTTTTACCAGATGAAATAAAAAATACTGTCCTACTACAAGCTATTAATATAATAAATAATCAAATTTAACATTAAAAGGAGTATAAAAATTATGAAAGTATCATTAAAGGCAGCAAGGGTTAATGCTGGGTTGACACAAAAAGAAGTTGCCGACAAGCTAGAAGTTAGTAAATATACTATAATTAATTGGGAGCAAGGTAAATATAAAATTGATAGAAGAACTTTAATAGCTTTGGCATTTATTTACAATATTGATATAAAATTTCTTAACATTAAGTAAAAATACAAAATGATACTATATATAAATTACACCTTAATTGCACATAGCCCCCTTAGAATAAGGGGGCTAAATTATATTAATTTATAAACTTATTTTACAATATTTTTCTATATCTTCAATTATTAAATTTAAGCTAGATAGCCAGAAATTTTTATCTTTTAAATCTAAACCTATATATTTGCCTACTTCGTATAGGTTAGATTTTCCTGTTATAGATAACATATCATCATATTTTTTTATAAAGCTTTCTTTATCTTTTAAATATAAAGAAAATAAACCTTTAGAGAATAAAACACCATAAGCATAAGGGAAGTTATAATAATTTCTATCAGCATTATAATAATGTGTTTTGCAAATCCACATATACTTATTTAAAAAACTGGCATCAAGTCCATTGCCATAGGCAGTTTTTTGAGCATCTTCCATTATATCACAAAGTTCATTTTTAGATACAAATCCATTTTTGCGTCTTTTAAATACTTCATCTTCAAATAAAAATCTGCTATATATATCAACAATACATTGTAATGTTCCAGAAAGGTCATTTTCTAAAATAGCAAGCTTTTCGTCTTCACTATCACTATTTTCTAAAGCAGATTTTACAAGAATATGTTCACAGAAAGTAGAGGCAGTTTCTGCTATAGGCATAGAATACTCTGTATTTAAAAATTTTTCATTATTTAAGCAAAGGTTATGATAACCATGTCCTAGTTCGTGACCTAATGTAAAAATATTATCTAAGGAACCTGAAAAATTTAATAATATACGGCTTTCTTTTATACTTTGGATACTATAGCAAAATGCACCACCAACTTTACCTTTTTTAGAATATACATCTATCCAGCTGTTATCAAATGCTTTTTTTGCAAAGTTACCTAATTTTTCGCTGAAATTATAAAAGTTTTCAAGAACAAACTCTTTTGCTTCATCATAAGTGTATTTTTTACTATTAGTTGTTATAGGGGCAAATAAATCGTAAAAAGGTAAACCGTTTTTATGTCCTAAAAGTTCAGCTTTTTTAATAAAGTATTTTTGTAATTTAGGTAAACTTTCTTTAATTGCTAAAAACATAGCATCAAATACTTCTTTATCAAGCCTAGAATCTTTTAACGTCATTTCTAAAGGAGAAGAATAACCTTTTAGCTCACAAACTTCTATAACTTCGCCTTTAATACCATTTATACAAAAAGATGCAGGTATGTCTATTTTTTCATAGGATTTAAGCTCTGATAAATATGCATTTTTTCTAACATCTTTATCCTTATCATAAGCTAAGTTTCTAACTTCTGGTAGAGTTAAAACTTGGTTATCATAGTCTATTGCTAAAGTAGATGTTATTTGTTGCCATTGTTTTGTCCACATATTAGAACCATTTAAAGACATTTTTGAAATGATATATTCTTTATCTGCATCTAAAAGCTTATCAGCCTTTTCTTTAAGCTCGTTTAATATAAATGAATATTCTTTTAGTATGCTAGAGCTGTTTATTATATCATCTAAATTTTCAACGTTTTTTAAAAATAATACAAGATTGTTGTTTATTTGGTTAATATTTATAAAAATTTGTTCTAGTTTAGAAGATAAATTTAAAAGCTTTGTATTTGTTGTATCTGCTTTTAGTCTAAGGTTTATATAAGCTATTAGCTTATCAAAAAATCTTAAATCATTTAGTTTTTGTAAGCATATTTCAAGATTTTCTTTTATATTTTTATCACTAACAAAATTTTTATTACACCAAGATAAAAAATCATTAACTGTTATCTCAAAATCTTTCAAATCCTTTACAAACTCATCACTTTCATAGCTAGTATATAAATTATCTAAATTCCAATCAGTACTCATATTGCATCTTCCTTTCTATGTAGAATATATTTATAAACTATACCATATAAAAAGTATATAGTCAAATTTTATTTTAAAATTAATAAATAGGGAAAAGATAAATATCATTATAATATTATATCAAAGCTTAGGATATAAGAAAAATATAATAAGACAAAAGAAAATATAGGAATAATATATAGTAAATTATAAGATAAACTCAAAATAATATACTATACATATAATAACAATATAAAAGATTTAAAAAGGGGAGTATGATTTAGATAATATTTGTAGCTTTTTGTATAGTTATAATAAGAATAAATATATAATCAATACCACCTGTTTAACAAGGGTATTGATTATATATTTATATTATATTTATTAAAATTAACTATTTAATTTTAATGAATACGCCTTTATCATTTGAAACAACTTCATAATCACTAGAAAGGCCTGTTACTTCAATAGTATTGAAATTACCATTAATTTTATCTGCTTTTAATATTTGTAATTCATCTGTAGGTATATCAAATGAAGAAACATTAACTTTAAGCTTACCATCTAAGTTTGCAGTTCCATTTATTACAAATATATCAGATAAACCAGATACATTTAAAACAAGGCAACCATCTTTTTCTTGAGTATAGTTATTTTGTACTTTTACACTACCTGCTACTTTTTCTTCTAATACACCATTTTTAACATTTACAGCACCAACACCAGAAGAAGTAGGACCTGCTAAAGTTATATTACCATCTAAAATAGTTGTCCCACCAGAATAAGTATTGTTACCAGTAAGTATTAATCTACCGTTACCATCTTTAGTTAAAGAACCTTCGCCACTAATATCATTTTTCCAAGTATCTTCTGCACTAAATACTCCTTTTGTACTATCCATATTAACAGTAACATCAGTATCAAATGCACCATATCCATCACTAGCAGCAAATAAGTTTAATCTACCCCAGCCTTCAGTATCATCTAAAAATTCATACCCAGATTCAATTCCTGTAGAATAAAGAATCCATCTTCTTTGCTCTGCATCAAGATAAGGGAATCTAGTTTCAAGAAGCACTTCTGCACCTTTTGGAACAACCATAGGTTTTGTAGTATCGCCTGTTTGAGGAAGTCCATATGTTAATCTAGCCTCATAATCTTCTTTGTTTTGGTTGTAATTTGTATAAGAATCTTGAGCATTTGCAGTTGATGTTGATAAAGTTAGTATTTTTCCTTGTTTAAGGGCTTCTTCTTTAAGTTCAGCGTTTTCAGGGTCGTTTAAAGTTGCAGCAGCTAATGCAGTTGCCATAATTCTTCCACCTATAACATCAAGAGGAGAGTGCATCCCTGCAACTATTCTTGAGTTACCAATAGATGAAGCATTTGTTAAACATTCTTGAAAACGTTCAGGAACAGAATATGCAAGAGCAAGAGATGCGAGGTAACCTGCATTTGTATGTCCGCTAGGGAAACCACCATCTTTTTCAGGGTCTTCTCCTATGCAAGGTACTAATGAAGGATAAACAGAAACATCTGTGCTCCATCTAAAAGGACGCATATATTGGAAAAAATATTTAGATGGATTTGATGAAGCGTTTGAACCTCTAAAAGTATTAACTAATTGAACAATGCTTCCAACATTTGAATCTGTATCTGCCCAATTTCCATTTTCATTACCACCATCACTATATTTAACAGTTAAAGCATCTGCAGGAATTTCATCAGGGATAGTAGTACCTACATTAGCAAGTGTTTTAAAAGTTTCTTCATATACACCTAAACCTTTTAAAGCAGAGTAATTTTGGTTTCTTCTATCTGTTAAATATGCATTAATACCTTCTTCTTCTGTACGATTATTTGTGATTTCTACACATTTTTGAATATTTGCATCAAAAACAAGTTTAGCAGATTCACTTAACATAGTACCATTATTCCAACTATCTCCTGGTTCCCAAAGAGATAAAATACCAGAAATTGAACTAATAACAGCATTTGATTGTACGCTTTTATTATCTGTTGTATTTGTTTTATAGTTATCTACTAAATATCCAGCAGGACCAGCTACTGGTGCAATTTTTTCTTCTACTTTGCTAGCAGAAGTAACTATTGCTTGTTCTGTAGCATATACAGTAGAAATTGCTGAAGATATAAGTAAAGTTGTAGCTATAAATAATGAGTTTAATTTTCTGATATGTCTTTTCATATAATAATCTCCTTAATGTCAAATATTTTTAAGATAAAAAAATTATATCAAATAAAAATAATATAAAAAAACATAGAAACTGTAAATAAATTGTAAATAAATTGTAAATAATATTAAAAATAAATACATATTTTATATATAATTTTAGTATTTATATTCCACAATAAATAATATATTATTAAAAAATAATAATATATTAGAAATATTTATAACAGTTTCAAACTATGTAAGTAATATTTGTAGTATACAAATAAAATATAATTGGAAAGATAAGTTAATAAAAATATTTTAATGATTAAAGTAAATAATTATAGAATAATGTTGCAAAAATCTACAATGATTTATATAATAGAGTATTGTTTTTATTTTGAGAAATATATATTTTCAAAAGTACTATAATTATAATGATATTTTCTTTACCTATTATTTAAAAATTTATTTTTTAATCTGTAAGTATTTTTTAGTATGTTTTATAGCTATATATAAGGTTAGGTAAGCTTATATATCTTGTTTCTTTCATTTATAGTTTTTTTCATTGTATTTTTTATCTAGTCAGTAAATTTTTGAAAATTTGACAATAAATATCTCCAATAATATAATATACCTAATAAGTGATTTTATTAGGATACAGTATATTAATATATTGAAATCTTACTATATTAGAAGGGAGAATATATTGTGAAATATTATATAGCCATTTGTGAAGATTCTGATGTTGATAGAAATTATTTGGCAAAATTAATTAATTGTTGGGCACAACAAAGAAAACATAATATTAAAATAAATATGTTTTCTTCTGCTGAAAATTTTTTATTTAATTATAATGAAGAAATAGATTTTCAAATTTTATTTCTTGATATCCAAATGGGACATATGGACGGTATAACTATGGCAAAAAAAATAAGAAAATGTAATAGTAATGTTCAAATTATTTTTGCAACAGGATATTTAGATTATATATCTGAAGGCTATGATGTTGAAGCACTCCATTATTTAATAAAACCAGTAAAAGAAGAAAAGTTATTTTCAGTTCTTGATAGAGCAATAGAAAAGTTAGCTAAAAATGAAAAAGTTTTAAATTTAAAATTTAATGGTGAAATAATTCGTATTCCTATATATCAAATTGAATATGCAGAAGTTTTTGGAAATTATGTTACCATTTATGCTTTTGATAAGTTTACTATAAAAATGACTCTTAAAGATTTAGAAAAACAATTAGATGAACGTTTTTTTCGCGTTGGACGCTCTGTGTTAGTTAATTTAACAAAAATAAATAAAGTTACAAAATCGGAAATTAAAATATGTAATGATATATTAATTCCTATACCAAGAGGAGCATATGATGGCATAAATAAAGCTATTATAAATATGAGGTAAAGCAAATGGGATTATTTTTTAAAAATATAGATAAAAAGATAGCTTCATATCAAAATGAGCTAATTAAAACTCACTATAAAGAAGTAGACAATATGTACCAACAAATTAGTGGTTGGAGACACGATTATAGAAATCATATACAAACAATGAAGGCATATGTAGCTTCAAAAGATTGGGACAGGTTAAAACAATATCTAGATTTATTAGATAACGATTTAACTAGCATAGATACAGATATTAAAACAGGAAACCATATGACAGATGCTATTTTAAATTCTAAAATATCACTGGCAAAATCAAAAAATATAAAAGTTGTTGCCGATGCTTATATTCCAATAAAATTAAAATTATCAGAGATTGATTTGTGCTGCATTATTGGTAACTTATTTGATAATGCAATTGATGCTAGTATGAAATTATCAGAAGAACAACGTATTATACGTGTTTATATGGATATGAAAAATACACAGCTTTATATATCATTTACAAATTTTACAGCAGATAAAAAAATGAAAAAAATAGGAAAGCTATTTCCTAGCACAAAAGGTAAAGGACACGGATTTGGGCTTTCACGTATAGTATCTATTGTAAAACGAATGGAAGGATATATTAGCTGTAATAGTGAAGATGGTGCATTTTCAGTAGAAATATTATTACCACAAACATAAAATTAATAAATTCATCACCCTAAAGCAACAATTCGTCCCCTATATAAAAAAGGGACGTTTTTTTATGATAAAATTATATAGAAAGGACGGGTGATTTTGTGAGGAAAGATAAAAAAATAAAAAAATCAAAATATAATATGTTTCAAAATTCTTGGTTTATGATAAAAATAGCCTGGAAATCAAAGGAAAAAAAGGTTATTATTCTTGGCCTTGTTTCAGTAATATTAGCAGTTTTATTAAATCTTATTAATTTATATATAACACCAACTATTCTTTCAACTGTTGAAAGACACGCATCAGTATCACAGCTAATATTTACTATTTTAACCTTTGTTATAGGTATTATGCTTGTATCTGCTTTATCTACCTATGTTAATACTAACAATTTGTTTGGAAAGGTAACGATTCGCCTTGAAATAATAAATCTTTTAAATAAAAAGGCAGCCACTACATCTTATCCTAATTTAGATGATGATAAATTTAAAAATTTATTAACTAAATCTATGGGATATACAGATAATAACAGCTCGTCTACAGAGGCAATTTGGGAAACACTTACAATGATATTAACCAATATTTTAGGTTTTATTATTTACGTTAGCTTATTAACAACCATTCAGCCAATTTTAATTATAGTAATTTTATTAACTACTACAATTAGTTATTTTATAGGTAACTATGTTAATAGCTATGGGTATAATCATCGTGAAGAAGAATCAGAATATTATAGACGTATTAGATATATATCAGACTGTGCAAAAGATTTAACATTTGCAAAAGATATACGTATTTTTGGCTTATGTGACTGGATTGAAGAGTTATATAATAAAGCAATGGAATCATATAAAGCATTTCATAAAAAAGCAGAAAGTGTTTATATTTGGTCAAGGATAGCAGACCTTGTTTTAACATTTATTCGTAATGCTATTGCATATGTTTATTTAATAGGGCTTGTTATTAATAATAAATTAGATGTTGCCTCATTTTTATTATTTTTCAGCACAGTAAATGGCTTTTCAGAATGGGTATTAGGTATTTTAAATGGATTTAATACATTATATAAGCAATCTTTAGATATTTCTATTGTTCGTGAATGTATTGAATTTAATGAGCCTTTTAAATTTAATAATGGTGAACATATTTTACCAGAAAAAAATAAAAAATATGAAATTAAACTTGAAAATGTTTCTTTTTGTTATCCTGGGGAAGATAAAGATACTTTAACAAATATTAACCTTACCCTTAAGCCAGGAGAAAAACTTGCAGTAGTAGGGCTTAATGGTGCTGGTAAAACAACGTTAATTAAGCTTATATGTGGGTTTCTTGACCCAACAGAGGGTAGGGTGCTACTTAATGGCAAAGATATAAAAGATTACAACCGTATGGAATACTATACAATGTTTTCGGCTGTTTTTCAAGATTTTTCTTTGTTAGCAGGAACAATAGCAATAAATGTTGCACAAAAAGAAACAGATATTAATATGGAGCTTGTTAAAGAATGTATTGAAAAGGCAGGTCTTACAAAAAAAATACAGTCTTTACCTAATGGTTATGAAACATATCTTAATCGTGAAGTTTATGATAACGCTATATTGCTTTCAGGGGGTGAAACACAAAGGCTTATGCTAGCACGTGCACTTTATAAAGATGCCCCATTTATAATACTTGATGAGCCAACAGCGGCTTTAGACCCTATTGCAGAATCAGATATATATCAAAAATATAATGAAATGACAAATGAAAAGTCATCTGTATATATTTCACACCGATTGGCATCAACACGTTTTTGCGACCGTATTATTTTGATTGATAATGGAAAAATTATGGAAGAAGGAACACATCAACAGTTATTAAACCTAAATGGTAAATATACTAAACTTTATAAAACACAGAGCAAATATTATGAAAAAGGAGATGAGGATAATGGAGAAGAAGAAAAATTTTAAAGAAATAATAAAAATAAATAACCGTGCAATAAAAATAATTTATAAACGTTATCCACAAATGGTAATTTCTCGTTTTAGCATTATAATATGGGAAGCACTTACTCCTTATGTTACAATTTATCTTTCAGCACTTGTAATAGATGAACTTGTAGGCAATAAAGATATTGAAAGATTAAAAATTCTTGTTTTTGTTACTCTTATTTCTGGAGCTATAATAAGCCTTATTTCAGCAATATTAAATAAGTGGAAAAAAATACAAGAGGCAGGATTTTGGCTAAAAATAAGTCATATTTTTTCAGAAAAGCTTTTAAATATGGACTATGTAGATTTAGATAAGACAGAAACGGCAGATTTATTAGCTAAAATTAGACAAAATCATAATAGCACTGGTTGGGGGTTTAATTCATTGATGAATGCTTATGATAGACTAATTTCCTCTTTCTTTATAATTGCTGGTGGTGTTTCATTAACTGTATCTTTATTTTTAAGCCCTGTTCCAGAAAGTGCAGGAAAATATACTATATTAAATAACCCTTTGTTTATACTGTTGATTATTGCAGTTATGTTTTTAATTACATACATTGCTCCAGCATTATCTAACAAGGCAAGAAGCTATTGGGCAATTAGTATTGACTTACATAATCTTAGCAATCGTTTATTTGGATTTTTTGGATTTTTAGGTTGTAAAAGAGATATTGCAACAGATGTAAGAATATATAGACAAGATAAAATATGTGAAAAATATAATTTAAATAAAGAATCGGCTTTTTGCTCTAAAGGTGTATTTGCAAAATATAGTAAAGGACCTATTGGATTTTACAGTGCTATGTCTTCTGCAGTTTCAGTTATATTTACTGGAGTTGTTTATATTTTTGTATGCTTAAAGGCTTGGGCAGGTGCATTTAGCCTTGGTGATGTTACAAAATATGTTTCATCTATAACAAAAGTATCTAATGGTGTTTCAGAATTTATTTCATCTCTTGGAGATATGAAAAATAATTCGCCCTTTCTGGAGCAAATTTTTAAATTTTTAGATATTCCGAACAATATGTATCAAGGAAGTTTAACTGTTGAAAAACGTAATGACTATAAATATGAAATAGAGTTTAGAAATGTTTCTTTTAAATATCCTAATAGTGATAATTATTCACTACGTAATGTAAATATAAAATTTGAAATAGGAAAAAGGTTGGCTGTTGTGGGCATAAATGGAAGTGGAAAAACAACTTTTATAAAATTGCTTTGTCGTTTATATGACCCAACAGAAGGGGAAATATTACTTAATGGTATAGATATACGTAAATACAATTATATTGAATATATGATGATTTTTTCTATTGTATTTCAAGATTTTAAACTTTTTTCTTTAAAATTGGGAGAAAATGTAGCAACAAGCTCTAACTATGATGATAAAAAAGTAATAGATGCTTTAATAAAAGTTGGCTTTAAAGAAAATCTTGATAAGATGCCAAAAGGGATAGAAACATATTTATATAAAGACTATGATAAAAACGGCATTAATGTTTCTGGTGGTGAGGCTCAAAAAATAGCTATTGCTCGTGCTTTTTATAAAAACGCACCTTTTATTATTCTTGATGAACCAACAGCAGCTCTTGACCCTATTGCAGAATCAGAAATTTATTCTAAATTTAATGAGATTGTAGGGGATAAAACAGCTATATATATTAGTCATCGTTTATCTTCTTGTAAATTTTGTGATGAAATTTTAGTGTTTGATAATGGTTTAGTTATTCAACAAGGAACTCATAATAAGCTTATATTAGATAAAAACGGAAAATATTATGAACTATGGTATGCACAAGCACAATATTATACAAAATAAACACCTATAAAAATTTCAGCTGATAGCTCACGGGGTGAGGTGTGTCACCGCATAAGAGCGGTAGGTGGTTTTAGATAATTACAAAAACATTTTCTTAAAGCAAAAAATCTAATAATTATAAAAAGGTTGTAGACTTAGTCTACAACCTTAAACTACCATCATAGATGGTAGTAGGCAAAAACTCTTATAGAAAAGTAAAACATCATATGATAGAATAGAAATGCTAATCAAATTTTATTTTGTATTAAATTTTTTCATATTATATTTTTTTCTTTTATATACAAATGCATAAATTATACCTATTAATAATATTATACCGTATATAATTATATTTTTATAAGAGGATATATTTTGTTGTTTCGTTGGTGCAAATCTATCATTACGCTCTTTTTTACTACTAATATTTATATTTTGTTCTATGTTATCTACCTTAGAGTTTTGGTTATTATTTGTTGATGGCACAGTAGTATCATTTTGATTTTCTTCTGTTATTTCTGCATTAATATCAGGTTTATTCTGTTCCATATTTTGCTGTTCTATTTTACCATTTCTATTTCCACCCATACCGTTACCTATACTACCTAAAGAGTTAATATCTAAATTTGTTTCTAAATCTCCATAGTTATTTGATGGTTGCTCTCCGCTTAGTTGTAAAGAAATACTTTTTGCTCTATCTTCTCCATATATTAATAAATTTTCAATTCCTATTTCATATTCTTCTAATGTATAAAAAGCTACATCATCAATAGCTACATAATCGTATATTAGTTCATTTAATGTATTTATTTTATTTTCATATATACCGCTATTTACATATTCTTCTACTATTTGATTTAGATAACTGTGATATAGTTCTTTATATTCATCTACTTCTAAAAGTTTGGCTATAAGTGGAGAGTTTTCCATTGTGTCTGTAACAGGCTCATCGATAGGAAAATTAACAACATCTTGTCCGCTATTCATTTGAAATGTACCAAAAGATAAGTTAAAGTCCCAAGGGAGTATTGAAAACACTCCATTATCATCGTATAAATAATAATTATGTTTCATATTTCCAGCATAGCTATCTAAATTTACTAAAAATGTATTTACGGCGAAATATCTTAAAACTTCATCTACATCTAAATATTTAGAAATATCTCCACCTTCATTTAAAGCTTTAACCATTTCTATATATCGGTATTTATCTTCTTCTGTAAGCCCTTCTGTAACTACACTTTCAAATATTGTAGAATAACTAGAAATTTCATCATCTATATATATAAGCCCACTAACTTTACTTTTGTTATTTCCACCTATTTTATCCATATTTTTTGAAGGAGCTTGAGCCTGTATATCGGCATTTTGGTCATTCATAATTGGTGGTTGTTCTTGGTTTGTATCCATATTTTGGTCATTCATAATTGGTGGCTGTTCTTGGTTTGTATCCATATTTTCTCTATTTATATTAGGTGGTTGTACATTGTTTCTATCAACATTATTTCTACCGCCCATTTCTGACTCATCAGGTTTATAAAGATTTCCATAGTCTTTACCATAATACCTTTCTAAAAAGTCTTCCTCTAATGTTTCTGCTGCTAAATATAGCCCCCAGTACTCGCCGTTTATGCTTATGCTAGCAAAGCAAAACCCAGGAGTATTTATATCCATAAACTCCATTAAATCATATGATAGATATTCTTTTAAATAAGTGCTATCTCCTATCATATTATTTAATACCATTTTTTCAAGACCTAGAAAGTTTTGGTCTGTTATATATTCTGAAAAATTTATTTTAAAACTATATCTTTCAGGTTGATTGCTAGAAGAAACCTGTTGCAAACTAGAGTTTCCCTTTGCTCTTATTCCTATATTGCTTATAGATATACCATCTATTGTTATATTAGCTGGTACATATTCTTCTACCATTGCATTATCTATCAATGAAGTTAAATTATCTTCATCAATTTCAATTTTTATTTCCATTATTTTATCTTTATTAAAGCTGTTTTCTATATATTCAGGTGATTCTAATATTTCTGGTGTAAATTTGTTATAAAGATATATACTTATACACAGTAATAATGCTAGAATAATAAATAAATATGCAAGTTTAGGTATAAATTTGTCTTTTATCAAAATAACACCACCTTTCTAAATTAACCCATATAGTCGCCGTTGTAGCTAACAAGTATTGCATTTTCAACGCCATCTAATGTAGATATTGTATTTACAAAGCTTGTAGACATATCTTTAAGTCTTATTTCTAAAGTAAATTCTATACCAGAGCTAGAAACTGTTTTAGATTTTACTATAAATTTTTTACATTTTTCTTCAATATAACTTAAAACTGTTTTTTCAGCTTCATCATTATCCATATTTATAACTAAAATATAAGGATTATCTTTTATATCTTTATTTACAAATAAAATTAATATTATTCCAATAAATATGCTACCTATAACAGCAAGTGGCAATAAGCCAGCACCTAAAACTATTCCAACTGCTATTGACCAAAATAAAAATGCTATATCAAGAGGTTCTTTTATAGCTGTTCTAAATCTTACAATAGACAATGCACCAACCATACCAAGGGATAAAATGATATTTGATGTTACTGCAAGAATAATTAGCGTTGTTATAAGCGTTAAGGCTATTAATGAAATGGAAAAACTGTTAGAATACATTACTCCTTTAAATGTTTTTTTATAAACTACCATAATAAATAAACCTAAGGCAAAAGCAAATACCATTGCTAAAAGTGTATCTATTACGGAAAAAGACGTAGTGTTTTCTAAAAAGCTTGATTTAAAAATATCGTTAAATGTTGTCATTTAGTTACCTCCAAAAATTAATTTTTTATCCATATATACGACAAAGAGCATATTTAGATATTGATGTTTTTGTTCTTTCTCCTAGCTGTAATAAATCTAATATAAATTCAGGTAAAAATTCATCGTATTTTACTTCTAATATAATATTATTTTTATAAATAGGATTTATTGTACATAAATTTTTATTAAATAAATCGTTGGATACAATGCCAGTTTTTAAATTTTTATCAAAAGTTATTCTAACATTACCTATTTTATATATATAAGCTTCTCTATCATAGTCAACTATTGTTTTTGGTTTTAGAAACTGTGTTTTCATTTTATAATATAGCTCTTGTAAAAGAGGCTCATCTGATTTAATTAAAAAATCTATATCATTATTTATTATTTTCAAACATTGTTCTTTTGTTATAGGACAGCTTATTTTTTTGCATAGTCCATTTATTTTACATTTTTTTTCTAACCTTATAAAGCTATCGTCATCGTTGTAAAATCTTATTCTAAATTTTTCTCTTTTATTTAAACCTAAAAGTTTTTCTTGTAAAACCTTATCGTTATAATTTTCAAAGTATATACTTCTTATTTTATACTCATAATTCTCATTTGTATTTTTATCAAGAGTTAATACTTTTGAAATTCTTGACTTTATAATTTCATAGTCTTGATAATTTATATAATGTTTTAGCTCACTTCTATAATCCATATTATCACCTCCTTGCGTATAATATAATTTATAAGTCTTAAAATAAACTTAAAATTTTTAAGATTATTTTAAAATTTTTTGCTATAATAAAAAAGAGGTGATAATATGAGAATATTGTTAGTAGAAGATGAAAAGAATTTATCAAATGCAATAGAATTTATACTTAAAAAAAATAAATACATAGTAGACTGTGTTTACGATGGAGAAAACGGACTAGACTACGCACTTTCTAATATATATGATTTGATTATTTTAGACATAATGCTTCCAAAGTTAGATGGTGTAGAAATTTTAAAAAATATAAGAAAAGAAAAAATATCAACACCTGTTTTATTTTTAACAGCTAAAAGTACGCTAGAAGACAAAGTGGTTGGGCTTGATGCAGGTGCTGATGATTATTTATCAAAGCCTTTTGAGATAGAGGAGCTTTTAGCTAGAATTAGAGCTATGCTTAGGAGAAAAGGTGATATCATAAAAGATGACACTATTACATTTAAAGATATTAAGCTTAACATAAATAACTATACATTGTATTGTAATGATAAATCTATTCAACTGCCTTTAAAAGAATTTAATATAATGCAAATTTTCATAAACAACCCCAATAATATTATAACTAAGGAGTTTTTGCTAGAAAAAGTATGGGGATATGATACAGAGGCAGAATACAATAATGTTGAAGTATACATTTCTTTTTTAAGAAAAAAATTAGCTAGAATAGGTTCAAAAGTAGAAATAAAAACTTCAAGGGGAATAGGATATTATATGGAGTATAAAGTATGATAAAAAAATTAAAACAAAAGTTTATAATAACTATTATGGGTATAATCTCTTTATTATTAATTGCAATATTGTTATCTATAAATATAATTATAAATGCAACTAATACAAAGAAAAATATTGATTATATGAAAAAAATTGCTTTTAACGAAGGTGTTCCAAATGTAGGTAAACCTACGTTTAAGCCTATGCCTAACAATAATGAATTTAGGTTAAGTTTTTCATTAAAACTAGATAATAAAAACAATATTATAGAAACTATTTATCCGTTAGAGCTGTCATATAATAAAGATGAAATGGTAAGCTTAATAAATGTTGCGCTAAATACAAATTCAGAATATGGTAGCTATAACAATATTGCATTTTTAAAAATGGATAAACCTTATGGACAAATAATAATATTTTTAGATATTACAAGTACTAATCAATTTAAACTAAACTTACTATATATTAGCTTATTTGTGTTTGTCATAAGTTTAATATTAATTTTTATAATTTCTAATTTTTTAACTAGCATAATAATAAAGCCTGTTAGAGAAAATTTTGAAATGCAAAAACAATTTATTGCAAATGCTAGCCACGAGCTTAAAACACCACTTTCTGTTATTTCTACTAATGTATCTATATTAGAGTATGAAGATAATATTGATGAACAAAAAAAATGGATAAAAATCATTAAAAATGAAGTATTTGAAATGAATGATTTAATTAATAAATTGCTTATGCTATCAAAAGTAGAAAATTTATCTAAAACTATAAAAAAAGATAATGTTAATATTAGTGATTTAATATTAAATTCAGTGTTGGTTTATGAAAGCATTGTATATGAAAAAAATAAGTCATTAAAATATAATATACAACCAAATATAATAATTCCTTGTTTAGAAGATGATATAACAACTTT
>CALWLD010000031.1 GCA_944381435.1 uncultured Clostridia bacterium
GATGTGGCTCAATTGGCAGAGCAGCTGACTTGTAATCAGCAGGTTGGGGGTTCGAGTCCCTTCATCGGCTTATAAATCCTAAATAATATGTTAATATGGATCTTTAGCTCAGTTGGTTAGAGCATCCGGCTCATAACCGGACGGTCCAGGGTTCGAGTCCCTGAGGATCCACTTTGGCCCAATAGCTCAGTTGGTTAGAGCGCTGGCCTGTCACGCCAGAGGTCGAGGGTTCGAGCCCCTTTTGGGTCGTTGTTAAAGCACTACGTATGTAGTGCTTTTTATATATGTTGTATATTTAGGATCTTTGTAAATAGTTGGAGTAGCCTAAAAATTAATAAAATAAATTCAAAAAGGTATGACATAAAGTGAACTGCACCAATTTATATAGCCATTACAAAAAAGACTATCAAAGGTAGGAAATTAAATTTTAAGCAACAAACTGATTTCGCTTTTCTAACGTAGTCAGTTTTGTTTTTGTTTGAATACGGTAATTGTTGTAAAAGTTTATGTACTCGTATATGATGATGTTAGCCTCTTCATACATTTCGAGTTTAACTATGTGGATATATTCTGTTTTTACAATTGAAAAGAAATTTTCTGCTAAAGCATCATCATAGGGATTTCCTCGTCTTGACATTGATTGTGAAATGTTGTAAGATTGTGTTAGGTTAAAGTATGCTTGTGATGTGTTCTGAAATTCTTGGTTACTGTGGAGCTGTAAATTACCAGTGACTTTTTCTTTTCTATTTTCATTTTTAATCGTGTCTAATACTAATTTGATTGACTGTTCTTTTTATGTTTTATACGAAACTATACTATTCTCATATAAATCTCTAGTAATTGAAGGGTAAAGAAATCCCTGTCTTGTTTTGATGTATGATATATCAGTAACACATTTTTCATTTTTTATGTCAGCAGAAAAATTACGATTAAGATAATTTTGGTATCTATGTAAACGTTTTTCTACGAATAACAGATAACAGTTTATATTTTTCAATTACTGGTAATATGTTTTTTGCATTTTTGTATATCCCTTGTGTTTCAAGCCATATTTGCACTCTACGATAACCATATGTTCTTTTTCTGACATTCTCGTATCTTTTCTGCAAGTGCTAAATCTTTATCTGGTATATTTTTTTGTTGAAGATATATATAATCACACTATGAGATACATCAAAAAATCTACACATTTCACTTATACTGTATTTGTCTTTATTCTTTAAGATTACTTGAAACTTTATTGATGACTTCACTTTCTTTCTGTAAGTTATAGAAAATACTTCATTAACTCATTTTCCATTTCTAATTGTATTATCCTATAATCTTTTCTAGCAATTATGTATTTCAATTTATTACTTTTTATTTATTCTGTTACTACATAATTTTTGTAGGTCTACCTTTAGATTTTATTGCAATTCCTATATTTATTTTATGTTGTTTACGATTATATCTAGTGATAAAGTTTGTTGGTTGTTTTATAGTAAAGCCCAAATTTTCATTAATTTCTTTTTTACTTAATCCTCATTTTTTAGTTCTAAAATCTCATTTTTATAATAACTTACATATTCATAACTTCTTGGTATAACAAAATATCCTATGATGTTTAATTATATTACAGGAGGTATCTTTTTTCCATTGTACATTTTTTACGGACTTATTCAAAAGATAATATATTTATGTACATAGAATTGTACCTATTCTACAGGTAGTTATAAAAAGGCTGTGTATATAAATAGAAAAAAATAACATTCTGTTGTACAATATATATATTGATTTGCTAACTATATAAGAACAAAGGAGGTATCCAAAATTGATAGTAATAGTTTAGTACATACAAAGTGGGATTGCAAATATCATATAGTATTTGTCCCAAAATATAAGAGACAAGTAAAATAAAACCTTTAAGGGATTGTTTGAAAATAATATGAGTCTTAATACATAATATGTCTAAATTATTAGAATTAGTATTATGTATATTATCAAATAATTGATTAGTTTGCACTAGATTATAACTCGAAAAATTTTTTCTTTAGCTTAATTATAGTTTAGATTAATAACATATATTTTAAGTCATAGTTTAAGATAAAAATAAATAAAAAATAAATTAAAAAAGGGGTTAAGTTTAAAAAAAAATAGCCGATATATATTTTGAAAAGATAAATAATTGGCCGATTATATGCTTATTTTATAAGTACATACTTATTTTATATGCTTTTATCTTTTAAAAATTATAATTTTATAAAGTTATAATTAATAACCAAGGAAGGTTATTAATTCAATTCAAGGAGGAAAATAATTATGGCAATTAATACTGTTATTAACACAAATATGATGGCTTTAACAGCTCATAGAAACTTAGGTAAAGTTGGTAATGCTCAAAACAAAGCTAACAACAGATTAGCTTCTGGTAAAAAAATCAACTCTGCAGCTGATGATGCAGCAGGTTTAGCAATCTCTGATAAAATGAAAGCTCAGATTAGAGGTCTTGATATGGCTGCTAAAAACTCAGAAGATGCTACAAGCTTAATACAAACTGCTGAAGGTTCTTTATCTGAAGTAACAAATATGTTACAAAGAATGAGAGAGCTTACTGTACAAGCAGGTAATGATACTAACACTCAAGAAGATAGAAGAAAAATAAATGCAGAGGTTCAAGAGTTAGGTAAAGAAATTAATGAAATAGCTCAAAGAACAGAGTTTAACAAAAGAAAGCTTACTACTGGTGCATTTGGTGCAGATGGTACTCAGTTACATTTCCAAATTGGAGCTAACGGTCAACAAAATTTAAAAATTAACATTGGTACAATGAACATATCAGGTTTAAGTTTAGAAACATTTTTAGGAAGTTTTTCAGATCTTGCTTTAGATGCTAACTCTGCAGGTGCTGGTAGTAACTACTCTACTTTATTATCTAAAGTCGATAATGCTCTTGCTAAAGTTTCTGAACAAAGATCTAAACTTGGTGCTACTCAAAACAGACTTGAATACACTATTAACAACTTAAATATATCAAGCGAAAATTTATCAGCAGCTAACTCTCGTATTGAAGATGCAGATATGGCTAAAGAAATGATGAAATTAACATCTGCTAATGTTTTACAACAAGCTGCTACATCTATGCTTGCACAAGCTAACCAAGCACCACAATCTATTACTCAGTTATTAGGTTAATATTTAGTTATATTATTAATAATATAAAAATTATAAGGGCTAGTAAACCTAGTCCTTATAATTATATGTGTATATAATTATAAGGACTATATATACATATAATTATAAGGAGGTAAATTTATGAACAAGGAAGTTTATAATAAAAATTTAAAGGCTTATGAAGATAGATACGGGAAATACGATATAATTTTATATAATAAATATGAAAAAGAAATAGAAGATTGTAAGAATGGTTGTAAAACAATAAAGATGGAAATTGATAACAAAAAGGTTTATTTAAATAGCAAATATGATCCAATTAAAGAGGCAGAAAGATATTACAAAGATTTTGAAAAAATTAATTACGGATCAGTAATTTTTATTTTTGGATTTGGGTTTTCATATTATATAACAGAACTATATAAAAAAGTAGAGAGTAGAGCAACAATTGTAGTTTATGAAAAAGATAAAGAACTTTTTGATATTGTTATGAAAAATATAGATATAAGCCACATATTAAAAAATAAAAATATTATATTAACATTTAACAATAACTCATTATCTTATGATATCAAAAACTGTGATTATAAAATAGAAGCTATACCTGTTTACAAAGAACTATATTTAGAAGATTATTTAGAGTTTATGAAAGATGTTAAAAGATTAATAAAGGAGGCAAGGTATAATTTTAATACACTAGAGTATTTTAAGAACGTGTGGGCTAGGAATACATTTGCAAATTTAAAATATATTTTAAATTCTTATAATATGTCAGTATTTAAAGATATATTTAAAAATAAACCGATAGTTATAGTAGGGGCAGGACCTTCTCTTAGTAAAAATATAAAATTATTAAAAAATTTAAAAGGTAAAGTTTGTATAATAAGTGTATTCTCTGCAACTAGAGCTCTTAAAAATGAAGGGATAGTTCCAGATTTTATAGCAACAATTGATAGTGAACAATATGGCCTTACAGAGTTTGAGGCCAATATACCTTTACTATATATACAGGTTGCTAATACTGAGTTATTAGAAGGGCATAAAGGAAATAAAATAGTATCTATTAGTAAGGGTAAATTTTTAGATTATATTCTTGAAGATAAAATAGAAAGAGATAATATAGTTCCAGGTGGTACAGTAACTTATTTTGCTACAAATTGTGCAAAATATTTTGGAGCATCAGAGCTAATACTTATAGGACAAGATTTTTCTTGGACAAAAGAAGAAATACATGTAAAAGGAAGTGTTCATAAAGCTACAGAATACTACAAAAAATATCATCATTATGAAATGCCTGTAAAAGATATGTATGGCAATACAGTGTATACTAATTCACCTTTTATGAGATACAAAGAAAGTTTTGATTATTATGCAAAGTCATTACCAGAAAATGTAAAGCTAATACAAGCTACAGAAGGTGGGCTTTCTATAGAAGGAGCAGAAACACGTACATTACAAGAATGTATAGATTTATATTGTAAAGATAAATTTTGTGATGTAGAGGAAATAATATCAAGGAATTTTAAAAATAAAAATATTATATGTGATAAACCACAAGAAGTTTATAATAAAGTAAGAAAAGTTTATGATGAACTTTGTGATATAAAAAAAGATTTAGAAGAATCTGTTGAATTATCAAAAAAATTACTAAAAAACATAAAATACTCTACAGCAGGTCTTAAGAAAAATAATAATATAATAAAAAGACTAGATGAAATAGATGATAAAATAAGAAAAAATGATATAATCAAAGAGTTAATGACCTACTATATAAATGATATAACAGAATATTTTGTTATTGAAGAAGATGAGGATGAAAAGATAAATTTTGCTATGATGAATGAAAAACTTCATATAGCCTTAAAAACTTCTGTAGAAAATATAACTATAATGATTAAAGAAGAAATGAAGTATGAAGACTAAGGAGAATAATATGGAAGATAAAAATGAACTTTTGTTAGAAATAAAAGATTACATAAGTAATGCTAATAATAAAATAAATAGTGTTATAGAAGATATAAGAAAAACTAACCAATTAGATGACTTATTAGATTTATTAGAAGGGTTAACTTTTTGTTTTCATGGCTTAAATTTAATAAAAACAGACAATATAGAAACAAATGAAGAGTTTTTGAAAGAAAAAATATCAGAAATATTAGATGGAGTTGAAAATGAAGACTTTAACTTAATAGCAGATATTTTAGAATATGAAGTTTTAGAAATAGTTGAAGATTTAAATATAGAATTAAAAAATATATAAACTTATAATAGCTATTTGACGATATATTATATAGATAATAATATAAAATTTTTTAGGAGGGATTATAATGGCAATTTATACATCTAACGTAAATCGTGTTACAGGTTTATCTGGCGTAGATACAGAATCTATGATAGATCAAATGATGAAAGCAGAAAGTGCTAAATATAATAGATTAGAAAAAGAAAAAACAAAAGTAACTTGGAAACAAGAGGCATTTAGACAGTTAATAACATCTATGCAAAATTTCCAAAACAAATGGTTTAGCACAACAAGCTTATCAAGTAACATAGGATATGATGCTTTTTGGAACAACTATAAAACAAGCATTATAGATAAAAACACAGGGAAAGAAAGTAATGCTATTACAATAAATAGTACTACTAATAGTGGTAAATATGATATTAACATTATAGAAAAAGCAGAAACAGAAACTATAACAGGTGGCAATATATCAACTAGCATTACAACAGATAAAAATGCAGCGGATATTGAAAAGGTAATTAACGATTATGGTGATATTAGCTTAAATTTTAACTTAGATGGTGTATCTAAAGAAATAAACATTACTAAAGACGAATTAAATGGAAAAAGTATAGACCAAGTTCTTAATGAAAAATTAGAAAAAGCATTTGGTACTACTAATGATAAAAACCCTAAAGTTACAGTTGAAAAAGGTTCCGATGGGAAATTATCATTTAAACCTGCAGGTGAAGGACATTCATTAACTATAACAGATGGTAGCTCTAGGACAAATGGTGTATCTTTTGAAGTTGCAGATGTTTTAAAAGAAGGTTCTAGCTCTTTTGAAATTACAATAGATGGTTATACTGCAAAAGTAACTTTTGATTCTGAAAAAGATAAAACAGCAGAACAAAAATTAGCTAAAATAAAAGAAGCATTAAAAAAAGCTGAAAATAGTGCTGGAGAAACAAAAGATATAAGCTCATATGTAAGTTTATCTAAAGGACAAGGTGATAGCTTAAAAATAACTAATACATCTAAAGACAAAGAATTAAACCTTAGTGTAAAAAGTGATAGTGGGCAACAAACTGAAAAGTTAAATCCAACAGGAAGTGCTAGTTTAATAGGTTTAACTAATAATACAAACAGTGTTAAATTAAGCTCAAAATTAACTAATGTTTTTGGTGATGGGATTTTTAAAGGTGGCGATGAGATAACATTAAACTTTGGCGGTAAAGAAGTTACAGTAAACAAAGACGATACTATACAAAGCTTTATTAATAAAGTAAATTCTAGCGGTGCCAATGTAGAGATGGAATTTAATGAAGTTACTAACAGATTTACCTTAAAATCTACTCAAAGTGGCTCTAACGGTAATATACAAATAGATGACACTACAACAAAAGATTTTCTTTTAAATAATATGAAAATAGATGTTGAAAATAAAGAAAAAAATGAAAAATATACACAAGGTAAAGATGCTGTTTTTGAAATAGATGGTATAAGAACTACAAGACCATCTAATGAAGTAAGTATGAATGGTATTAGCTTTACTATTAATACTACAGGTAATGTTACTTTAGAAGCTAGCAACAATGTTGATGAAACTGTTAAAAAAATAAAAGAGTTTGTTGAAGATTACAACAAGTTAATAGAAGAATTTAACAATGCTGTAATGGAATCTAGGCCTAAATCTGGTCAATATGGTTATTATGAACCACTTACAGATGACGAGAAAGAGGCTATGAGCGAAGATGAAATTAAAAAATATGAAGAGCAAGCTAAAAAAGGTCTTTTATATAGAGATGAACATTTAAGTAGATTTTTATCAAGCCTTAGAGATAATGTTTACAAATCTGTAGATATTGGTGGAAAAAGTATTTCTTTATATGAAATAGGTATTACTACTACAAAAGATTTTAATGATGGTGGTAAATTAGAAATAGATGAAGAAAAATTAAAAAAAGCTTTACAAGAACGTGGAGATGAAGTAAAACAACTATTTACTTCAAAAGATGGTATAGCTGCTCAAATTAAAAAAGATATTGATGATGCTATAGGTAGCAATGGTTATTTAAGAAATAAAGCTGGTATAAAAGGAACAATATCTGCAACTAATAATGATTTAACAAAAGAATTAGAAGATATTACAAAAAGACTTGCAGCAGAAAGAGAAAGATTGTATAATAAAGAAATGTATTACTTTAATATGTTTGCTAAAATGGAATCTGCTATGAACCAACAAAATAATCAAATGTCTGTTTTACTTAGTATGTCTGGACAATAGGTAGCCTATGCTTGATAAATATATATCTTTATTAAATGAAAAACAAAATCTTTTAAACGAAATTTTTAACTATACAAAAAATAAAAGTTTTAAGAAATCTGAAGATGAAGTAGAAAGAATAGAATACTATCTTAAAAAAAGGCAAGAAATATATGATAAGCTTCTGTATGTAGAAAATGAAATAAAAGCTATAAATATTAATAATATTAATAACAAGGAAGTTGATGATATTATTAAAAAAAATGATGAAATAATAAAAAATATTTTAAAATTAGATGAAGAGAAAAAAGAGATTATAGATGCTATTTTAAATATTTTAAAAAAACAAATAAAAAATACAAAAAATATGTCTAAAGCTAACAATGGTTACTTAGGTATTTATAAAGATACTATAGGTGGAAGTTTATTTGATAGCTCTAGATAAAATGGAGGTTATTAAAATGGATGTTAATAATAAAATTTCTAACATATCAAATGTTAATATAAGCGATATATCAAACTCTAATTTAAAAAATAGCAATGTTAATTCAGAAAAAGCTAATATTGAAGATAAAAATATAGCTCAAGACAATAAAAAAGTATCAATGGCTAAAAATACTATTAGCAAAGAAACTTTAGATAAGTTAATTACAGAAGTAAATCATAAATTTAAACTTGTAAATAAAGAGTTTTCTTATGATATACATGAAAAAACCAATAGAATAACTGTTAAAATAAAAGACTCTGAAACAGGAGATATACTTAAAGAAATACCTTCAGAAGAAAGCTTAGATTTAGCAGCTAAGATAAAGGAAATGGCAGGCTTATTAGTTGATGAAAAAAGCTAAGATTAGGAGTGAGTTAATTGTATAAGAATAATCCTTATGCTAAAATTAAAGAAAATGCAATAAATACATCTACACCAGAAGAGCTTACACTTATGCTATATGATGGAGCAGTTAGATTTGCAAACCAGGCTATAATAGCAATAGAGAAAAAAAACTATGAGGGTGCTAATAATGCCATACAAAAAACTAAAAATATAATAAGAGAATTTCAATTAACTCTTAATATGAAATATGATATCTCTCACGAGTTATATTCAGCTTATGACTATATGCATAGAAGGCTTACTGAGGCTAATATGAAAAAAGATATTGAAATATTAAACGAAATACTAGAGTATCTAAAATTATTTAGAGACACTTGGAAAGAGGCTATGAAAATAGCTAGAGCTAGTAAATAATAAATTTTTGATTACCTATATTTTAACATTTTAAAATTTATTTTAAAATATAGGTAATTTGTTAATTAATGCAATTAAGGTACGACTTAATTTATTTAAATAAAATTCAAATAGGAGAATATTTATGAAAGCACTTGTAACAGGGGCAGATGGCTTTATAGGTAGCCATTTGGTAGAATATTTATTAGAAAAAGGGTATGATGTAAAAGCTTTTACGTATTATAATTCATTTAATAATTGGGGTTGGCTTGATACTTTAGAAAAACAAAAGCTAGAACAAATAGAAATATTTTCAGGGGATATTAGAGATCCTAATGGTGTTAGAGAGGCTATAAAAGGTGTAGATGAGGTATTTCATTTAGCTGCTTTGATAGCTATACCTTTTAGTTATCATTCCCCAGATTCTTATGTAGATACAAATATAAAAGGTACATTAAATGTATTGCAGGCTTGTAGAGATTTTAACACATCTAAAGTTTTAGTAACATCTACATCAGAGGTATATGGCACAGCACAATATGTACCTATAGATGAAAAACACCCTTATCAAGGACAATCTCCTTATTCGGCAACAAAAATAGGGGCAGATAGGCTTGCAGAAAGTTTTTACAGAAGTTTTGATATGCCTATATCTATTGTTAGACCTTTTAATACTTACGGTCCTAGACAATCTGCAAGGGCAGTTATCCCTACAATTATTACACAGCTTTTATCAGGTAAAGAAGAAATAAAACTAGGTAGCTTAACACCAACTAGAGATTTTAATTATGTAAAAGACACAGTTAAAGGTTTTTATGAAATAGCAAAATCTGACAAAACTATTGGAGAAGAAATAAATATTGCTACAAATACAGAAATATCTATTGGTGATTTAGCAAATGAAATTATATCACAAATAAACCCAAATGCTAAAGTTATTTGTGAAGAACAAAGATTAAGACCAGAAAAAAGTGAAGTAAATAGGCTTTTAGGAGATAATACAAAAATAAAAAGCTTTACTAACTGGGAGCAAAGCTATACCTTTAAAGAAGGTATAAAAGAAACTATAGAATGGATAAAAAATAATTTAGATAAATACAAAGCAGATATTTACAATATATAAAAGGAGAGTTATAAAATGAAAAAAATGGAATACTGTAAAAAATGTACAATGCCAAATACAAGACCTGGTATAAGCTTTACTGAAGGTGTATGTAGTGCTTGTATAAATTATGAAAATAGAAAAAATATAGATTATGATAAAAGATTTAAAGAGCTTGAAAAATTATGTGATAAATATAGAGGAATGAATGGAAAAAATAACTTTGACTGTGCAATAGCAGTTTCTGGTGGCAAAGATAGCCATTTTCAAGTTTATGTTATGAAAGAATTACTTGGAATGAACCCTATATTATTTTCTGTAGAAGATAATTTTACTATGACAGAAGCAGGTAAGCATAACTTAAGAAATCTATCAGAAGAATTTAATTGTAATATTATTACATTAAAGCCAAATATAAAGTTACAAAAAAACATTATGAGAAAAACTTTTGAAAAATATGGTAAACCAACTTGGATTTTAGACAGATTAATATATACATATCCTCTTAATATGGCTTTAAAATTTAATACACCATTATTAGTTTATGGTGAAAATGTAAGCTATGAATATGGTGGTAAAGATAATTTAGAAACATACTCAGCAAAAGAAATTTTACAAAATGGAGTTGCAACAGATATACCTATTGAAGAATTAGTAGATGAAAGTGCTGGTATAACAGAAAAAGATTTAAGCTTAACTGTAGCTCCTACAAAAGAAGAAATAGATAAGTTAGACCCTATTTATTTAAGCTATTTTGTAGAGTGGAATAGCTATTCTAATTATGTATTTGCTAAAAGTAGAGGATTCCACGATTTAACACACGAATGGGATAGAACTATGACTAGCGAAAACTTTGATCAAGTTGATAGTGTTGCATATCTTATACATGCTTGGTTAAAATACCCTAAATTTGGTCATGCTTGTGCAACAGATTATACAGCTAGATATATTAGGTATGGTTTGTTAAGTAGAGAAAAAGGAATAGATATTATAAGAGAAAGAGATCATAAATTAGATATAAAATGTGTTTTAGATTTTTGCAAATTTCTAGGATATAGTGAAAGTGAATTTTGGAGTATAATAGATAAATTTTATAACAGAGATTTATTTACAAAAAATAAATTTGGAGAATGGGTGCTTAAAGACCCTATATGGAAATAATTTAAGGAGTGAGGAATATTATGGAAAAATTTATACCGTTATCTGTGCCAAATATAAAAGGCAATGAGCTAAAATATGTAGAAAAAGCTTTAAAAGAAGAATGGGTTTCTACTGCTGGTAGTTTTATTGTAGATTTTGAAAATAATATTAAAGATTATACAAAATCTAATTTTGCGATAGCTTGCCAAAGTGGTACGGCAGGTATACATTTAGCCTTAATAGCCCTTGGAATTAACAGTGAAAATGAGGTAATTGTTCCAACTCTTACGTTTATTGCGGCAGTAAACCCTGTAAAATATGTAAATGCCGAGCCTATATTTTTAGATTGTGATGATAGCCTTTGTTTAGATGCTAAAAAATTACAACAATTTTGTGAAGAAGAATGTAATTTTGTAGATAACAAGCTAATAAACAAAAAGACAAATAAGCATATAAAAGCTATAATTGTTGTGCATATTTTTGGTAATATGGCAAATATGGAAGATATAATGGATATCGCCAATAAATACAATTTAAAAGTTATAGAAGATGCTACAGAAAGCCTTGGTACTTTTTATACACAAGGCAAATATAAAGATAAATTTGCAGGCACTATAGGAGATGTTGGGATATATTCTTTTAATGGCAATAAGATTATAACCACTGGTGGCGGTGGTATGGTTGTATGCAGTGATGAAAAAATTGCAAAAAAAATAAAGTATTTATCAACACAGGCTAAAGATGATGAGGTTTATTTTGTTCATAATGAAATAGGCTATAACTACCGTATGACTAACTTACAAGCAGCAGTAGGCATTGCTCAGCTAGAAAGGTTAGAGGAATTTATAAAAACTAAAGAACAAAACTATAACCTATATATAAAAAATGATATAAATCTTTTATCATTTAATAAAAACTGTAGACCTAACTACTGGTTTTATTCATATTTAACAGATGAAAGGGACATATTAATTAAAAAGCTACAAGAAAACAAAATACAAACAAGACCTATATGGAAGCTTATACATACTTTAAAGCCTTATAAAAACTCTCAAACTTACAAAATAGAAAAAGCTAACTATTATTATGATAAAGTTGTAAATATACCTTGTAGTTCTAACTTATCTTATGATGATGTTTTATATGTATGTAAAACAATAAAAGAAATAGAAAATAGCTAGAGGTGTTAATATGAATTTAAGTGATTATATTGTAGCAGAAAACGAAACTATTTTAAATGTTTTAAAAAAAATAGACAAAAGTGGTAAAGGTATAGTTTTTATTTGTGATAACAATAAG
This sequence comes from uncultured Clostridia bacterium, assembly GCA_944381435.1. Classification (GTDB taxonomy): domain Bacteria; phylum Bacillota; class Clostridia; order Lachnospirales; family CAG-274; genus Tyzzerella. Next base: position 12,407 of record CALWLD010000031.1, read on the forward strand.
CTATTAGCCAGCGTTACAGATGGTGATATAAGAAGATATATTATAAAAAATGCCAATATAGATGATACTATCAAAAAGATAGGTAATTATAACCCACACTATGTATTTGAAAAAGATAACATTAACTATAAAAAATATATGGAAGAAAAAGGGGTTACAAGCTTACCTATTTTAGATGAAAACAAAAATATTGTAGATATTAAGTTTTTAAAAAAAGATATAAAAAAAGTAGATAGTAAAATAAATGTACCTGTTGTTATAATGGCAGGAGGTAAAGGAACACGCTTAAAGCCTTATACTAATATTTTGCCAAAGCCTTTAATACCTATAGGTGAAAAAACTATTACAGAGCATATAATAGATAGCTTTGAAAAATATGGCTGTACTAATTTTTATATGATAGTAAACTATAAAAAGAATTTTATAAAAACTTATTTTAATGAAATAAATAAAAAAATAGATTTTATAGATGAAGATACCTTTTTAGGTACAGGTGGTGGATTGTACCTTATTAAAGATAAAATAAAAGATACTATATTTTTAACTAACTGTGATGTTTTAATAGATTATGACTATTCTGAAATTTTAAAGCAACATAAAAAAACAGGTAACATTGCAACTGTTATATGTATAGAAAAAAACCAAAACTTATCTTACGGTGTTATGGAAACTGATGATGAGGGTAATATTTTAGAAATAAAAGAAAAGCCTAAATTTTCCTTTATAATAAATACAGGTATATATATATTAGAGCCAGAGTTTATACAAGCTATCCCAGAAAATACATTTATACACATTACAGATGTTATAAAAAATTTTATAAACCAGGGCAAAAAGATAGGAACTTATGTTTTAAACGAAGATAACTGGCTTGATATGGGGCAATTTGATGAGCTTGAAAAAATGAAAGAAAGGCTAGAAATATAATGGAAGATATTTTGTTAATAGGATTTGGAGGGCATTGTAAAAGCATAATAGATAGTATAGAAAATGGTGGCATTTACAATATATATGGTATTATAGATATTAAAGAAAAAATAGGACAGGCTTATAAAAACTATAAAGTTATTGGTAGCGATGAAGACCTAGAAAGCTTTTATAACAAAGGTATAAAAAATATATTTATTTGTATTGGTTATTTAGGTAATAGCAATGTTAGAAATATTTTATATAAAAAGGTTAAAAACATAGGGTTTAATGTAGTAAATGTAATTGATAAAACTGCTATTTTACCAAACAATATAAAGCTTAAAGAGGGCATATTTATAGGCAAAAATGCTATAATAAATGCAGATTGCAAAATAGATAATATGGCTATAATAAATACAGGGGCTATAATAGAACACGAAAGCTATGTGGGGGCATTTTCTCATATATCTATCGGTGCTATTTTATGTGGTAATGTTACTGTTTGTGATAATGTTTTTGTTGGGGCTAATGCTACAGTTATACAAGGGGTTACAATAGGTAAAAATAGCATTATTGGTGCTAACAGCACTGTTATTAAAGATGTTTTAGAAAATAGTAAAGGTTATGGAGTTGTTAAACAATGAGTGTATTTATAATTGCAGAAATAGGGGTAAACCATAATGGAGATTTGCTCCTTGCAAAAAAAATGATTTTAGAGGCTAAAAAAGCAGGGGTAGATGCGGTAAAGTTTCAGTCTTTTAAGGCAGATAAGCTTGTGGCTAAAGATGCAAAAAAAGCAGATTATCAAGTAAAAAATACAGGTAAACAAGAAAGCCAATATGATATGATAAAAAAGCTAGAGCTATCAGAAGAAGACCATATTTATTTAAAAAAAATATGTGATGATGAAGGGATAATGTTTTTATCTTCTCCTTTTGATGAAGAAAGTGCTAAATTATTATTATCTTTAGGCATAGATACTGTAAAAATACCGTCAGGTGAAATAACAAATTTACCTTATTTAGAGAATATAGGTAGTTTATATAAAAATATAATATTATCTACAGGTATGAGCAATTTAGATGAGGTAAAAGAGGCAATAAAAGTTCTTAATAAAAATAATGATAAAAACATAACTGTACTACATTGTAATACAGAATATCCAACACCTATGGAAGATGTAAACCTACTTGCTATAAAAACTATGGAAAAAGAGCTAAACCTACCTATAGGATATTCAGACCATACAGACGGTATTGAGATTTCTATAGGAGCTGTTACTTTAGGTGCAACTGTTATAGAAAAACATTTTACATTAGATAAAACGTTAGAAGGTCCAGACCATAAGGCAAGCCTAGAGCCTAAAGAGCTAAAAATGCTAGTAGATGGTATTAGAAATATAGAAAAAGCTTTAGGAAATGGAATAAAAGTGCCTTCTAGCTCCGAAAAGAAAAATATTTCTATTGCTAGAAAAAGTATAGTTGCAAAAACTAACATAAAAAAAGGTGATGCATTTACAGAAGAAAATTTAACTATAAAAAGACCAGGAGATGGTATATCCCCTATGAAATGGTACGATGTTTTAGGGCAAAGGGCAAAAAAAGATTTTGTAGCAGATGAAAGGATTGAGCTATAATGAAAAAAATATGTGTAGTAACAGGTTCAAGAGCAGAATATGGCTTGTTAAAACCTATAATGCAATCTATAAAAGAGGATAAAGAACTTTTGTTACAGGTTGTAGCTACAGGCTCTCATTTATCTACAGAATTTGGGCTTACATATAAAGCTATAGAAAATGATGGTTTTTTTATAGATGAAAAGGTGGAAATACTTTTAAGCTCTGATACAAAAATAGGTATAAATAAATCTATAGGACTTGCTATGATAAGCTTTGGTGAAGTTTTTGAAAGGTTAAAGCCAGATTTAATAGTTATACTAGGAGATAGATATGAAATTTTAGCAGTGGCTATTTGTGCTATGGTTTGTAATATAAAAATTGCCCATTTACACGGTGGAGAAATAACAGAAGGGGCTATTGATGATAGCATAAGACACGCTATAACAAAGATGAGCCATTTACATTTTACAAGTACAGAAGAATATAAAAAAAGGGTAATACAATTAGGGGAGCAGATAGACACTGTTTTTAACGTAGGGGCTATAGGCACAGAAAATATAAAAAAAATAAAACTTCTTAATAAGGAAGAGCTAGAAAAAAGGCTTAATTTTAAAATAAAAGAAAAAACTATTATAGTAACTTTTCACCCTGTAACTTTAGAAAACAAAAAATCTAAAGAGCAATTTCAAAACCTTTTAAATGCTATTGATAGCATAAAAGATATAAATATTATTTTTACAAAGGCTAATGCAGATACGGACGGGCGAATTATAAACAATATGATAGATGATTATGTTTTAAAAAATAAAAATACAATAGCTTTTGATACAATGGGGCAGTTAAATTATTTTAGTACTTTACAGTTTGTAGATGCTGTTGTTGGTAATTCATCTAGTGGTATAATAGAGGTGCCGTCTTTTAAAATACCTACAGTAAATATAGGGGATAGACAAAAAGGTAGGATATGTGCAGATAGCGTTATAAACTGTGATAACGAAAAATTAAATATAGAAAATGCAATAAATAAAGCATTAGGTTATGAATTTAAAAATAAGGTTAAAAGCTTTAATAACCCTTATGAAAAAGAAAATACTTGTGAAAACATAATACATTATATAAAAGAATTTTTAAAGAAAAATACAGATATTAAAAAGAAATTTTATGATATTAATTTTTAGGAGATAATATGATAAATAATAAAAAAGTTTTAGCTTTCATACCAGCAAGGGCAGGCAGTAAAGGCATAAAAGATAAAAACATAAAAGATTTAAAAGGGAAGCCTTTGATAGCTTATACTATAGAGGCTAGCAAAAAAAGTAAATATATAGATGATGTAATAGTTAGCACAGATGGGGAAAAGATAGCAGATGTAGCTAAAGAATATGGTGCAGAAGTACCTTTTTTAAGGCCAGAGGAGCTAGCCCAAGATACATCTAATGTAATAACTTGCCTTATATATACTATAGAAGAGCTTAAAAAACAAGGCAAAGAATACGACATAGTTATATTGTTACAGCCTACATCACCTTTTAGAACTAACAAACATATAGATGATGCTTTAGAAATGCTTATAAACAATAACCTAGATAGCCTTTTATCTGTAACAGAAACAGATAAAAACCCAACATTAATAAGAAAGCTAGACAATGAAAACAAAATAACACCACTTATAGAAAGCGATATAAGCCTTAGGCAACAAATGGATAAATATTATATTTTAAACGGTGCCATATATATAAATTATGTTAAAGATATAAAGATAGATAGATATTTAAAAGACAATAACTATGGCTATATAATGGATAAATACCATTCTTTAGATATAGATGAGCCTATAGATTTAGAGCTAGCTAGCTTTTATATAGATAAAAACATAGTTAATATCCTTTAGATACATAAAAAAACATTGAATTTGATTTGTTTTTGTTATAAAATAATTTATATTTAGGTATTTTAAAGTTTAGCTTAATATTGTTATAAGAAATAAAAAAACCTATAAAGCAACCTATAATTAACATTAAAAAACTAACACAAGGTAACACCATAACATTAGTGGGGCAGGATAACATAGCACAAACAACAAAAGATGCTAAAAAACCAACACAACCAACAATTATACCAACGAAAAATTTTATAGATAAGCTCATACCAAAACCTCCTTTAATGTAACTTATGGTAATATAATAGCACAAATGTTCGAACAATGCAAACGTTTGTTCGAAAAAAATTGATTTTGTTAGTTTTTTATAAAAAAAGATATGTTTTTTTATAAAATTTATATAAAATGAAAGAAGGTTAATATTTTGAAATTATTATTTGCATCAGATTTACACGGCTCTATGTTTTATTGTAATGCTTTATTAAACATTATAGAAAAAGAAAATCCAGATAAAATTATACTTTTAGGAGATATCTTATACCACGGACCACGAAACCCTCTACCTAAAGATTATAACCCACAAAAAGTTTTTGAAGCTTTAAACACTTTAAAAGATAAAATAATATGCGTTAGAGGAAATTGTGATAGCGAAGTAGACCAAATGGTGCTAGATTTTCCTATTATGGCAGATTATAGCATATTAAACATAGATAATATAAATTTATTTTTAACTCACGGACATATTTATAACAAAGAAAATATGCCTAACATAGAAGATAAAGATATATTAATACACGGGCATACCCACGTTAACACAATAGAAAAGCTAGAAAAAGCAACATATATAAACCCAGGCTCAATATCTATGCCTAAAGAGGAGCAAGAAAATAGCTATATGGTTTATGAAAATAAAAACTTTATTATAAAAAATTTAGAAGGAAAAGAGCTAAAAAGTTTAAATTTAGCTTAAAGGTAATATGGACGTAAATGTTTATGATTTTGATAAAACTATATTTCACGGAGATAGCACACAAAAGTTTTATTTATATCTATTAAAAAAGCAACCTAAAATAGCACTATATTTGCCTAAACAACTTTTTTATTTTATACCTTTTGCTTTAGGTAAAATGGAAAAAACAAAATTTAAAGAAAAATTTTATAGCTGTTTTAAAGTTGTTAAAAACATAGATAAAGAAGTAGAAAATTTTTGGAAGATAAATATAAAAGGTATAAAAAAATTTTATTATGAAAAACAGGAAGATACAGATATTATAATATCAGCATCACCTGAATTTTTGTTAAAGCCTATATGCGAAAAACTAGGTATAAACAACCTTATAGCATCTAAGGTAGATAAAAACACAGGCAAATACACAGGGCTTAATTGCTATGGAAAAGAAAAGGTGATAAGGCTTAATAAAGAAATGCCTAATACTATCATAAGAGAGTTTTATTCTGATTCTTTTTCAGATGAACCTTTAGCAGAGCTTGCAAAAAAAAGTTACATAGTAGATAAAGATAATTTATATCCTTGGTGGGAATATAAAAGAAATAAAAAAAGGTTGTAGATAAATGAACTGCACCAATTTATACAGACATCACAAAAAAGACTACCTAAGGTAGAAAATTAAATTTTAAGTAACAAAC
>CALWLD010000032.1 GCA_944381435.1 uncultured Clostridia bacterium
TATGATAGTTTAATTCTACCACAGGAGGTCTCTTTTTTCTATTGTCCATTTTTTACGGACTTGTTCAAAAGTCTACAGCCTTTTATTTATTTAACTTTTTATTTTTATTATTGGATTTTTATGTTATCTTCTATTTTTCTTTCTAGTTTTTTTAAAGTTATACATATATGTATCAGCAAGCTTTATAAGCTCATTTCTAGATAGTTTATTATCTGGGGTAACTTCTACAACACCATAGCTTATAGATGTTTGATAAGGCTTATTAAACAATTTGCTAAGGTTATTAACTTGTTCATAACACCTTAGCACACATTTCATAGTTGCATAAATATCTGTATGGTCTAAAACAATTAAAAACTCATCTCCACCAATTCTACCTATAGCCTTACCTACAAACTCGGCATTTAAGATTTCAGATACAGCTTTTATGTAAAAATCACCTTCATCGTGACCATAGACATCATTTGTTATCTTTAACCCGTCCATATCTATGAAAACTATGCAAAAGAAAGGATTATTTTGTAATATTCTATCTATTATTTGGTATATAACATCTCTTTTTAAGCAAGATGTAAAATAGTCATAGTTAGCTTCGTTTTCTAGTTCTTTTATTGCAATCTCATCTTGTTGGAGCTCTTTTTCTATATTTTCTACCTTTACAACATATAGCTGTAATTTAGCAAATAAATAAGAATATAACAAGGCAGCAAAAAATCCAATTAAAGCACAAATAGCTATTTTTATATTTGAAAGGTTTATTAAGCTTACTGTATCTATAATATATAAAAAATAAGAATTTATAATTAAAAACACATATATGCTACCTAAAATACCCAAAGAAAACTTTATACTCCCTTTATCTGTTGTTATCATATCCATAAAATTCATAGGTGAAAATATTAATAACATAGATATTTTAACAATGCTAGTTAAAAGTGTTAACATCGTAGCAATGGTTAATATTTTTTCATCTTGCATTATAAGGCTAAAAGGAATATTGTATATTAAAGAGTAGATAGATATATAAATAAGCCTTACTGCAAAGAAATTTATTGCAAAACAAAGAGTACCAAAAATATTTTTTAATGTTTTATCGTTATATATAAATTTTAGCTCTATATAAACAAGAGCAAAATATAAAATCATAGATATAAAATCTGGTATAATTATATCAAAATATAAAATAATTGCTACGATTGTAATATTTAAAATAAAGAAAAATTTTAAAGCACTAAATTTTTTGATTTTATATAAAAATGCATTTGCTGAATACAGAAAAGCTGTAGATATATATAATATACTTAATAAAAAACAACCTATGTCTAACATTTAAAAATTATTCTCCTTTTGAATTTAACTTTTCAATCCTCATTTTATCGTCCGCTATTTTTATTATATTATCAACGCCTGTTTTTAATAATTCTTCATTTACAAAAATATAACCTATGCTAGCAGATACCTTGTAATTATTTGTTACTTTATCAACAAATTTAATTTTTTCATATATTCTATTTAATATTTTTTTTATATCATTTTCTTCTAGATCATTTAAAATTATAAGAAACTCATCTCCGCCTAACCTTGCTATTAGGTCATTTTCTCTAATAGATTCTTTTAAAACATTACTAATATTTATTATATATTCATCACCTATATCGTGACCTAGGGAATCATTTACATTTTTAAGACCATCTATATCTATAAATAATATAGCAAAATTAAATATATTATTTTCATATTTATCTTTTAAATAATACATAACATATTTTCTGTTATAACAAGATGTTAAATCATCTTTTAAGACTTTGTCTTCTATATTTTTTCTATCAAGGGATTTTTTTATCTTAGATGCCTCTAGCTCATCAGATTTTCTCTTATAGGCTACCATTTTTACACTTTTTATGCTATAGAAAAACAATATATAAAAAAGTATAGCACTTAAAATAGGTGTTAATATAAACATTATCATATAGTTTTGTTCATAATTTTTTTGCTGTAAAACAATAACATCTATTATAGTATATGTAAGGATAAAAAGTATAATAGCAGATATCATTGTAGAATATATTGTGTTTGTAGATAGCTTTATAATATCTTTTGTAGAGATTAATTTTAAGCTTAACCTAGAAACTAAATAAAGTATTATAAAAAGGATAGATAAACTGCTAAAAAATAAATCTTCATCTTGAAAAAGCTCATAAGGTGTTATTCCTAAAATATAAGAATATATAGGGATAAACATTAATTGGCACACACTTATATTAATAATCAATATGCCTGCACACAAGAAAGCTTGGCTAAATTTAGATTCTGAAAATAGCAAAAACTCTATGGTTAGTGTGACTAAAACACAAAAATAAGATACATAATAAGGGCTATGTATTTTATAAGCATAAACCATTAGAAATGTATTTACACCAGCTAAAATTAAATTTACTAATATTCCTTTTTTAAAATTAACTAAGATTTTAGATGCATAAGAAAATACATAATAATTAAAAAGAAAAAATATAATTATAGCAACAATCACATAATACACCTCCCTATTAAATATATAACTATGTTTTAAATAGTATAGGTACATATTAATCTATATTTATGAAAATAATACCTTTTTATTATATATTCAATGTTTTAAACAATAATTACTTGTTAATTATTTGAGGTTGTAGACTTTGTCTACAACCTTTGAAAAAATAACAAGTTTATTTTTTTGAACTACTGTATGAAAAAGCAAGGTTTTCTTGTGCAAGGGGCTAAAGCTCCTTAAAAACATAGCTTTACGTATCTGAGGCAAATCACCATATGATATTTAAGATGAAAACTCTTCGGTTTCATACCCTACGCTTTTTTATGTTATTTCTATTTTTTCTACAGTATGGAATAATTATTTCTTAATTATTTAATATTTATTGTTTCGTTATATTTTATCATAAAAAGGTATTGAAGGTCAATATATTATGGTAAAATTATTAATTATATTATAAAAAAGCTATGAATGTAAATTCATAGCTTAAAAGTAAATAAAAGTAAAATATTAAAAATTATTCGTCAGATTTTTTATCATCAGATTTGTTATCATCAGATTCTTTAGTAGATGTGTATTTTTTAAAACCTTTAAGAGTAGAAATAAAGAAATCTAACTCCGCTTCGTTCATACTATTTAAGTATGTACTTATTACAGATTTTTTCTTATCTAATGCAGGTTCTTCTTTAACAACTTTTTCACCTAAAGGGCAAGTTATAAGATGGTCTAAGCTTAAGCTAAAAAAATCTGCTATTTTGCAAAGGTTTTTAATGCTAGTACCACGTTGACCTCTTTCTATTAAACCAAGGAAACCTGGAGCTATATCTAATATTTCAGAAAGCTCATCGATTGTAAGGTTTCTTTTTTGACGCTCAAACCTAATGTTTGAACCAACTATTTTATGATAGTTCATCATAAATCCTCCTTTAATTTTAGAAAAAATAATTTTAAAATGCAAACTATTTGTAATAGTTTAAAACTATTTTATCATAAAAAAATCATTATTTCAATAGTATTTTATAAAATTTTGCAAAAAAACTTATAAATAGTCATTTATATACTTTTTATACCCTAGTTTTTCAAGAGAATCTGCCTTTTTTAACACTAAATCTTTTAGATTTTCTCTATACGACGTTATTTTATCGTTAATTTCTGGGCTAAAGGTACTTAATATTTGAACAGCTAAAAGCCCTGCGTTTGTTCCACCGTTTATAGCAACTGTTGCAACAGGTATACCTGCTGGCATTTGAACTATTGAATATAAAGAATCTACACCTTTTAATGCTTTTGTTTTTATAGGTACACCTATAACAGGTATTGTAGTCATAGATGCAACCATTCCAGGTAGATGAGCAGCACCTCCAGCTCCTGCTATGATAACTTTTATCCCTCTATCTTTAGCATTTTTTGCATATTCATAAAGTCTATCTGGTGTTCTATGAGCAGAAACTATAGTTATTTCATATTCTATGTTAAAATCTTCTAAAACTTTTGCAGCTTCTCCCATAACTTTTAAATCTGAATCGCTACCCATTATAATTCCTATTTTCATATTGTTATCTCCTATCTATTTAGATATAAATTTTATATGTTTATATGCTTTTGTAGCATTTTCTTCTGCTTTTGCTAAAGAAGGCATAGAGCAAGTTAAATGTCCCATCTTTCTTTTAGGTACAGTTTGTTTTTTACCATAGATATGTATAGCTACATTTTCTATGTTAAGAGCATCTGTTACACCATCTACCAAAACATCACCTTTATAGCCTTCTTCTCCTAAAAGATTTATCATAACAGTAGGGTTTAAAAGGCTTGTACTACCTAGAGGTAGGCCTAAAATTGCTCTAATGTGGTTTTCAAACTGGCTAGTTACGCAACCTTCTATTGTATAATGTCCTGAATTATGCGGTCTAGGAGCTATTTCATTTACCAAAACATCTCCATTTTTTGTTATAAAAAATTCTATACAAAACATACCAACAGCATTAAATATTTCTATTATTTCATAGGCAGTGATTAATGCTTTATCTTTACTTTTTTCTGAAACATTAGCAGGTACAATAGTTTTATGTAAAATGTTATCTATGTGAATGTTATTACCTACAGGGTATACCTTTATATCGCCGTTTAAGCTACCGCAGGCAAGAACAGATACCTCCATTTCAAAATCTACAAACCTTTCAACCATAAGCTGTGTGTTTAAATTAGGATTTAGAGCATTAAACCCTTTTTCTATATCTTCTTCGCTTTTTATAACATAATTTCCCTTACCGTCATATCCTCCTGTACAAGATTTTAAGATTAAAGGATAAGAAAATTCTTTAGCTATATTTTTGATATCTTCTATATTATTTACTAGATGAAAATCTGGTATGTTAATGTTATTTTCTTTTAATTTTGTTTTTTGAGTAAATTTATTTTGTATAATTTTTAAAGATTTAGCACTAGGGTATACCTTGTATCCTTTTTCTTCTAGCTCTAATAAACATTTATAGTCTATATGCTCAAATTCATAAGTTATAACATCACTTTTGTTAGCCAAAGAATATATAGCCTCTTTATCATCAAAGCTTGCTACTATGTGTTCATCACAGATGCTACTAGCGGGACAATCTTTGGTAGGGTCTAGTATGGTAACATATAAGCCTAGCTTTTTTGCCTCTTGTATCATCATTTTTCCAAGTTGACCGCCACCTATAATGCCTATTTTTTGATTTAATGGGTAAAAACTCATAGAAAAACACTCCTAATTTAAAAATATTTGTTAATAGTATAGCATAAAAAATATTATATGTCGATAAATTTATCATATTTTAAGACAAAAGCTATAAATAGTTTTTAGGTTTATTTTTTATAAATAAAATGTTAAAATACTTGTATTATACACTTTATTTTGTTATAATTTTTATTAATGTTATTATTTGGAGGAGGTAATAATGACTAATTTATTAATAAGATTATTCATAAAAGATTATAAAAATATAAAAAATGAAAATGTTAGAAAAAAATATGGTGAGTTAGGTAGCTTTGTTGGCATATGTAGCAATGTTTTGTTATTTATAATAAAATTTTTAGTTGGTGTTTTTATAAACAGCGTTGCTATAATGGCAGATTCTTTTAACAATTTATCTGATAGCTTATCATCTATTATAACTTTGCTAGGTTTTAAGCTTGGAGCAAAGCCAGCTGATGAAGAGCATCCTTTTGGACACGGTAGAATGGAATATATATCTGGGCTTATTGTATCATTTATAATAATGCTTATTGGGTTTGAATTTTTAAGAACTTCATTTTTTAAAATAATAAGCCCTGAAGATTTAACTTTTTCTTATTCCACTATATTTATATTGTTAATAACTGTTATTGTTAAAATATGGCAGACGCTTTTTAACACTAAAATAGGAAAGCTTATAAACTCTCATTCTTTAATAGCAACTGCTGCAGATAGCAGAAACGATGTTTTAGTTACATCTGTTACTATTTTATCCCTTTTAATTTTTAAATTTTTCAACTTAAACTTAGATGGCTATTTTGGGATTGTGGTTGCTTTATTTTTAATGTATTCAGGCTTTAACCTTGCAAGAGAAACTTTATCTCCTCTTTTAGGAGAGGCTATAGATAGCGAGCTTGCAGAAAAGATTAAAAGCATAGCTTTAAGCTATGAAGGTGTTATAGGGGTGCACGACATATTGGTGCATAATTATGGACCTAACAAAAGCATTGCTTCTTTACACGTTGAGGTGCCTTATGATGTAGATATAAATAAATCTCACGAAATCATAGATTTGATAGAAAAAAGAGTACAAAGTGAGCTTGGCATTATATTGACAATACATATGGACCCTGTTAATATAAATGATAAAAGAATAACTTCTATAGTAGAGGCTATACGTTTTGTTTGTAAAGCCTATGATGAAGGGATAGATACTCACGACCATAGGCTTGTTGATGGAGAAAACACAATAAACTTTATATTTGATTTAGTTGTACCTTATAATTTTTCAATAGAAAAAGAAAATAAACTTATATTAGATATAAAAAATAAGGTTTCATCTTTAGATAAAAGATATAAATGCATAATAAACATAGAAAAAAGCTTTATAAATTAAGAAAAGGAGGTTTTTAAATGGCTAAAACAACAAGCAAAAAAGATACAAGCAAAAATAAAAAACAGACCAAAAAAAATGAAGTAAAAAAGCCTGTTAATACTAGCCTTTCTTTAGAAATAACCTCCATACTTATGATTTGTTTTAGCATTTTACTTATTATAAGCATATTTTTTGGCAGTGGAAGTTTTTTAGGCAAGGCATTAAGTAGCTTTTTTAAAGGTTTATTTGGGATAGGGGCTTATGTTTTGCCTATAATAATGATTATTGCTAGCGTTTATGTGTTTTTTTCCCCATCAAAGAAAATAAATATTTTTAAGCTAGTTTTATCTATTATATGCTTTAGCCTTTTTATTTCTTTTTTTCATATTATAACAAGGCAAGATATATCTAGCTTTTCTAATTACTTTACATACCTAGCTAATGAATATAAAAGTGGTAAATTTTTAGACGGGGGTATGCTTGGAGCTTTAATTGGAGATTTGTTTGTAAAAATAATAGGGGTTGTAGCTAGCTATATTATTATATTTATATTATTTATAGCATCTATTTTCCTTTTAACAGGAAAATCTTTCTTTACAACTATTTATAAGGCATTTAAAAATTTATCTAATTATTTTTATTACGAATATGACGTTGAAGAAGAATATGAAGAAGATTTTAATATGCCTAAAGAAAAAAAACAAAGCATTTTTTCTAGGGTTAAAGATAAAATAGAAGAAAATAAAAGAAAAGAAAATAAAAGAAAAGAAAACAAAAAAGAGGCTATAAAAAGAGAGCCTTTGTATGAAGAAGAACCTATAAAACCTGTTAATGCTAGAACAAGAGATATACCTATAGATAATATATCCAGAAAAACAATAAAAAGATATAACAATTATCTATTTGATGGTTCTTATAAATACAGACGCATAGAAAAGCCTGTTTTCTTTGATATGAACAAGGAACATAAAAAAGAGGAAAATAGAAAAATTATATTTGCAATAGATGAAATTAACAACCCACAAAAATATGTTAAACAAAATAAAATAAGCCCTCATATGCAAGAAAACAACAACATACCTTCTAAAGAAGATAATATATATGCTACAACAGCAAACATTGTTAAAAACTTTGAGCAAGACATAGATAATAACGATTTATTTAAAATACAATCTAAAGAAGATTACATAAACAATGTATATAAAAAGAAAGAAACACCTATAACTAACAACACAAATAACATAGATTTACAGTTTGTAGAAAACAACATAGAAGATATTTTTGAAAAGCCTCCAGAAGAGTTTTTGGTTAATGAGGTAGACAAAGCTTATTTAAACCAATTAGATGAATATTATAACTTTCCAGAGGAAAACACAGATGGTATAGAAGAAGCAGAAATAAACAATAATATAGAAGATATAAATATAGGAATAGAAGACAACATAACAGAAAGTAATATAGATGATACACTAGAAGAAGACATACCTTTAGATGATAACACAGAAGATGATTGTCCTTTTGATATAGAAAAACCTAATGTTATAGAAAATAAACCTAATATAAATATACAAGAAAAATATATTCAAAAAGAAGTGAAAGAAGATAAACAAGAAATAAAAAACATAAATGAACCTGTAATTATTAAACCAGACGTAGAAAAAATAGTTACAAAATCTACTGTTGAAGAAGAAAATGTTAAAAAAGAATATGTTTTTCCAAAGCTTTCCTTTTTATCTAAAAATCCTAATGAGGCTAACGAAAACAACGATATGGAGCTTAGAGAAAATTCTTATATATTAGTAAAAACCCTAAAAAGCTTTAACGTTGAGGCACAGGTTATAAACATAAGCAAAGGGCCTTCCGTTACAAGATATGAGCTTTCTATAGAAGATGGTATAAAAGTTAGTAAAATTTTAGGGCTTGCCGATAACCTAGCTCTTAGCTTAGCTGCTAGCTCTATAAGGATAGAAGCTCCTATCCCTGGTAAATCTGCCGTTGGTATAGAAATACCTAACAAAGAGGTTAAAAGTGTATTTTTAAGCGAAGTTATATGTGCAGAAAAATTTCAAAAATTTCCTTCAAAGGTTGCCTTTGGCTTGGGAAAAGACATAACAGGTAACGTTATAGTTACAGATATTGCAAAAATGCCTCATATGCTTATAGCAGGGGCAACAGGCTCTGGTAAAAGTGTTTGTATAAATACCCTTATAACTAGCATTTTATATAAAGCAAACCCTGATGAAGTTAAGCTTATGATGATAGACCCAAAGGTTGTAGAGCTTAGCGTTTATAACGGGATACCTCATCTTTTAACCCCTGTTGTTACAGAGCCTGAAAAGGCGGCAGGTGTTTTAAACTGGGCGGTATCTGAAATGATGGAAAGATACAACCTTTTTGCTCAAACAGGTACTAGAAACCTTGTAGGATATAACGCTTTAAAAGAAGAAAATAACGAAGAAAAGCTACCTCAAATTATAATTATTATAGATGAGCTTGCCGATTTGATGATGGTTGCAGCAAAAGAGGTTGAGGCTTCTATATGTAGGCTTGCCCAGCTTGCAAGGGCAGCAGGTATACATCTTATAATAGCTACACAGCGTCCTTCTGTAGATGTTATCACAGGGCTTATTAAGGCAAATATACCATCTAGGATAGCTTTTGCCGTATCTAGCGGTACAGACTCTCGTACTGTTTTAGATACTGTAGGTGCTGAAAAGCTTCTTGGAAAAGGCGATATGTTATTTAGGTCTGTTGATATGAACAAGCCTTTAAGGATACAAGGTGCTTTCATATCAGATAAAGAGGTAGAGCATATTGTTACCTTTATAAAAGAAAATAGCACAGCTAATTATGATGAATCTATTATAAACAAAATAGAAACATCTTCAAAATCTAACGACAAAATGGCATCTGAAGATTCAGATGAACTTACAGAAGATGTTATTGCCTTTTTAGTTAGAAAAGGTAAAGCCTCTACATCTATGATACAGCGTCAGTTTAGGATAGGATATAACAGAGCAGCTAGAATAATAGAAGAACTAGAAGATAGAGGGATTGTATCTTCTGAAAACGGAAGTAAGCAACGTGATGTATTGATGGATAAATATCAATACGAAGAATATTTAAACAGATATGACAACTATTAATGTTAAGGAGACTAAACTATGAAAAAATCAACTTTAGCCATAATAATATTAGAAATTTTCTTAATTTTATCTATTGTAGCACATAATGTTTTTGATATAGGTAAGCCTAAAAACATAGAGCATTATATACAAAAAGAACTAGCAGAAAATGAAAGGGCATCTTTAAATTACACATTAAAATATACAATGCCTGAAGGCTATGAAGAATTTGAAAATTCTAGAGAAGAAATAGCTATTGCTAGCCCAGATAACAGTGCCTTATTTGTTGCAAACCCTATGCCTTTAGGATATATAACTGTGGAAGATTTCTTCCTTGTTCAATCTTCTGTATTTGAAGAGAGCTCACCTGATACACCTAACATAACAGAAGCAAATAGCGATGAAACAACTGTTGATAACAAAACAATAACTAAAAAATCTTTTAAAGTAGAAAGCTCTTATTTAGACCTTTATGCTCTTGTTGCAACTATAGAGTTTGAAGGTAAAGATGAATTTATAGGCATTGTTGCAAATGTACCTTCTTTAGATTACGAAGAAGATTTTAACACTTTTGTAAACAGCATAGAATTTACAAAACAAACTACAGATAAAGAAAGAATATTTGCAAACGAAAATGAACCTATAAAACTTACTATACCTGCTAACTGGTTAAGGCTTGAAAGAAGCAATAACTACAGTTTTTATAACACTACAGAAAAAGGACAGGTGCTTACAATTATACAAAGCAACGATAACACAGACCTTGACCCAATGGCAGATTTTCAATCTATTGTAGGTATTTTATCTGGAGAAGAAGGAGTTTCTGTAATTAAAGATGCAGAAACTTTAGTTGTAGATGATAAAACAATAACAACATCTGTTATGGGCTTTCCTGAACAAGAATATTACAATGTTGTATCTTTAGTACAGTTTGAAGGCTCAAATGTTTATACATTAGTTATATGTGAAGTTTATAGCAACAACGTTGATAACTTTTTAAAAGATATAGAAAATGTAACTAGCTCTATTGAGCTAAATGAAAATTATGTTAGCCAAGATAAGTAATAGTTATTTAGGGTGAAGACAAAGTCTTCACCCTTGTTTTATATGTGAATTAATTTATTATAATTGACTTATGGATATTACAAGTTTATAATGAAAATAAATTTATAAGATAGAAAGGGGAAGGAAAATATGAAGATATTTCAAAAAATAATAGTATCAACTATTTTATCTTCTCAAATTATTACAAAGGTATGGGCATAGGAGATAGAAGAAAAGCCATACTATACAAATAATGTTGATGTAGAAAACAGTGATTTTGAAAATGGAAACTGGAAATATAAATTTACTACATCTGAAGGATATTCTTTATTATTAGAAGAAGAAAAAAGACATACATTTTTAATTATAAACGGTAAAATATCTTCTGAAAATGTTGTTATTAAATATAATTAAAACAATTATGAATAATTTATGAATATTAAAAAAATTTTTAAAAACCTATTGACAATTTGAAAAAAAAGTGGTAATGTTAATTTAGTTGATAGCACTCTATCAAAGATAGTGCTAACAATATACTTTGCAATTACAGGTTTGTTCTTAAAGGAAGTGGTTTTTTGATATTAAATGATAGAAAAATAAAAATATTAGAAGCTCTTATTAAAGATTATATAGAAACAGGCGAGCCTATTGGCTCACGTACTATTGCTAAAAAATATGACTTAGGCATTAGCAGTGCTACAATAAGAAACGAGCTTAGCGACCTAGAAGAGCTAGGGCTTGTTATACAGCCTCACGTTTCAGCAGGGCGTATCCCATCAGATAAAGGCTATAGGTTATATGTGGATAACTTTATGGAACATAGAAACCTTACAGAAGAAGAAACTAAATTTTTACAAGATTTGGTTGTAAACAACATAAACCATATGGATTATCTTATGGAGCAAACAGCTAGAGCGTTAGCTACCCTTACAAACTATGCAACTGTTATAACAACACCTAAGATAGAACAAGATAAAATAAAACATATACAGCTTGTACCTTTAGATAATGCATCTATAATAGCTGTTGTTGTTACAGAAAATAAAAATATTAAAAACTATATAATACCTGTTAATAGAGAACTTGATATGCAATATTTATTAAATATTGCAAACAACATAAATGATATTATAAACACTTATTCTTTAGAAGAAATTAAAAAACAGATAGAAAACAAAAAAGAAAACATTACATCTGAAGAGGAAGAAATCATAAATAAAGTTTTTGAACAAATATTTGCAGATTGTAAAGAAGAAATTAAGTTTTATACAAGCGGTATAAACAATATACTAGATTTTAAAGAATTTAGTAATATAGAAAAGGTTAAGCCTATTTTTCAATCTTTAGAAGAAAAAGATATGATTATAGACATATTAAACTCTAATAATGAGAATAATACATCTATACAAATATCTATAGGCGGGGAAAATATGGCAGAAGAATTTAAAGACTGTAGCATTGTAAAAACAGAATATAAAATAGCTAATGCTACAGGCACTATAGGTATCATAGCTCCTACCCGTATGGACTATGCAAAAGCTGTTAGCCTTTTAGATGAAATTGTTAAAAACATAAACAACGTTATAAAAGGTTTACCGTCAGGTTGAAAAGAAAGGAAGATATGATGGAAAAAGATATAAACGAAAAACAAGATATTAAAGAAACTGTTGAACAAACAGAAGAAACTACAGAAGAAACTACAGAGCAAACAGATAAAAACGAAGAAAATAACATAAATGAAAAGCTAGAAAAAGCAGAGGCTATGGCTAAAGATTATTTAGATAAATTACAAAGAAGCCTTGCCGAGTTTGACAACTTTAGAAAAAGAACAAACATAGAAAAAGCTTCTATGTATGAAAACGGTGCTAGAGATACAATAGAAAAATTATTACCTATATTAGATAATTTTGAAAGAGCTATTTTATCTACACCAGAAGATGAAAAAGAAACTGCTATGTTTAAAGGCATAGATATGATATTTAACCAAATGGTAGAAACCTTTAAAAATATGGGTGTGGAAGAGCTAGCAGGTGTTGGCGAAACCTTTGACCCTAACATACATAACGCTGTGTTACACATAGATGATGACAGCTTTGGTGAAAACGTTGTAGCAGAGGTTATGCAAAAAGGCTATAAATATAAAGACAAAGTTATCCGTCCTAGTATGGTTAAAGTTGCAAATTAAAAATATAAATATATAAAATATATTTGAAAAGGAGATAATAAATATGGGAAAAATAATTGGTATAGATTTAGGTACAACAAACTCTTGTGTTGCAGTTATGGAAGGTGGTCAACCTGTTGTTATAGCTAACAGCGAAGGTGCTAGAACTACTCCTTCTATCGTAGGTTTTACAAAAACAGGCGAAAGATTAGTAGGTGAAACTGCTAAACGTCAAGCAGTTACTAACGTAGATGGTACTGTTATCTCTATTAAAAGACATATGGGTACTGACTACAAATTTGAAAACGATGGCAAAAAATTCTCTCCACAAGAAATTTCTGCTATGATTTTACAAAAACTTAAAAAAGATGCAGAAAGTTATTTAGGCGAAAGCGTTACAGAGGCTGTTATTACTGTTCCTGCTTACTTTACAGATAGCCAAAGACAAGCAACAAAAGATGCAGGTAAAATTGCAGGCTTAGATGTTAAACGTATCATCAACGAACCAACTGCTGCTGCTTTAGCTTATGGTCTTGATAATGAAAATGAACAAAAAATAATGGTTTACGACTTAGGTGGCGGTACTTTCGACGTATCTATCATTGAAATAGGTGACGGCGTTATTGAAGTTTTAGCTACAAGCGGTAACAACCATTTAGGTGGTGACGATTTTGATGAAAAAATTATAAGCTACCTTGTAGACGAATTTAAAAAAGCAGAAGGTATGGATTTAAGAACAGATAAAATGGCTATGCAACGTCTTAAAGAGGCTGCTGAAAAAGCTAAAAAAGAATTATCATCTGCTACAACAACAAACATTAACTTACCATACATTACAATGAACCAAGATGGCCCTAAACATATAGATTTAACTTTAACAAGAGCTAAATTTGAAGAGCTTACTCACGATTTAGTTTTAGCTACATTAGAGCCTGTTAGAAACGCTTTAAAAGATGCTGATTTAGAGGCTAGCGAGCTTGATAAAGTTTTATTAGTAGGTGGCTCTACAAGAATACCTGCTGTACAAGAAGAGGTTAAAAAAATAACAGGTAAAGAGCCATTTAAAGGTATCAACCCTGATGAATGCGTTGCTCTTGGTGCTTCTATCCAAGGTGGTAAACTTGCAGGCGATGAAGGTGCAGGCGGTATCTTACTTCTTGATGTTACTCCTCTTTCTTTAGGTATTGAAACTGCTGGTGGTGTTTCTACTGTGTTAATCCCAAGAAATACTACTATACCTACAAACAAAAAAGAAACATTTACAACTTATGCAGATAACCAAACTGCTGTTGATATACGTATAGTTCAAGGTGAAAGACCAATGGCTAGAGATAACAAAGAGCTTGGTCAGTTTAAATTAGATGGTATTGCTCCTGCTCCTCGTGGTATACCTAAAATCGAAGTTACATTTGATATTGATGCAAACGGTATTACAACTGTTTCTGCTAAAGATTTAGGCACAGGTAAAGAGCAAAACATCACTATTACATCTAGCACAAACTTAAGCGATGAAGAAGTAGAAAGAGCTATGAAAGAGGCAGAACAATATGCTGAAGCAGATGCTAAGAGAAAAGAAGCAGTTGATGCTAAAAACGAAGCAGAAAGCTTAATCTTCCAAGGTGAAAAAGTTTTACAAGATGTAGGCGATAAAGTAAATGAAGATGACAAAGCACAACTTCAAAAAGAAATTGATAACTTAAAAGCAGTGTCTAGCCCAATGGTTGCAGAAACTATGAGCGAAACAGATACTCAAACTTTAAAAAATGCTACAGAAAGCTTTACAAAATTTATTAACGAGTTTTCAACAAAACTTTATCAACAAGCAGGTGGCAACCCTAATATGAATATGGGTGATATGGGTGCAAACCAAGGTGCTACAAACAACGATGATATTATAGACGGTTAATATATAATTATTCAATAAGATTTACCCTCTAGCATTGGCTAGAGGGCAAATCATTATTACAATTAAGGTACGACTTAATTTTTAGTAATTTATAAAATTGCTAAATTATTAAAATTTATATACGGTTTTTTGTATTAAATTTTAATTAAATAAATTTTAAGAGCACCTGTTTTTGAATACAAAGTATTTAAAAACTTGATTAGTTATAATTCTTGTTATTTAAAAATTTATATATTAAATATAAGCTTAAAGAACCTATAATTATAAAGCTAAAAATTAATATGCTACAGTTTCTAAAAAACTCTTGAGGGAGTATGTTTATGATAGGGTCTTTTACAGTGTCAAATATCCAATAATCGTTTCTAAAAAATATTTTATGAAATATAGTAAAAGATTTATCAAAGTTTATATAACCTATTAAGCATATTAAAAATGTTATTATTATACAATTTATTGAACATTTTTTTAAAAATATACTTTCTTTTTTGATGTAATAATAGTACAATATTATAGCTAGTGTTATTATGGCTATTATACATATTAAAGACATTGTGTTAAATATATTTTTTACCTCTTCAAAATGTATTTTACCCTCTATAGAATAAGGAAGGGTAGGCAGATGAAAATCTGTTTTTGAAAAAGGAAAAAGATAATCTAACATAGCGTTATAATTTAGCTTTATAGTTTCTATGCTATAGTTTGTATTTTCTATTATGTTTAAAGGCTTAATATGTAAATAATAAAAGCTTTTGTTTTTGAGCAAAAAAATGATAGCTATAAAAACAAAAATAAAAAGAAATAAAATACTTGTAAATATAGTTAAAATATAATCAAAAAATTTTTTCATTAGCTACTCCTTTATATGTTTTTTATATATTTTACTATATTTTTAAAAAATAGTCATTAAAAAATTAAATGGTAGGTGAAAAAGGTGGCAAAAAGAGATTATTACGAAGTTTTAGGCGTAAATAAAGGAGCAACAGATGCAGATATAAAAAAGGCTTATAGAAAGCTTGCAAAAAAATACCACCCAGATGCTAACCCAGATAACAAAGAGGCAGAGGCTAAGTTTAAAGAGGCTACAGAGGCTTATGAGGTACTTAGCGATGAAAAGAAAAGACAAACTTACGACCAGTTTGGGCATAGTGCCTTTGAAGGTGCTGGCGGATTTTCTGGCGGTGGCGGTTTCTCTGGTATGGATATGGGAGATATTTTTGAAAGCTTCTTTGGCGGTGGCGGTTTCTCTGATATATTTGGAGGCGGTGGCTCAAGAAGAAGAGGTCCATCAAGAGGAGCAGATTTACAATATAACCTTACTATAGATTTTGAAGAGGCAGTTTTTGGCTGTACAAAAGAAATATCTTTCCAAGCAGATGATAAATGTGATAACTGTAACGGTAGCGGTGCAAAACCAGGCACACACCCTCAAACTTGTCCTACTTGTAACGGAACAGGGCAAGAAAGAGTTATGAAACAAACAATGTTTGGTGCTATGACAACTGTTACAGAATGTAGAACTTGTCACGGTGAAGGTAAAATAATAAAAGAGCCTTGCCCTGTATGTAACGGTAGAGGTAAAGTTAGAAAAACAAAAACTATAACTGTTGATATACCAAAAGGTATAAACGAAGGTCAAAGCATTAGAAAAGCTGGTATGGGTGCTCCTGGTGAAAAAGGTGGGCCTAACGGTGATTTACTTATAGCTATAAGCATAAGACCTCATAAAACTTTTGTAAGACAAAATAACGATATATACGTAGAAGTACCTATATCTATAGTACAGGCTACTTTAGGTGATGAAATAAAAATCCCTACTATAGACGGGGAAGAAACTTACACTGTAAAACCAGGCACACAACCAGAAACGGTAGTTACCCTTAAAAACAAAGGCGTATTTAACGTTCGTAACCCTCGAATAAGAGGAGATGAAATTGTAAAATTTAAAGTTGTTGTTCCTAATAAAATTAGCGATAGACAAAAAGATTTACTTATGCAATTTGCATCAGAAGATGGAAGTGTACCAACAGGTAAAAAAGAAGGCTTTTTTGATAAAGTTAAAAAACATTTTGATTAGATGTATAATATAAAAGGTTGTAGATTTTTGAACAAGTCCGTAAAAAATGGACAATAGAAAAAAGAGACCTCCTGTGGTAGAATTAAACTATCATAGGAGGTT
>CALWLD010000033.1 GCA_944381435.1 uncultured Clostridia bacterium
CTGCTAGGTTATCAAAATCAAAACTTTGTAATTTTGTTATATCAACCTTAACCTCTGTAAACCAGTTTTCTATTTCTGTCATTTGCTCATTAAACTCATTACTTTGTTGTTGTTGCGTCTGCTTCCACTCTTCTATTTTTTGATTTAAATAGGTTTCGTATTGGTTAAATAATTCTGTTGTGTCAACAGTTTCTACAACACCAGAAACAATACCACAAACACTTTTATTAAGTCTTGTGTCTAATATATCTGCTTGCGTTATTGTTTGAGTTGCTGGTTTTATAGTTATTTCAGCTAATTTTAATTCATAAATATCATCATTTCTAGTTATAGTAGGTATTTGAGGGCTTGAACTAGGCGTACCCTCTTTAACATATATTTTTATATACCTATTAACTAAATCAAGTCTTAAAACAACTATATCTTTTCTTGTATAAGTTGCATTAGCAGTATTTAAAGTTATTTCTAAATCTTCATTTAAAACATAACCATAACCATTTATAAAACCACTGCCAGCCTTTGCTCTTAATACTAAACCATTAATACTTTCTATTTTTAGAGCATTACTAGGATTAGGATAAACCCCATTACTTATAAAATTTGCAAAATATGTAGCAAAATCTTGCGAATAATATAATCTATCATCTTGCCCATTTTCATCTAATACAGAATCAAAAGGAAAGCTTAATTCTATACTATCCATAAATACACCACCTTTTTAATCAAATAATACTGTTATATATTTACCTGTAGGCTCTGTAAATTCTTCTATACCTATTATATTTTTTTCAAAACTCATATTTAAAAGACTATTTTTTGTTGTTACTACATCACCTAAGTCCCAATCTAATAAATATTTATACTGCTTTGAGCTATCAACAATAACAAACTCTATATTTTTATCTATTTTCCTTATTTCAGATGTAGTTTCTTTTCTATTTAACCCTTTAAAATTATTGTTTGAATATCCACCATTTTCAAGAACTACAATATTTTTTTCACTTAATAAATCTTCATAATATTCTTGGTCTGATATGTTATTAAATTCAAAAGAAAATATAGCACTACTTTTATTACCTTCATATACTTCAAATTCAAATATCTGTTCTTTATGTAAAAAGTTTATTTTAAATCCAAAGTTAATATTTTGTAATTGTTCTGCTATAGCTTTTAAAACTTCTTGATTTTTATATTCTAAATATAAATTTATATGTTTTAAATCTTCTGGCAATGGTTTCATTTTAAAGTTATTTATTTTTCTATTTGAAATGGTAGGATTTATAAAATTTTCGTTTATAGCCTTATTTACAAAATCATATAACGATATATTCCCAGTATAACTAAATACTCTGTAACTTAAAAAATGATTTAAACTTTTACCCTTTACATTTAATATAATTTCTCCACCTTCTGTTGTATGAACATATCTTTCTAATATTGTACAAGCTTCATTAGTATCTTTTTTATAGATATAGTTTCCTATCTGTAATAATTCAAAGCTTTCAGCATCAAATATCATTTCAACTTCAAAACTACCAACATCATTATAACTTCTATTCCAACTAATAAAGTTAAAACCTGTTAATACTCCTAAAAGTTCAAATTCTTTAAATATATAAAACTCCATTTTATACCCCCAAATAGCGTGGAGAATACCACAAAATAACATCTAAATTAATTGTATTTTCTTCTGCTATATAACCTATTTTATTATGACCTATTTTTAAATTAAAAAAGTTACTTTCAATGTCTAAATGCTTAAATGCATTTTCTGTGCCATTTAAAGCAACTTTTTTAACTTCTGGATAATTTATTAATTCTAAAATATCTCCTTTTTGCATTTCATAATTGATTTTTATAAATTGTTTAGTATAAACATCGTACACTTTAGGTGATTTTACTGTCCCTCCCTTAGCCTTAAATATAACTTTAAACCCACTTTCAACATCTCCTATATTTTCTACTTCACTTTCTAAAATAGAGCGTTTACGCCCAAAGGTTATACCTCTTTTTTGAGGTATATTTACAGGAAATTTTAAAGTTGGTGTTAATAAAGCTAAGTATTCTGTTACTATCTCATCTTGCCAAAAAGGACTAAGTGCAACTAAATTTATTTCAAAATTTATAATACCTTTATTAGCTTTTGGTTCTACAACTTTTTCTATATAAACATCTATTGTTTTATAATATTTATTAGCTTTTTGTATAATTAATCTACCTTTTAAATTAGGATTAAGTATTCTTATCAACTTTAGTCTTAATTGTTCGCTATATTTATTACATTCTATAACACCATTTATTGTTATATGCCTATCATCAAGAGTATTAGATATATATGTATTCCCGTGTATCAAATTCTGTTTAGTTGTAGTTATAGAATTTTGTAAGTCCTCTTCAAATTCTGTTAAAGTATATTCAGAAAATAAAGAAAAATCTATGCTTCCTATATCATTTTTAAAAGTAACTACTAAATCTTTTGTTATAAACATATATACCTCCTAAGCTGATGTAATTTTAAAATTTTTAATTATTTTTTTAACTTCTCTTTTTACTTGAAAAGCTGTTTTTTCCTCTTTAACATTATAAAAGTTTTGTATAATTGTAGGGCTATTTTGATTATTTATATCTGTATTACCTTGTCTATATCTATCTGCTTCTGGCTGAGTTAATACCATTTCTCCTTTATGTAAAATAGCCTTATAATCATCAAATGGTACAGACCTTAATCCTATTCTATGGCTACCATCTACACTAGAACTATCCAATTTTGAACTTTCACTTTTCCAAAAGCTAACCTTATCTATAAGCCAACTTATTTTATCACTAACCCAGTTAGATATATTTTCCCATATATTTTTTATACCGTCCCACATACTTGTAAATATTTCTTTACCTGCATTATACATTTTATCTTTTATAGATTTTATAGTATCTACAATAGTATTAATTATATCTTTTATCCAATTATAAATACTTTTCCATATATTTTTATATCCTTCCCAAAGTTTTTGAAATACTTCTTTACCAGCATTATATATTTTAGTACCTATAGATTTAACTGTGTCAATAATTTCCGTCATAATTTCTATTAACCAGTTCAATATACTTAACCACATATTTTTGCAACCATTCCAAAGATTAGTAAAAACTTCTTTGCCAGCTTCATATATTGTGATACAGATAGATTTAACAGTATCTACAATTCCTGTAACAGCTTCTTTTAACCAATTTACTATACTTTCCCAAGTTTCCTTAATACCATTCCAAAGATTAGTAAAAACTTCCTCTCCTGCCTTTTTAAATTCTTCTACTTTATTTTTTATTGCTTGCTTTAACTCTTCTATTTTACTAGAAATAGATATTTTTATATTTTCCCAAATTTCAGTAAGCTTTGTAAAAAGTTCTTGACACTTTTGTTTTACAGTATCCCAATTCATATATAAAGCAGTTCCTACCCCAATAAGAATACCTATCGCTGCTGCTATTGCTCCAAAAGGATTGGCTGACATTACTGCATTTAAAACTCCTTGTGCTGTTGAAACCCCTGTCAATATTGTTTTAAATGTTGTAAACAATGATGATATTGTATTTATAATACTGAAACTTGCAAATCCAGCAACAACCCCTGATATTATAGGTAAAATTATGTTAAAATTGTCTATTAAAAATCCAACTGCTTTACTTGCTTTATCAAAAGTCTCTTTTATAATTGATTTTATATCAGGCATCTTTTCATTTATCCAATTAGCAAAATCATTTAAAATAGGTAAAATCTTTTCTCCAATAGGTAACATAATGCCTACCTCTAACTGCCTACCTATTCCTTCCATTGCACTTCCAAAATCATCATATTTTATTTCTTTTATAGATTCTAGGTTATCTGCTGTTGTACTTATAGCACCATTTGTATTAGTAAGAGCATTTATTGCATCTACGCCTAAGTCTTCCCACATAGTCCCAAATAAATTAACTCCTACATTATTTCTATCTACCTCATTACTACAGTTATTAAGTGCTGTTATAACTTCTTTAAATGCTTCATTAGCAACATCTCCACCTTGTGCAAATTTTTGTTGCATTTCATCTGCATTAAGATTTAAAATTTCAAAAGCTTCTGTAGTTGTTTTGCTACCATCTTTTGCTCTTATCCCAAACTCTTTTACTGCATCACCTAGTTTATCTATGTCAAATACACCATTTTCAGCTCCATTGCTAAACATATTAAACATTTCTTCAGCACTAAAACCTAATTGTGAAAAATGTACAGAATATTCATTAACACTGTCTAATAAGTTATCATTTTTATTAAGCCCTTTTTGTGCTCCTTGTGCTATAAGATTATACGCCTCATCAGATGTCAAACCAAATTGTTTCATCATCATATCAACACTTCTAATACTTTCTTTCACGTCCATATCAAAAGTATCTCTCATAGCAAGAGCATTTTCTGTTGTTTGTTCTAATTCTTCTCCAACTAATCCTGTTTGAGTTTTAACTTCTGATAAAGCACTAGCTATATCTTGAAAATCTTCTCCATAGTTATTAGCATATATATTCTTTAAAGAGTTTTCAAGCCCTATCATTTCTTCATCTGTTGCACCTGTACTAGCTTGTAAACTATTTAAAGATTTATCTAAATCTAAAGCTTTTTTCACACAGTTACTTATAGCTTCTGCCACTTCCTTAATTGCTATAGCTACAGTTGCTATCGTTGCTGCACCTGCTACAAATTTTTTAATATTAGATGATAGATTTAAAATGCCTCCACTTGACTCTTCTGAATTATTTTTTATTCCTTGTAAACCACTAATAGCCTCTTTAGTTTCTAGCTCTATTTTTCCAACTAAAGTACCTAAATCTAACAATTAACCACCCCCAAACTTTTCCTTTAATCTATTTATGTCTGGCTTTGTTTGTGATAGATAATAACATTCTTCAAGATAAGCTCTTCCTTGTTCTGTTTGGTTCATTTTATATATATAAGCGTCTCTAAACAAAATCCTATAAGTGTAACAATCTAAAGATAAGCAATCATAAAAATTTAATCCTGTATAATCACTTATTAATTTTATATCTGATGTTTCTATATCATAAAATGTATTATTATCATCATCTGTATTATAAGGTAGCTGGGGGATAACTACTCCCCCAAAATATCAAAAGAAAAGTTTATATAATCTTTTATTACTATCAAAGCTGTTGATAAATCAAACATTTTTTCTATATCTTCTAATGTATATTTAATACCATTTTTATTTGTATTAAATATTTCAAATAAAATATTATATATTTCTTTTATAATCAATGTACTGCTATTTTCAAATGTATTATCTACATTTTCTAATTCCATCATATTTCTAAGTAGTAATTGACTAGGTTTAGGTATTTGTAATATAGTACCATCTAATAATTTAATTTTATAGAAATTTTGTTGTAGCTTAGCTAAATCTAACATTAATCTTCACTACCTTTCTTTTTAGATTTTACTTCCTTTTCACTAACTTCTAATTCACTTAGTTCATCTGGAATAGTTTTATCTACTTCTTTAAATATAATTAATGTTCCTTCGTTATCGCAAGGTTGTGCTTTGAACTCTGCATTTATAACAGTTTCTTTATCTTTAGCAAATGCTAACTCAAATCCTGCTTCATTACTTCCAACAATAGTAACTCTTATATCGCCATCTGCTTCATCTTTATGAACAAAGTGTATTATATATTTTTTTCTGTCATAATTAGATGTACCCCCAACTTTAACTGTTCTTGTTTTTGTAGCTTTATCCTCCTCTATTCTTGCTGTAGAAGATAATTTTTGTAGTGTATTCCCACTCCAAGTCATAATACCAGATTTTAAAGTAACAACTTCCTCTGTTATAAATTTTTTAGAGGCAAGCCCTAAATCATCTTTTGCCTCATAAAAAGATGGCGTATATGTTACAGAGGCACCACCTTGTATAAAACCTAATAAATTTTCATCTTGTTCTATCTCACTGTCTTGTGGTATTGTATCAACAAATTCTTTTACATAAATTTGTCCACTTCCTAAAACAATTCTTTCCATTTTATCCCCACTTTCTATATTTGGATTTAATATTAAAAAAAGCCTTGAAGTGAAATGTATTTGTTTCTAAATTTTCAAGACTTCCTCCACCATTTAATTCAACAGATAATATATTATTATTTAAACTATTATCACCTAAAGTTATTAAAACTTTTTTTATCTTTTCAATCATTTGTAAACCTATACCCATATCTAAACATATAACTGTTATTTCCAATCTATTCTGCTCTATTATTTTATTGCTAGATGTTGGTATTAAGTTATATAAAACACAATCTTCTATTTTATTTGTACCAAAAGGGTATATGTTATACCCTAAAGAACTTAATATATTTAATATTTCATCTAACACATTCATAGCGTATCCTTAAATATTGTTTTTATATTTTCTTCATTGTTTAATATAGCCTCTTTTAAAAACTGTTTAGGTTTTTGTCCCTTTGTTACCCAAGTTTTACCTTTAGAATCTACAAATGTCCAAGGTACTTCCTTACGTCCTTTACCATTTATAGCATATATGCCTGTGCCCTCGTGAACATAAGGTGCATATTCTAGGTTTGAGCCTATAATACCTGTTAATTTTGTATCCTTAATAGCTATTTTATGGTTAATGCTAGCTTTTAATGTTCCATCATCTACTGGACATAATTCTTTAGCCTCATTTTCTATTAACTGACAAGCATCTTCTAGTTTTTCAACTATTATATCTTGTAACCCCCCATTTATAAGTAAGTTTAAATTTGCGATAAAATCATTATTCATCAACTCACAACCTTTAATATATATTGACTTAACCTACAAAATTCATTTACAGATACTATTTCATATTGTAATTCGCTCACTAGCTTATATGTTTTACTTAAATCTAAACCTTTATATAATGTAAGCCCTGTATAATTACAATCTTTAAATCTTATATCTTCATTTCTCTTATTTATAGATATAAAATTTATAGCCACTTGTATATTATCTACAAATACATAGTTATCCTTAAGCTTTCCATATTTATCTTGTACAGGCTCATTTACATATAATGAATACTGCTTCATTTGTCTATTAATCATAACATACCCCAGCCTTTTTTATTTCTAAGCTTATTTAATTGATTTAATATATATGCTGGGTATTCATCTGAATAACTTTCAGACACTCCACTATAACTTTGAGATAGTAATCCTTCCGTACCTAATTTATTAAGTTTTATAACTGCTATATCAACAACAACATTATTAAATTTTTCATTGTATTTTTCATTTGTATACAATTCAACTTCTTTTATAGCTTTATTTAAAATAAGACTGATTAAATTTCTATCAGTCTTATTAGTTAATAATTCTACTTCTATTATTAAATTTTCTAGTTCATACATTAAATCAACCCTTTAATTTTCTTTTGTATTGCCTCTTCCTCTGCTTTTAGGCTGCTCTTCTTCCATTGCAACTTCCTCGTCTTCTGTTGCAATTTCTTCATCTTTTGAAATAACTTTTTGTTTTTCAGCCATCATTTCAGCCTTTTTGGTAAGTTTTATTGAGTATGTATCATCTACTAAAGCAATAAGTCCGTGTCTTTCATATACAACAGTATTATCTTTAGTTTCTATATTTCTATCTTGTTCTATACTACCTTCTTTTTTAACAAAAAACTTAATAGCATTTTTCTTTGTTACATAGCAAGTTTCTGCTGGTATAAGTTTACTAAATAATACTGGCAATCCACTAATTGCACCAAACTGTCCAGTATATAAAATTTCTCCTTGTTTACTAGCTATAAAATCTTTATCTTTTCTAACAATAGCTTTTAAATCATTACCCATAATAATAAACATATCGTCTTCAACTTCTTTATCAAGTTCTGCTAAGGCATCAACAATAGCTGTATAACCAAAATCAGTATATTCAAAAGAATTACTAATTTTGAACAAGTCCGTAAAAAATGGACAATAGAAAAAAGAGACCTCCTGTGGTAGAATTAAACTATCATAGGAGGTT
>CALWLD010000034.1 GCA_944381435.1 uncultured Clostridia bacterium
CTTGTTTTTATCTAAATACCAAGTATATTCATTATTATTTAATTTTTTTAATACATCATCTAAACTTACATAATGATGATATCAAAACAGTAAATAAAATTTTTATAATTTATATTAAAAATGTTATTTTTTTCTCCTAACATATAATATTATAAGTATTTTTTATTTCATCTTCTATTACTTTATAGTCTTCTTTTATTTTAGATATTATCTTATTATTTTCTATACCAAATTCTTTTAAAGCATTAATTTGTTTAATCATATCTTCTATTTTTCCTTGTTTAATACACCCTTCAAATCCATTTTGAAATCATCTTCAAATCATTCTTGTTTCCAAACCAATTTAGCATCTTCTAGATTAAATTCTTTATATAACATATTAATCACCCACTTCCATTTTGTTTTAAAAATTCTTTCAATATATCTTTTTCTATACATTCTTTTATTGATAACTTTATACAATGCTCTAGTAAATCCTTTTTTTATAGTGTTTTTATATTATTTTATATATCTTCTTAT
Organism: uncultured Clostridia bacterium; assembly: GCA_944381435.1. GTDB lineage: Bacteria > Bacillota > Clostridia > Lachnospirales > CAG-274 > Tyzzerella. The sequence goes on from CALWLD010000034.1 coordinate 520, forward strand.
AAGATATATAAAATAGCTATAATCATTTAAAGTAACAAATTTTCCCATAAAACTATTATGTTCTTCGTAAATTTATATTTATTACATCTACAACTAACTCTAAATTTATATTACTTTTATCCCCAAAAGCATCAGATAAGTAAAGCATACTTGTTTTTTCATATTTACTTTCCCCACTATATAAAACTATAAATCTGGCTTTGGTATTTTCAATAGCTTTGCTTTGTTATATATATTTTTATTATCAAGTATTTTATCATATTCTCTAGCAACATAAAGCAAAAACCTTAATGTCATATTTTGGTTAATTAAACTCTGATATCCTATTAAAACAACTAATTTATAATTTATTGTAAAGCACAAATAATTGTTTCTATCCATAAATTAACATCTTGAAGGGTTATTATATTTATATCTGTATCTTCAACTTTATAGTTTGTATCTTTGATAGCATTATATAAACTTATTATTTCTTTTTTATTAGAAAATAACCTTGTAAATATACTATCTTTCTAATTCTTGTTTATATTCATATCAACCCTCATTAATTATTTTTATTATATCATAAATTTATGTATTTATATAAATTTTAGATATTTCTTTACTTAAGGCTGAATATGGCATTAACATCAGTGTTGGGCGTACTTATAGACTTTTAAAATATATGAATTTACCTAAAATATCTACTATTAAACCTTTTTATCTATTATTAATAGTATAAATATTAGTAATAGTTCAAATCATAATTTTTATATTGCTTCTCCTAATCTTATTTGGGTTAGTGATATTACTTATATTAAAGTTAATGGTAATTTCTTTTATATTTGAGTTATCATTGATTTGCTTTCTAGAAAAGTCATATCTTATAAATGTTCTTGTTCTATGTCTGCAAACCTTATTATCACTTACTTTAAAGAATATTTTATCAAAAGAAATAAACCTAAAAACTTAGTTTTTCATTCAGATCGTGGCTCTCAATATACCTCTAAACAATGTAGAGTTGTTTTAGATTAGTTTAATATTCGTCATTCATTATCTAAACCTGGCTGCCCTTATGATAATGCTGTTTCGGAAAGCTTTTTTGAGATTTTAAAACTTTAATAGCTTAATCGTAAATCTTTCTCTAATAAAAATGATTTAGAGCTTTCTCTTTTTGAATATGTTGAAAGCTTTTATAATTCTAACCCCCCTCATTATTTTAATAATATGCTTTCTCCTAATCAAAAACAGAACTTGTTTTTTAATACTAATTTTTAAATTTATATATTTCAATAAGGTGGACTTTTTTCTTTTTTTAAATTTTTGTGTCTACTTTATTGACAATAATCCATATTAATGTAAAAATTTCTATTTTATTATCCGGAAAATTACTATAATATCTTTATTATTAAATTTTAATGAACTGAATATACTTAAATACCAACCTTTTCCTACTAATGAAACTATATTATATATTAAATAAATCAAAACCACCCGTTAAACGGGTGGTTTGCTCAAGCCCTATAAGGGCTTTTTTCTTGTTGTAAGCCTCTAAAGAGGCACTGAATGGTCTGACAATTACACTTCTATTTCTTGGCTGCCACTAAAGTGGCTATTTCTTGCCTACTTACTCTGGCTACCCATAAATTGGTCTATATATTCTTTTAAACTTATTTGGTCATTTGCTATATCTTCTTCTAATTGATTTTTTATGTATTCTTTTATTGCATTTTGATTTCTACCTACTGTATCTACATAATATCCTCTACACCAAAAATGCCTATTCCCATATTTATACTTTAAATTTGCGTGCCTATCAAATATCATTAAACTACTTTTACTTTTTAAATACCCCATAAATTGTGATACACTTAAATGTGGTGGTATTTCTACTAACATATGTATATGATCTTTACAAGCTTCTGCCTCTATTATTTTAACCCCTTTCCTTTCACACAGCATTCTTAATATTTTCCCTATATCTGCTTTTATCTTTCCATATATTTCTTGTCTCCTATATTTTGGTGCAAATACTATATGATATTTGCATCTCCATTTAGAATGTGATAAACTATTTATGTCTTTCATGACAAAACCTCCTATGATTTTATTTTTGGTTGCCAGACCAGTTATATTCTATCATAGGAGGTTTTTACTTTTCTATAAGAGTTTTTACCTACCACCAGCATAGCTGGTGGTTTATATCAAGCCTATTCGGCGACAACAAAGCTATTTATATTTTTATCATCATATAAATAGCTTTTTCTATGTTACAATATTTTTTCTATTTCTTCTAATTTTTTTCTTAAATTTTCTCGTTTTTTTACTAAAATATATTTAACTAAATCTTCAAATTTTAGTCTATTTTTGTTATTTATAGGAATTTCAAATAATTCAGACTTGTCTTCACTCCAATATATTTTGCACATATTATTTCTTCCACTACCCATATTTATCCAATGTCCTTGAATAGGATAGTTTAGATACTCATCATTAAGAATATCATCTATTTTGTAATCATAAACTACTTTTCCTTCTTCTTGAACTTTAATATTAAATTTAATAGTTTTTTCAAAATTTACCTCATAAATAAAATCTATAAATTCAAAAAAATCACAATCAAATATTCCATATATATTCATTTTTCCTTCACCCATATTAGCAAAAACTGTAAAATTTATATCATAATTAGATTGATGTATTTTTTCTAAAATCTCTTTTTTATACTCTTCTTTATTTTGTAAATATAAATTTAAATCAAATTTTATGTCATCTTTAAATGTATATCTCTTATCTCCTATCTTATTTACTACATTTTTAGTTTCAATTCTTAAAACCATATAAATCTCTCCTTTGTATATGTAAGCTTTTTTATTATATATACTACTTGAAATAATATTTTTTGTCAAACAACTATTAGAATTGTTATCTCATTTATAAATTTTATATGTTCTGGCATTTCACCAATTGTTATACTATCAAATATAACTTCACCATAAACAATTAAATCTATTGGTTAATTATATATTTTAGTTAAAATAATTTGAGCTAAACTGTCCTTTTCAAAAAAATAAGATGATATATAAAATTTTTTCCTTATTTATATAACTCCTTTCTAAAAATAATCTACAATATAATTATATATTTGTTGTTCTTTATAAAAGTTAGTAATATTGATTATATAATCTAATATACTTTGATTTTGTATATCTTTAACACATATCATAATACTTCCAAAAATACTAAATAATAAGCTAACTATCAAAATACTTTGTAATGTATTAAATATGTATATTAAAAAAGATATGGTAAAACTTATACCCATTGTTATAATACTTCTTATCAACTCTTTTTTACCAAACCAAGTAAAAAATTCTTGTTCTAACTTTACCCCCATAGGTATATAAAGCATTATTTCTTTTTTAGTATCTTGCATATTTCCTCCCTACTTAAAAATCATAACTTAATTGAAATAATCAATTTTTTAATACTTTGTATTAAAAACAGCTATTCCTAAATATTTTACTAGTTTAGCAATTAATATAATTGCTAAATTATTAAAACAAAAACCCGTTTATAATTTTCGTTTTAAAATATTAAGTCATAACTTAATTGAAATAATAAAAAAGTATATCTTTTACTTTAAATATACTCTCTGCAATTATATAAAAAAACTATTAAATTTACTACTCGTTTTTTTATTCCCTCCATTTCATCATCAGCTTTTTGCATAGTTATCATACAAATAGTAAATCTTAAAATAACTCCTGTTCTAATTATTCCTATCATTATTTTTGAAAGTTCATCTATTATTTTAATCAACCTCCACCTTTTTTAGTTATTAAACTTTTAGCCATTCCCACAAGTCTACCTGTATGATAAATATTATTTATAAAGCCTCCACCTGTTGTTGGTATTAAAAACTCTGCTAAAAATCTAGGTGTTTTTATAGCAAGTATAATACAAGCTATGCCCCAAAACATATTCATATTTGCACCTATATTTAGCATTAATCCTATACCTAGCTTACATAAACCTATTTGTATTATACTTGCAAACATTGATTGAAAAAATTTATTCATATAAGGCTTAAATATACCTTTATCATTATCTAATAAACCTACACAAGCAAAAGGCATACCTATTCTTAAAATAAGTATTTCAAGTCCACGCATTAAAAACTGAAAATATAGTATAAAATAACAAATGATGAAAATAAGTCCAAATATTGTATTTACAAGTCCTAAAGATAAGATAGCATTTGCCCAAGTTAGCCAGTCATAATTAGTATCTGCTCCTATTATGTTTAATATTTGATTTGTTAATTCTTCTGTTACTTCTGCCATAAAAGTATATAAAATAGGAAAACATATAGCTAGTATTATTGCTTGAGCAAATCTTGTTAAAATTAAAATAGGCTTTGAATCTGCATCACCGTCTGTCCATAAAACGTAGCATTCAAAACCTTTTTTCAAAAATTTTAATATTATTAAAGAAACACCAGTACCTAGTGCCACATCAAATAGTCCATTTACTAAACTACCACCACCAGCACCTGTCATATATCTATCTGCATATAGGCAAATTTCTAAAACCCCACATAATAAGCTATCTATTAATGCTATACAACCTGTTAGTAATACACCTATTAATCCTAAAAGTATAATATCCATATTAGCACATATCTATTTTATTAAAATTTATGTATTGTTGATATTCAACCAGTATCATTCTATATATTTTTTGTCTTAACTCTTTATCTGTTATAAAATATATATCTTTATTTTTTCCTTGTTTATCTTTTCTTCTACCATAAAAAGCATATAACTTTCCATCTTTTTCTATTACTTTAAAACCTGTTATATATATTTTATCTTCTATTATAAGGGTGGCAAATGCTTTTAAGTTTCCACTTTTAAATGTTTGATTTATATTTACTCTAAAGTTCATAATTATCACTCCTTTTAAGTTATTAAGATAAGGAAAGAATAATTTTAAATTATTCTTTCCTTATCTTATACTTTATTATTAAATTAATTACCAACATTCATATAATAAAAATTCATTATTATTATCTTTTGCTATATCTTTATTAAAATTACAATATGTTAAAACATTATTAAATCCAATGCTTTTTAATATTTCTTCCATTTCTCCTAAATTGTATAATTTTAATTGAAAATTCATAGTTTCAGATTTTAATAAATTTTCACCATTATAAAGTTCATATATACTTGGAGAATATTGTATTTGATTTTTTTCATCATAATAATCTTTTGATTTTAATTTAATACAATAACCTTCTTTTGTAATTACACTAATATTTTCATTATATGTATCATTATTAACATTTGCTGTTTTAGTTGTATCTACTGCAAATACAAACTTGCCATTTAATGATAATAAGTTTTTAATTTTTGATAATACTTCTTTACATATGTTAATATCAGTAAATAAAGACATAGAACCAGAAGATATAAATATATAATCAAATTTTTCTTCTGTTTTATATTCTTCTATTGAGCAACAACAAACATTTGCATTTTTTCTTTTTAATAATAACTTATCTAACATTTCCTTTGACAAATCCATACCTTTTATATCATATCCTTTTTCCAT
>CALWLD010000035.1 GCA_944381435.1 uncultured Clostridia bacterium
TTGTTACTTAAAATTTAATTTTCTACCTTAGGTAGTCTTTTTTGTGATGTCTGTATAAATTGGTGCAGTTCAATTTTTTTAAGCTCTTCAAAATACTCTTCTTTTACTTGATTTGTCATAAGTGTTGCTGCACCCTCTGTTGCCACATCTAATAAATAAGGGTCTTGCATTATATCCATATCATTATATTCAAATGTTTGTTGGTATCTATTTATAGTATATTCCTTTGGTGTAAATGTTACATTACCTTTTGTTGTATTTTTAGCACCTTTTGCTAATTTTTCAACTTTACCAGAATAAGTATATTTATTTACAACTTTTTTAAGTCCTGCACTATCTGCAAGACTTGTGTCTATTGTCATTAAGCCTCTAACATCTAATTTAGTGTTCACTAAGTCTGTCATTTTATTTTCTAAAACTTTATTATCGTATCCTGTTCCTATTGTAGCCATAAATTAATTCCTCCTATTTTTTAGATAATTCTTCATATAATTCTTTATTTGTAACATATAATTGTTGTTGTTCTGCAAGTGTCATTTTCTTAAAAGCATCTTTAGTTAATAAAGTTTCTTTTTGTGTATTAGCATTTTTAGGTGCTGTACTTTTTAACCTTTTATTAACTTCATCTTTTACCATTTGTTTAAATATTTTATCTAGTGTTTCAATTTTTTCTATACATTCGTCTTCATCATCAGTTGTTACTACAAAGTCAACTAATTCTATACTAAGCCCTCTTTTATCTAATACTTTTGCTATTTCATTTTTAGTGCTTAATAGCCTATGTTTTGCTACCTCCTCTTCAAGTTCTGCTATTCTTTGTTCTTGTATAGCTTTAGCTCTTTGTTCTTCATCTAAATTTTCCAAAGACTTTTGCTTTCTAGCTTCTTTTTCGTTCTTTTTATTTTGTTTATCAAGTGCCTTTTGTATTTCACTTGCAATCAAAGAGGCTACATCTTCTTTTGTAAATGTAGCCTTTTCTTCTGTCTGTTGTTCTTGTAAATTATCCTGTTCTGTTTGTAAATTATTTTCTTCGCCCATATCATAACCTCCTTTTAGGCATAAAAATAAGACAGTTTTATGTCTTGTCTAGGACAGTTAAAATTTAAAGTTTAATCATTTCTTTATCTGCTTTATTCTTTAGTTGTACATATTCTTCATTTAATTTCTTTATTTCCTCTGGAGTATCTTTTGTAATCTTATTATTTTTTAAATACTCAAATAACTTTTTAAATTTAGGTTCTATCATTACCCTAATTCCTCCTTTAATAATTTCCATATTTCTTTAGATAATATAGAGGCATCTTCCTTATTAGCTATATAGTCTGCTACTGCCTCTGCTAAACATTCACTTTTATCTTGCTCTGCATATTGGGATATTTGTTCTATGAGTTGTTTATTTTTTAAACCTTTTCCCTCTTTAAGTTTTTTAGCATTTTTACAAGCATTAGATACTAATATTTTAGCTTGTTCGCAATTTCTCCAAGCCATAATTTTTTGATTATCTGTATTACAATATTTTTCAATTAACGCTCTTTCTAAAATATGTCCCATTTCGTGACTTCCACATTCTAAAATTCCTGTATTTTTAGGGTGAAACCCTGTTGTATCTCCTTGATACATACTTTCTTTTAATTGCTCATAATCTTTATAATATAATGGATTAAAGTTTATTACACCACCGTATGTTGCACACATAACTCCACTATTATTAACATCTAGCCCTCTAAATACATTTTTAGCTTGCGGAAATTCTTTTATAACATAATCAATACCAATGGAACTCTCTTTTACTGCTTTAAAATCTAATTCATATATATTGTCTGAAAATGCAATATTATAATTATCTTTAAAATATTTCTTAAGGTCATCAAAATTGTTACTTTTATCTATATTATCACTTTTCGTATATTTTTTCAAGTCTATAGCTGGTAAAATAGTACATCTGCAATTAGGATGATGCACTGGCTCTAAGTCTTCCAAAGGTAAAGGATTTGCTTTTGTTTCTTCTCCTAGTTTCTTACATTTATCACAAGTACGTTTATCTTTAGAGTAGCTATAATACCCGTGTGTCCTACCTCTAGCTTTATATGTTTCTATCTGCCCAGAATTTATACAACGCATTGTTTCAGTCCTTACAAGCCTATCTGCATTATGAAATGAACTATTATGTATGTCCATTATTTCAGATACTGCCTTATCTTTGTTCATTCCACTTGCTATAATATTTTGTAAATTTCTTTCTATCAACTTTCCTAAATTATCCCTATTTTTCCATATTCTTTTTGAAAAACTTTCCCCTTTAAACTTTGTATTTACTATTTCTTGTATAGCTTTTTCATTTATTATGGTAAATGATATATTGCTATTTTCTGCTATATCCCCTATTATATCTTTTGTGGCTTGCTCTAATCCTTTTGATATAACTTTTATCTCTTGTTCTCCATAACTTTTTAATATACTATTAATTTCTTCTAATAAATTTTTAAATCTATTAAATTTATATAATTCTACTGTAGATATTCCACCATCTTCTAACATTGTTATATAAATATTTGTAATAGCTTTTTGTATTTCTCTACCTTGTTGCCTATAAATTTTCTTTAATTTACTTATTGCATCATCTGTGTTTTTGTTAAATATATCATCAACTTTTCTACTTTCCCAATAATCACTCATAATCTATTCCTCTTCATAGTTTAGTGAAATAGACTTATTTTTATTAGCTTGTGCTATTTCCCATTTTGGTTCTTCAACAAATGGTAATAAAGAGGCTAGTGTTTCATCAGATATAAGTCCTCGTAACATATTTATCATCTGTGCTGTTTCTAAATTGTTTATTGGTAAATTTGTTGTAAATGATATATCAACATATTTAGGTACTTTTAAACTTTTTGTATACATCATATCAAATATAAGTTTATTTCTATCATTTATAGCCTTTTTAAACTTTCTTTGTTTATTAAGCATATTGTTAAGTGTTCCAAAAAGTTTATACTTCATAGCTACACCACTAACATTATTAGCAAAATTTTCATCAGATAAATCTGGAACAAAGGATAATTTATGTATGTCTCTAACTATTCTGTTTTTTTCATTTTCTAAATCTATGTTAGATGATTGTTTTAATATAAATTGCGGGTTTAACCCTTCCCCATAAATAACTCTATTTTCTTTCATAGCTTTTATATCTTCTGGTAGTACATTATCTGTATTTAAGTATAAATAACAATCATTGAAATAATGATTTTCATTTGCTGTATCACTTGTAATTAAGTCATATTCATCTATTAATGATATAACGTTTTCATAATCTCCTACTTTATCTGTATTATTGTTATAAATTATAATAGGTATATCACTAAATAAATTACTTTCCGCTTTTTCTAATATTCCATTTTTATATAGTTTTGTTTCATCTTTTGAATATACTTCTATATATTCTACTTCTCTATAGTTATCAACTTTAACAGTCCAAAATCTTATAGTATATAATAATTTTTCACTTATATCATCAGCATAAATTAATACAACTTGTTTATTATCTATAGTGTAGAATTTTATATTTTTATCATCATCTAAATATAACAACTGTATTGCATAACCATACTTCCCACAGTTTGTAGCTATATCTATATTTATATCTTGCTCATCTGCTAAATCAAGTATATTACAATAATCTGTTAAATCATCTTCACTGCTATAGGCTATAGGCGAACCTAAAAGCATAGCAACATTTGTTTTTACAATATAATCACCAAAACTATGCGATATTTTATTATTAGGCTTTGTTATATCCTCAAATTCTCTATAGTTTATAGCATTATCATTTTTATAATACTTGTCTAACTTATTTAATCTAGGTAAATAAGTTGTTTTAAACAAATCTATATAATATTTAACATTTTCAAATAGCAATTCTGTATTCTTTTCTATATAAAACATTATAATGCTCCTTTCTTTAATACTCCCATTCTACCTTTTATAATTTGCATACTATATCTAAGAGCATCTAAAAAGTGATTAAACTTGTCTATTGGTTTATTTATATATTCATTTGTTTTTTTATCTTTTTCCCAAGAGTAATTCTGCAATTCTGTTATTGTCTTTTCACATTTAGGCAAAACATATATTTTGTATTGTTGTAATTGTTGTATTCCATAAAGTACACTGTCTGGACTTTTTTTACAAGGTTTAACTCTTACTATCCCTTGTCTTCTTAATTCTTCAATACTCTTAGGGTCTGCACTATCACACATAATAATATTTTTTTGGTATCCTAAAGATTTTATTATTAAAGCTATATCTGGATTAGTTAATCCTGTTTCTCCATATTCATCTATAATATATAGTTCTTTTTCTTCTTCATTTACAAGACTTACTATTAATGCTGTAGGGTCATTTGTAAATCCAAAATCTAAACCTGTTAAAGTAATATATTTTTTACTTTTTATAAGTTCATCTACATCAAAGTCTAATATTTCATAATTGTTATATACTAACTTATCTAGGCTACAAAATTCTCCTTCTACATAAATTTTATAATAAATAGGATTAGTAGTTTTATATCTTTCTATTTCTTCTTTATATTCTTTAGGCAAAAAGTCATTATCTTTATATGTTGTTTTTAAAATAAATGCTTCTACTTTATTTACAAAAAAATATTGATAGCACCAATTTGCCTTACTAACAGGGTTAAATGATAACCATATCTGTAAGTTAGGATTTAAAGCTCTTAAACGTAAATTTAACTGACTAAAATCATCAAGTGTTAGTTCTGTTGCTTCTTCGCACCATATATCTGTTATATCTGCAATAGATTTTATTTTTTCGCTATC
>CALWLD010000036.1 GCA_944381435.1 uncultured Clostridia bacterium
AAAACCTCCTATGATAGTTTAATTCTACCACAGGAGGTCTCTTTTTTCTATTGTCCATTTTTTACGGACTTGTTCACAAAGTCGACAATCTTTTTGTAATTTTTAAATTTTTTGTTTTAAGCCAAGGTTATCAATACTCTAACCCCACAACCCTATACGGGGACACCCCGTACCACGTTAAACTGCGTTACGTTTTTCGATGTTTATGCTATTAATTTTTATAAAATTTATTTTATCTACAGTCTAATTTTATACTTACTAATACATTAAATTAATAAATAATTGACTTTATATTATATTTATGTTATCATTTTATTAATTTTATAATAGGTTTTAATGTTAAGCAAGTTTTTATTTTTATTAATTTTCTAAATTTTAACATCTTATTTTGATTGTTTAAATTAAATATTTATTTTAAATTTTAAGCTTGGATTTAATATAATCTAAGCTTTTTCTTCATATTTAATTAAATCATTTATAAGTATTATTGTTTTAGTATTTTTAAATTTTAAAATTGTTAATGTTATCTATGTAAAATTAATTTTTATTTCTTTTAGGAGGATTATTAAATGAAAAAAGGTACTGTAAAATGGTTTAATGAAGAAAAAGGCTTTGGTTTTATTAGCATAGAGGGCGAAGATGATGTTTTTGTACATTTTTCTGCTATAAATACAGAGGGCTTTAAAACATTAAAAGAAGGTCAAAATGTAGAATTTGAGATAGTTGAAGGTGCAAAAGGTGCTCAAGCCTCTAACGTTTCTATACTATAACAAATCAATTTTTTGAATACTTTGTATTCAAAACAGGTACCCGTAAAATTTATTTAACTAAAATTTAATAAAAAAATTTTAATGAAATAAATTAAGTCGTACCTTAATTGTAAATAAAAAAGAAGAATGTAAAATGCATTCTTCTTCTTTATTTGTCATATTCATTTGGTATTATAAAGATACATATAATATATATTAGTATTAAAACCCTAGCATAAGGTAATAATAACAAAAGTATAATTCTTATTAGATTAGAATCTACATTAAGCTTATTTCCAATTAAGCCACATATGCCCGCTATCTTTCTATCGTAAATACTTCTTGCAATCTTCATATTTATCCCTCCTATATATCTATTATATCTGTTTCTTGAGGCAATATAGATGCCATCACAAAATATGCTATAAAAGGATAAATAAACCAATTTGTTATTAAAAATATAATAAATAATATTCTTATTATTACTGGGTCTATGCCAAAATAATTACCTATTCCACCACAAACACCGCTTATTACTTTTTCATTGCTTTTATATATTCTTTTCATAAAATCACCCCTATATACTTTATATTAATATATACGGATTAATTTCATTTTTGTTTATTAATATTTTAAATGACAAAAATTATTTTTAGCATAGCTAAAATAATCATCACCACATATTATAATATGGTCTAAAACTTGTATGCCTACGTGTTCCAAAGCATTTCTAATCCTCATCGTAACTTCTGTATCTGCATTAGAAGGTTTTTTATTTCCACTAGGGTGGTTATGTCCTATTATTACAAAAGAAGAATTATATAATATGGCATCGCTTACTATTCTATCCATATATACAGGGGTACTATTCACTGCACCTTCGCTTATTTGTAACATTTTTTTAGCTCTTTTATTCATATCTAAACATAACATAAAAAAGCATTCATAAGGTCTTCCTGTTAGCTCAGATTCAAAATATTTATAAGCCTCCTCAAATGAATTTATTATTCTTTTTTCTTTTATTAAACCACTGCTTAAAAATTTCCTATAAACATAGGGTATCATAGTTATTAAAACAGCTGTTGTTTCAGAAACTTTACATCTTTTCACAATATCTTCAGGCTTGGCATTCATTAAAGTGTATAAGCTTCCATATTCATTTAACAATTTGTGTGCAAGCTCATTAGTATCTCTTCTTGGGATAGCATAAAATAATAGAAGCTCTAAAACTTGATGAGGTTCAAAGCTATCTAAATCACCATCTTTGATAAATCTAGCTCTAACTCTTTTTCTATGATTTGCGTGTAAATTTTTTGTCATAATAATACTCCTAAAACTTACTAATTCTTAAATTTTTTAAGCTCTTGTAATAAGTAATCATTTAAAACTTTGATATATGTACCTTTCATACCTAAAGACCTTGTTTCTATAATCCTTGCACTTTCAAATTTTCTAAGTGCATTAACTATAACAGACCTAGTTATCCCTGCCTTATCGGCTATTTTGCTAGCAATAACTAGCCCTTCGTTATTTTCTATCTCATCAAATATACATAATATAGCTTCTAATTCAGAATAAGATAAAGTTGATATACAGGATTTTATATTTTGTATTTTAGATTTATTTTCGCTTATCTCTAATTTTTTTAAATTGTATATAATAATACTTAGCACAGAAGCTATATATATCAATACAGGTTGGATATAATCTTCAAAAGGCTCTTTTTTTCTGTATATAATAATATTTCCTACCTTTTCTTTATAAATATATAAAGGTATAAATATAGCATATATATCTTTTAAAATATCTCTTTCAAACTTAGCAGTATAAAGGTTATCAAGGGTTATGTTTATTTTTGTATCTTCTATAGTTTCTAACTGTTTAATAACTTGATATTCTAATGTTTTTTTACCAGATAATTGATTTACTATTGTAAAAGAATCAAAAAAAGCATTTTTTTCATATAATATATTATCATTATTATCTATCAATAATATATCTGATTTAAAAATATCAGATATATTATTGATAAATTCTTGTAAAACTTCATTATCATTGGATACATTTTTTAATATAAAGCCTAAATTTTTTATACTTTCTTCTAAATCTATACTCAATGTAATATCCCCTTTACTAAACTAATTATCATCTTTTTTAGTTGTATAATATCCACATTCTGTATTACTGCAACATATAATTTTATTTTTTGTACCTTTTTCTATTAAAAAGCTATCACATTTAGGGCATTTTTCACCTGTTGGTTTGTTCCAAGACATAAATTCACACTCTGGATTGTTTTCACATCCATAATATTTGCGCCCTTTCTTTGTTTTCTTTATCAAAACTTTTCCATTACATAAAGGACAAGCTACCCCTGCATCTTCATAAAAAGGTTTTATGTTGCTACATTCAGGAAAATTAGGACAAGCTAGAAATTTACCATATTTACCATATTTTATAACCATATTAGCTCCACATTTTTCACATATAACATCTGTCTTTTCATCTTCTATTTCTATATGCTCTATTTTCTCATAAGCTTCTTCTATCATTTTTTCAAAAGGAGGGTAAAAATCTTTTAAAACTTTTTTCCATTCAATATTCCCTTCTTCTATCTCATCAAGCTTCGTCTCCATTTTGGCAGTAAAATCAATATTTATAATATCACCAAAATTGTTTTTAATAAGGTTATTTACAACTTCACCTAGTTCTGTAGTATAAAACACCTTTTGTTCTTTTGTAACATAGTTTCTGGCAGTTATAGTTGATATGGTAGGTGCATATGTGCTAGGTCTTCCAACGCCTATTTCTTCTAGGGTTTTTATGAGTGTTGCCTCTGTATATCTAGGTGGTGGTTGTGTAAAATGTTGCTGTGGTATAATTTCTTTTTGTTCTAGCTCTTGGTTTATTTTAATATCTGGTATTAAAATTTCTTCTTCATTTTCATTAGCTTTTTCTTCATTTTTTTTGTATATTTTTAAATAACCTTCAAAATCTAATGTAGAGCCAGATGCTCTAAAATCATATTCATTAGCTTTTATTTTTATAGTTTTGGTTGTATATATAGCAGGAGACATTTGGCTTGCCAAAAAACGCTCCCATATAAGCTTATAAATTTTGTATTGCTCTGTTGTTAAAGACTCTTTTATGCTATCTGGTGTTCTAGTTGTATAGGTAGGTCTTATAGCCTCGTGAGCATCTTGTGTTTTTCCTTTAGATTTATATTCTCTACGCTCTTTAGCAAAATATTCTTGTCCATAATGTTCTAAAACAAAATCTTTAGCTTGCATATAAGCTTCATCTGATATTCTAACAGAGTCTGTACGTATATAAGAAACTAAACCGACAGTACCTTCGCCTTTAATACTAATACCTTCATATAGCTGTTGTGCAATAAGCATTGTTTTAGATGAGGCATACCCAAATATTTTAGATGCATCTTGTTGCAGTGTACTTGTTGTAAAAGGAGGTAGTGGATTTTTCTGTCTTTTACCTTCTTTTATTTCATTAACAATAAATTTAGATTTATTAATATCATTTAATATTTCATCTGTTTGTTCTTTAGATGTTATTTCTAGTTTTTTACCATTTTTCCCATAAAATTTAGTTTTTAATGTTTTATTTTTTTTTATTTTTTAATTTGCATCTATTGTTTAATATTCATTTTGTATAAATTTT
>CALWLD010000037.1 GCA_944381435.1 uncultured Clostridia bacterium
AACCTCCTATGATAGTTTAATTCTACCACAGGAGGTCTCTTTTTTCTATTGTCCATTTTTTACGGACTTGTTCACTTGTAAATGCCCTTATTCTTTTAATAATATGCTTTCTCCTAATTAAAAAGAGAACTTATTTTTTAATACTAATTTTTAAATTTATCTATTTCAATAAGGTAGACTTTTTTGTATTTTTTTCAAAAATTTTATACCTACTTTATTGACAATAATCCAATTGTATTTATGTGTTTTCTTATATATCTTTCCCAAGCCTTTAAATCTTATAACTCTAATTTCTTTATTGTTTCTTTTTTTATAGATATAATACCCTCATAAATAGTAATTCCTTTTTTAGTATTTTCTAAAACTACTTCTGCTATATCCTTGCCATCTTCAAAATGTAAAATATCAGCAATAACAACATTGCCTATAAGTCCTGTTCTATGCTCCATATTTTTTAATACTTTAGAACGATGCCCTAAATAATAAAGTATAATTATGATTTAGTTTTTCTCTATGTTCTTTATTTTTTACTTCTAAATTTTTTATTTCTTGTGTATATACTATTTTTGAAATGCTATTATCTCACTTTAATAATTATTTAAATCTTAAACAATTTTTCCATCTTTTAACATAATATTAACATCTGCATAATTAGCAAGTCTTGAATCGTGAGTTGATATAATTATTATTGATTTTAAGTTATCCTTTATTTTTAACAAATTAGACATAAATATTTCTGTGTTTTCGCTATCTAAATTAGCTGTTGGTTCATCACATAATATTACTTTTGATTTTTGAATAATAGCTCTAATAATAGCTACTCTTTGTTGTTCTCCACCAGATAATTGATTAATAGTTTTTTTTTCAAAACCTTCTAAGTTCATTAATTTTAAATAATCTGATACTTCTTTTTTCACCTTAAAATCAACTTTTATTTTTTTAGCATAAAAAGGCATTAATATATTATCTTCTACATTTAAAAAAGAAAATAAATTTAAGTTTTGAAAAATCATACTTATATTATTAAGTCTAAAATTATCTCTTTCATTATGATTTTTTAAATTACATAAATCATTTTTATCAAATAATATATTACCTTCTATATTGCTAATTAACCCTGCTATCGAATATAATAATGTTGTTTTGCCAGAACCAGAAACACCATTTATAACATATATTTTCCCTTCTTCAAATTCATAGTTTACATTATTTAGTATAGTTTTTATTTTATTATTATCATTTATTTTATATGATATATTTTCTAATTTTAACATATTTCATTACACCTCATTTTTTAATTTTTACTGCGTAATAAATCTATATATTTATTTGTCTTTAAAATCTCTCTAATAAATATAAATTGACAAACAATATTAAATATAGTTATTATAAAAAATAGCTCTAAAAATAAAAATGGGATAGTTTTTATTCCAAAAGACATATGATAACTATCTAACATAATATTCCCAGCTATATTGGTTAAAATAAGTGCTAAAGGATAAATAAATATAAAAGCAATTATTATTGGTAAAATAGCCGATATAAAATATATTATTTTAATATCATTATTTAAAATACCCATTGCTCTCATTTTTGAAATAGTTTCTTTACTATTTCTGGAATTCATAGCACTATTATTAATAAATGAAATTGTTCCACATAGTAAAATTATCAAAGAAAAAATCTCTATAATTTCAGTAGATTTTACAACTTCATCTCTTGTTGTATTTAATAAATCATTTTTTGTTTCATATACTATATTTTTTGGTAAATTAGATATATTAATGCTTTCTTTTAAAAATATCATATTATATTTATCATTCAAATTAAGTATATTTTCTAAATAAGCTTTACTTACAAATGAATTATATGTATCAAATATATTAAAGGCATAACCTGATAAAACATTAAAATTATAATTATCATTTAATATGTTTAAACTTAAGTCTTTATTTAAATTTGAATTATTCATAATAATTGATGGCATAATTATCTTATTATAATCTTTATTATCAAATTTTTCAAAAGAAACCCCTTTATCATTATCAATAACTATATTTTCATACTCATTAAAAAATTTTTCATCAACTCCTATTATTCTACCATATGTAGGTACTTTAAAAGCAATTGTAAAAAATGCCCTATCTTTATCAATTTGTAAGTTACTTAATTCTTCTTCTGTAAAAAAACCATTTTCTTTATATAATCTAGCACTATATTTAACATTATTATCTGCAACAAAAAATGAGTTTTGTCTTACAGTTGTAAAAAGATATTGCAAACCAAGAAAAAATACTACGGATATTACAATAATAATACAGGAATTTAAATTTTTCTTTAAATCTCCTAAACATATATTACTTGCTATTAGTATTTTAGCAAAATTAAACTTTTTGGAAATGTATATAAGTAATTTAAATACTATTTTAAATATAGTATTAATACTTAAAATACTAGCTAAAATATAGAATAATTTAGCTAAATATATCACTTTAACTTCACTAGTAATATTTTCAATAATAGTAGGTAAAATAAATAAAAAAATAGAAATTATAGATAATATTAAATCTGTTTTTGTAAATTTAACATTAAAAGATACATCAGTTCTTTCTCTTAGTTGGGTTACTAAATCAGTTTTACTTAGTTTTTTAAATAAATTAACTAAAGAAATAGTTATAATAATAAAATGAATTAATGTCCCTAAAATAAAAACCCATAATTTAAATGATATATTAGGTATTTTTAAAAATATAGACAAAATATAACAACTAATTATAGAAATTATTAATCCTATTGGTATAGTAATACAATTAACTATTAAATACTCCTTAAAGTATAATTTAAATAGTTGCATATAGTTTATACCTATTAATCTTAAATTAATATTATCTCTTTTTCTACTCAAGTACAATGACAAAAATAAATTTTTAATTATCCACTGAAAAAAAACTATTACAATAGTTGATAAAAGTAACATAGAAGTTAAAATAGCTATGATTTGAGAATAACTATCATCAGATATAGAATCATTTATAAGTGAACTTTGTGTACCTATAAATAAAAAAATATTTATTACTATAATATTTATTACAAATGCAACAAGTAAGTATTTTTTTTCATTTTTACTACTTTTATAGAAATTTTTTTCTAACATATTAATAAGTTTATCTCCCTATATATTAATAAATATGATGAGTAAAATAAATTTTTTATAAAACTAGATAATTTAATATTTTTACAATTAATATTATATGATAATAATTCTTTACCTAAAAATTTTACTTCATTAAATGAAGATTTAGTTTCATAGCCTTCAAAATATCCCTTTTTTATAAAAATATTTATTAAATCTATTTCTTTCTTTTCTAAAAAATTTGTATTATTTTTAAATTTAATACTTTCATATAATTTTAAGAAACTTTCCACATATTCAGGTTTTATTAATATAAAAGAATTCTCTTTTTTCAATCCTACTAATAATCTATCCCCCATAAGAGTTTTATTAAAAATATATGTAAAATCTTGCTTGAATTTATAAGTTGACATTTTTCGCTATAAGAACCTTTTTTATATTTTCTTTGTATTTATTATAATCATTAGTTAAAAATATAATTATCTTTTTTAGTATAATCTTCATAAATAAACAACGTTCATAATTTGGAGAATAATTATTATCTAAACACATTCCTTTACATAGATAAGAACAAACATGTTTTGCTTCACACTCATTACATTCATATATTGTACTTTTGTTACAATTTATAGCATCAATAAAAAGAGGGCTATTCTTTATATTATTTCTAAAATTACAATCAAATTTTATTCCATCTGTATTATCATCAATAAACATATGGCACGGATATGCCTTTAACTCTGGAGTAACACAAAATGAAAATCCTGCATTACAGGAATCTGTAGATTCTCGTTTTATAATTCTAAGAATAGTACCTGTAAATATATTTGAAAATGGAATTGTAGTTATCCCATCTCTAAATATTTGTAAAATATAATCTGCATATTCTGATACCATTAACTCAAATTTTTCATATATTTCTTTATCACTTAAATCTATATGATATCTATTATCACTAGAGGTTACAGGTACAATTTCATAAGAATCAATTCCTATGTTTTCTATTGTTTTTAGCCACTTTACAATATCTCCCTTTTCATAATTTAAAATATGATTCTTATTTAGTGTTATTTGTATCACTTTCAGTATATCAGAATCTTTAAAATGACTTAATGTATTAATAACTTTATCATAAACGCTATCTATATTTTTACCAAACCTAGATAAGTCATTAAATTCTTTTGTTCCATCTAAACTACAACCAATGTGTACTTTATACTTTTCTAAAAATTCTTTTATATTTTCATTAAAAATTGTACCATTTGTAGCAATTGAAAGATTTGGAATCTTATTTGTATAATTATTATATAAATATTCAACAAACTTTTTTATTTCTTTAAAATTTAATAAAGGTTCTCCACCAAAAAAGTTTATACTTTTAACACCACCATATTGTTTTAACGTTTCTTCAAATACGTACTTATATGATTCAAAATCAAAAAATCTTTTTTCTTCTTTTTCTAAATATGTTCCCTCGTTAGCAAAACAATATCCACAAGATAAATTACATCTTGTAGATGATAAAAATATTATATAAGGATATTTAGAAATTTTTTTTGTTTTAATTCATCAAAGTCTTTATGTTTTAAATAACTTTCATAGTTTTGACTATTAATTATAAACAAATTATCTGAATCAAATAAAATTTCATCTGTTATATTAAAAATCATTATATATACCATTCACTTTCTCTAAAATTTTATTAAAAATTGTAATTTCAATTTGCTTAATATTATTAATATCTAAATTACTATAAGAACATTGGAACTTTCTTTCAGATTGTAAAATTTTAATATATAAATTAGAAACTTCTCTTAATAGTTTATTTAATATACCTATTGTTTGTTCATCTAAATAATTAGTATTTTTTAAAGCATTACTAAATTCACTTCTAAAAAAATCAAAAGTACCACTTCTTAATGATGAAATAAATAAATGATACTTAATTTTATTTTCTGAACTATCATTTTTTTTTAATGATAGATGATACAGCTTTTCCTTAAATAAATCATAAAATTGAATTCCAGTAGTTACATTATAATAATTACAATTATAATTACAATTATTTATATTAAAATTCATATTTTCAATCATTAAATTTAATATAATTCTTTTATCTAAATTATATTCTATATCTTTAATTTTAATAATTTTAATTACTTTTTCAAAAGGTACAGAATTTGTACTACAAAGTTTCTCAAAATCTTTAAAATTAATTTTATTATTAAAGTTTGTATTATTTCCTTCTAAACAAAAATAAATTATTTGATTTAGTTTATCAATTGAATATATTTTAAATGCAGAATATACTATGAAAATATTATTTAAACTTGATATTTTATTAATATCCAAATCTAGAATTTGTTTAGGAAATAAAATAATTATGTCATTAAAGTCTTTTAAATTAATTAGTGTTTCAAAACTTATATCAGTATAAGATATATTTAGTTTATCTAAAAATTCAGTTAATATTGCAAAATTTCTTCCTAGTGTGAAAAAAATTTCCTTTTCCATATATTTAAATTTACATAAGCTATTCCTTATACAACAACCTAAAATAAGATCATAATAATCTAAGTTTGGACAAATTTCCGATAATAACTTTAAATCACAAATATTCATAACATTTCTCCTTCTTTATTTTAAGTTTATATTTACCAAGTATAACCATTATATTATTACATACTAAAGAAACACAAATGCAAGTATAAATATTTATTTTATTTAAAATTAAAGTTATACATAAAATACTTAAAACTATAATTAAATTTCTTATTGTTCTTTTTTTGTAAACTTTTGTTTCTATTTCATCTAGTGGTTTGTTTTTATCTTCAACAGGTGCTAAATATAAAATTATACTACTAGATATAGTAAATAAAATTATTATTACTGAACTATTTTGTAATAAATTAAATTTTAATGTGTAACATATATTTACTAACATTAATACAGAAAATATATAGTAACCTAATTTTGTTCTTGAGTGGTATCCGCCAGCATAAACTCTTATAGGTATATATGTAATCATAAATAATATAACTTCAAATATTTTATTAAATATTAACCCTATAAATATTGTAGTTATTGTATTTATTATTATAAATATCATTTCTTTAAATCCATAACTATATATTTCTACATCTTCTTTTTTATTATATTACTACTAATAAGACTGTTTACAAATTTTTGTTGTTATACTTTCCATACCTAAAACTTACGTAGCTTTTTAGCTTTTTCTGATATTATAGGTTGGTTAATAAAAAACATACAAGTTGTATTTACATTAAAACTTGTTACTGAAATGTTAAAAATGATAGTAAAATTAGTAATTTTTCTGTATTTAAAAATTTAATATGCTTCATAATCTAATTCCTCCTCAAACATTTCCAAAATTTATAAATATATAATATCATATATTTTTTACAAAAAACCAACTATGTCATAATTCGTATGTTTTTTGACATAATTCGTATATTTTAATTTATATTTATTATTATATTTAATTCAAACTTATTATTATTTGTTTTTATTTCTAACATCCCATCATATTTTTTTATTACTTCCTCTACTATTTTTAATCCTAAACCATATTTTTTATTTCTATTAGTTTTTGATGTTAAAATACACCCATTATTATCTAATATAATATTATCATATTTATTAACTAAACTAATTAATAACGTTTTATTATGATATTTCATTTTAAGCAAATTATATCTCTCTTTTTCATTTAATTTAAGATTTGCCTCAATACAATTATCTAATAAATTTCCTAATAAACATATAATATCTACTGAAGGTATATTTATCTCATATGGAACATTTATATCTATTTCAATATTTATATTATTTCCTATTGCCTCGTTTAATTTTAAATTTAATATGGTATGAATGTAAGTATTATTTGTTTTTATAATATTTTCATTATTTTTAAATTTATCTACACTATTTATTTCCTTTATAAATTTTAGTACTTCATCATAGTTTTCATCTAAAATTAATTTATTTACATAGGAAATATATTTTTTTAAATCGTGTTTTAATATATTTAAACTTTCAAAATTTTCTTTTATTAATTCAAATTACTCTATATAATTTGTATATATTCTTTCTAATATGTTTTTTTCTTCTTTTTGTATCATAATTTCAATTATATATTTATATGTTAAAAATACAGCAACATTTTAAAAAATACAATAAATACTGTTATAAAAAGCTCCTTTTTATAAGTTATTAATATGTTTAACAACATTAATATTAAATATATACTCATAAAAGGAACTATTAATAATATAAGAAAAAATTTATTTGGAATACAAAATCTAAATTTCATATTTTTAAAAAGTTTTAAAGTATTAATTACTATAATAAGTAAAATAATACTTAAAATTATATAATATAATTTAATATATTTAAAACCAAAATATACATTATTAAAATTTTTATTTACCGTATTTAATATAAATGTATTAAATATATCTATTATAAACATAATAAAATATAAACTTAAGGATAGTAATATTTTATCTTTAATATTAATTTTATAATTAAATTGTATTAAAAATATAAATAATAAATTAGTAAAAAGCATTATTTTAGGAGTACCTATTGTTAAATATATAAATGAGCTAGAAATATATTATATTAAATATGAAATTATTTCTATATTTCTATTATATATTAAATTACTATCAATCAAAACCACCCGTTAAACGGGTGGTTTGCTCAAGCCCTATAAGGGCTTTTTTCTTGTTGTAAGCCTCTAAAGAG
>CALWLD010000038.1 GCA_944381435.1 uncultured Clostridia bacterium
GGATCGGGAAAACATCTTTTCAATCTTTTCCTTGAAGCTCTCCATGGAAATGGGATATGTTCCTGGTGTAGAAGTTTCTTGCGGAGCTTCAGTAGGTTTTTCAATTTTAGGATACATTTCATCCTCCTTGCGTGACGAAGCTATATGCAATAATTTGCACTCATACGTAAAATCTCTTGCCTCATTTCTTCAACAAAATCCTCGGGCGCAGTTACTCTTACTCGACGACCTTGGCTTAGCAGCCACATTTTTATTCCATCTCCATACACATCTGCTTCGATAGTGTATGTTCTACCGTTGCGTTCAATAATTTTGGCTGTTGGTAGTTTGTCAAGGACTGCTTGAATAGCAGCACCAGTAAATTCAAACTGAATAGTTCTTAGCTTTCCAGGCCACATGAATAAACTTCTTTTCCGTAACAGTCCTTCATCAAAGTCAGGAGCTTCGTCATGAGTGAATTTCTTTCTATGTTCGGTTATGTATTTAATTCTATCTACACGGAAATACAAGGGCTTATCCGGGGTTCCCTCTGTGTTAAAAGCAATTAAATAGAAGAAGTTATCTGTAAACATCACAGAAGCAGGACGGATACGATGTGTTTTCCAAGCTCTGTCGGCTCTATAATACTCAATTGTAATCTCTCTTTTTTCTGTGATGCACTTCGCAAGTTTCCAAAGGGTCTCCTGAACGCTAACGCAGTCATGTTTGATCTCTGTGTAATGGTATAGCTCCTTACGGATTAAGTCGTTTAACATCGGACGATCTTGAACGGTAGTAAACCCTTTCAGCTTGTTTGTTAAGGTTAATAGTTCCTCCTTAGAAAAAGCTCTTGAACCAATCATTACTTCAAGTAGTGCAAACAATTCTTGATTGGTTAGAAACTCATCCATATATAAGCGGTAGCATTTGGCTTGACTGGAGTAGACCAACTCTGTGTTTCCGACTAACTGTCTATGATCTGCAAGGAAGGCTTTCAAGTCGTTAATGTCTCGGCTTATACTTTTGGTTGAAACACTATATTCTTCTGCAAGCCTTTGGACAGATAAGTCCTCGCCCCTTAGGCTTCGGAAGAAGATTTCTAATAACCTATCGTGCTTTGTGCTTTCCATAACAACCTCCATTCTTGGTCTGCTGGATTCCCCTGTTTTTGAAATCATTATATAAAAAGTGGTGGACAGATGTATGTCTCAGCAAACCATAACAGAGGATCATTTTTCGGGTTCTTCTTGTTCGATAACAGTATCGTCGGGTACAAAATCCATCATATCTCCGGCATTGCAATTCATAACCTCGGCAATCTTCAGAAGTGCAGAAAGATTTACCTCCTGATTTCGCCTTAGTTTTGTAAATGTGGCAGAGGATAGTCCAGTCCGCTTGCGAAGTTCGGCTTTTCCGATTTCTCGTTCCACACACAAATACCACAGTTTTTTATAGCTAACTTTCAAAATGTATCCTCCTTTTCATCTTATTGTGTCTATTATAATCCTCTGGCGTTGAAAACTCAATAAGTTAGTCGGGAAATAGGCTACTTTGATGAAAAAAAGATTGTCTTGTTGTAAAAACAAGAAAATCCAGATTTTCTATTTGAGTAAAAGCCAAAGATTATACACCAGTTATGGAGAATAACCTTTGGCTCTGGCTTATTCGACAAGTTCAGCACTGTCTGCCATTTTGATAATCTCAGAATCATCAATTTTGCTTGGAGTGTATTCCAGAACATAAGTGACTTCCGGAGAATAAGTCCGTAAATGCTCCATAGTCAGTACCAGCTAAAATTAATGCCGCCTTTTGTAGGCGGCAGATAGGAACAAACCTAATCCGTTGATGGATGTTTTTTCTGGTAGCAACACTCCGGCAATGTCTCTGACCACGGAAGCAGCTGTTCAACATAAGAAAGTTCTTCCAATTCTCCATGTCTTGGCAGCTCTTCCAGAAGATAGCGGAAATACTCATAAGGTTTCAGATGGTTTGCCTTTGCTGTCTCGGCAATACTGTATGCGATTGCGCTGGCTTTGGCTCCGCTGACTGTATCTATCTGAAACCAGTTGTTTCTTCCCACCGTAAATGGACGGATACTGCGTTCCGCAGCATTGTTTGTCATCGGTACATAACCGTCCGTCAGAAAAACCCGCAGAAATCTTTCCTGGTTCAGGCAATATCGGATCGCCTTTCCCGTCGCTGATTTCGGTGCAACGCTGCCTTCCTTGGATTTCAGGTACGCAAAAAAAGCATCTGCCAGCGGAAGTACATAGTGGATACGTGCTTCCAGACGCTCAGCGGGTTCCATCTTGGCTAATTTTTCTTCATACCGACTCATGGTCTGTATTAGCTGCAGGCTTTTATAAGCAACCGACTGCCGGATACCCACATCCTTTTTTCCAGCAGCTTTTACCACATCGGCAAATCCACGCCGGGCGTGAGACCAGCAGCCGGCAATCGTCAGATCCTCCCGTTCATCTGCGATGGAATGATATACCTGATAACCATCTGTCACACAGATCCCGCT